>JAFGCA010000689.1 GCA_016932895.1 Sedimentisphaerales bacterium | reverse complement strand
GCGAATGAGCAGGGGGCCTCCGGCGACAGGTCTACCCGCGCGGAGGGGTGGCCGAGTGGTTTAAGGCGGCGGTCTTGAAAACCGCTGTGCCCCTTCCGGGGCACCGGGGGTTCGAATCCCTCTCCCTCCGCCATCAAGATGCAAGGCGGTGCCAGCAGATGCATAACCCTGCTGGTGCCGCCCGTTTATAGGCGTCGCGCTTCGAGGCGCTTCCCGCACATTCACTTTCCCACCAGAGCCAGCCATGCAACCAGGTGACGCCGGGTGCCGCGAAATGCCGCCTGCGCGCTGCGCCTGGCGCTGCGCGCTTGGGGCCGCGCGCTGCGCATTGGCGGCGGTTTCTTGCGCTGTAGCAGCATCTCCGTAGGTGCCCGTCGCCTGTGCCACTTCCTTCCCTGGCTTCGTCGGTTCCACCAGCGGCGGCAGGGCGTTCAAGGCGGCGGCCTCATCGTAGACGCCAAGGTGCGAGTACCGGCCCAGGGTGAGGGTGGGCGTCGAGTGCCGAGCCAGTTCCTGGGCCACTTTCACGGATGCTCCGCTCTGCACCAACCGGGTGATGTACGTGTGCCTCAGAGCGTGGAAATCCGCGACGCGATTCCCAGAGTCACGATAGTCCACGCCAGCAGCCGCCAGATCGTCTCGGATCATCCGGGCGGTGTGCGTGCTGTCGAGGTCGCCGAAGAAACGTTGCCCTGGGGCTTTGTCCGCGAGCCACAGTCGAAGAAGGTCCGCGAGGTCATGGCGAATAGGTTGAACTTCGAGCCGTCGGCGTTTGCTGTAGCCGGGCTTCACGGTGATCGTAGGCTGCTCGGTGTCGAGGTCGAACGATTCCGGTGTCAGGCTCAGCAACTCGCTGGCCCGGAACCCCGTGCCGATGGCCAGGCGATACAGCATGGCCCGGTCTGTGCCCGACACCCCACGCACTGGCGGACTCTCGGGCAGGCCCTCAAACAACTTCAAGAGTTCTTCGTCGGTAAGTGCCCGGCGCTCATGCCGCACGTCCAGGGCGACATTGTAGCCGGTCAGGTGGGCCAGGGTGTTCTCCCGTGCCCGGCCATTCCGCCAGAGCCACCGCGAGAACTGCTTGACCGCCCGGACGTGGTGGTTACACGTCTGGAGGGACAAGCCTTCCTCCTCCTTCGTGGGCTTCGACTTGGCCGAGGTAGCAGCCTTGGCCTTCGGCGAGTCCGTTGCGGGCTTTGCATCTGATAAGCCTTTGATCGCGGCTTGGACGGCTACCGGGTCCAGTTCGCTGATGTGCTTTGCGCCGCAGAGGTCAGCGATCCGCGTCGCTCTCTTGACCACCATCGCCGCGTGTTTTGCCGTGACATGCTTCCGGAGCAAGTCGGCCTTGAAGTCGGCCAGATGCTCGGACAGAAGCTTGCGCTCGGCTGCGGCGTACTGATCATCCTTCGGGTTGAACACACCCTCTCGCCGCAGCATGGCGTCGGACTCCAGCTTGCGGCCCAGGGCCACGGTTGCGTCGCGGTCGGTGCACCCTCGAACAACACGCCGCTTGTTGTTCTCGTCGTAGTAAGCAACGTAGTAAGGGCCGTTGCGATTCGACCGTCCGCCTCGCTTGAACACGCTCGCCATTGTGACACCTACCTTTCCTTGGACTGAACCAGTTTCAAGCCCAAGACCTTGGCCAGCTTCCCCGCGGTGTCCATGTTGATCGTGCGGATGCGACGCACGAACAACGACAACTGGGCCTCGGAAACACCGGACAACTTCGCCAGTTCATACCGCGTCCGCCCGTCAGACAGGATGGCGTCCCGCAGCGCCCGTTCGAGTTCCGTGTATTTCCTCGGCATGGTGGTAGCATAGCCTAGTTCCCGGTACTTTGCAACTATTAAGCTCTCGTTCCTTCAGATTCCTCCTGGGCCGCCTTCATCTCCGCGATGGTTGCCGCAAGGGCCGCAGCTTCAGCTTGCTCACGGGGAAGCCCGCCGTCGAACTCCATGATTGCCGCACGCTCATCCCAGAAGAAGTGCCAGTCGGCCGGCAGATCGGTCGGACTCATGGGCAGCGTTTCGACCTCCGCTGCCGCGGTAACCGAACCCTGGCCCCCTTCCGCAGGTGATCGATAGAGTCTCTCCAGAAACTCGGCCACGTTGTAGCTCATCTCTGTGCCCTCATGTCCTTGCCGTCTGCAATGTACCCTATGTACCCTGACATACCCTATGTACCCTCAGCCGCCAGACTCGGTGGCCCCTGCGACTGGCTCCGGGGCACGTAGGGCATGTTGGGGCACGTTCGCCGGAGCCGGGTCAGGGAAGCCCAAGTCCACGGAATAGCTGGTCTGAACACGGCGCAGATCGTCCAGGATCGTCCGGCTGAAGACCTTGTGGCCGCAGCTCTTGTGCGTCCTGAGTCCGTAGCGTTTCAGATGGGCGGCCACGCCGCGGCTGGTCCACCGTTTGAACGACTCGGTCTCGATCTCCTGGGCCTTGCTCAGAATCTCGCCACATGTCGGGGTCAACCCAGCCCGCAACTCATCCGCCAGGATTCGCAATAGGATTTCGTCCGCGTCGGGCGTCTGTTCTTCCTGGCCGGCCTCAATCGTCGTCAAGGCATGAGCCTGCATCAGGTTCAGCAGTCCAGTGGCGCCATGCGACTCGATCCAACTGGCCAGCGCCAATAACGGCTGCCACATCTCGTAGTCGCGGCCGCTCATGGCCGGGCACACGTGGTCTCTGGCAGCCAGAGACAGCCACGTCGGGCCATGGTTCAGGGCCAGGGCGAACATCTCATCTCGGAGCGTCTGCCAACCCGCCGGGTCGGCGTCAATCCGACGCCGGGGCTTGGGTGAGTCGGGACTGGCCCGAAACATCAGAATCGGGATGCACCTGCTTGCCAGGGCCGGCGGCAGACCGGCAATGCAGGCCAGGGCTTTCGGCCCGTACACATCGAACGCGACGGTTTTGAAGGTGTCGCCGACCGGCTCCAGGCGGATCGCCTGCCCGCCTTTCTTGTACCCCGCCAAGAGCATCGAGAGGATTTCGCCGGTTTCCGGGGTCGGCTGCTTCAGCCGTTCGGCCTCGTCGAAG
>JAFGCA010000688.1 GCA_016932895.1 Sedimentisphaerales bacterium | reverse complement strand
GCCTGTTGTGGTCGGACCACGCCGGCGGGGGCGACCACTTCCTCGTCGCGGTGCTCGGCCGGAAGCTGGCCTTCGAGACCGGGCCCGGCGGCAACCCGAATACCACCTCCAATCGCGATGTCGTGACGGGCGAATGGGTGCACGTCGCGGTCACCCGGACGGAGACCTCGCGGGCGGTCCAGTTGTTCGTCAATGGCGCGCTCGACGCGACGGGCATCCACGCCGGCGACGACAACGTGGGCTCCAATCCCCTCATCGTGATCGGCGCCAACACGCTCGATTCCCGCTACTTCGAGGGGCTCATCGACGAGGTCCGCGCATACGACCGTGTGCTGGCCCTTGAGGAGATCGTCACCGCGATGCGCGGGGATTTGCGTCTGGCCTGGAATCCGAGCCCCGCGATGGGCGAGGTGGTGGACATTCGGTACGCCGCGTCGTTGAGCTGGTCGGCCGGCGACGGAGCGACGGTGCATGACGTCTATTTGGGGACCGACAAGGCGGCGGTGGAGGCCGCCACGCTCGAAACCACCGATATCTACAAGGGCCGACAGACGGAGAACTCCTACAGCCTCGCCGAGCCTCTCCTGTGGGACACGACGTATTTCTGGCGGGTCGACGAGGTCGGCGAAGAGGGAATGGTCGCTCGGGGCAATGTCTGGAGCTTCGCGGTGGCCGATCACCTCATCGTGGACGGATTCGAGGGCTATACGGACGACGAGGGCAGCCGGATCTACGAAACCTGGATCGACGGCTACGGCACGTTCGACAACGGCTCCCAGGTGGGCTACAGCGAATCGCCGTTCGCCGAACGGGCCGTCGTCCGCAGCGGCCGCCAGTCCATGCCGCTGAGCTACAGCAACATGGGCACCACGGTCGTCTCCGAGGCCCAGCGGGACTGGGACACGCCTCAGGACTGGACCCTTCACGACCTGGCGACTCTGGTGCTCTATGTCCGAGGAAGGACGGAGAACGATCCGATGCCGCTGTATGTCACGGTCAAGGATACTGCCGGCGGCAGCGCCACGGTAACGAATGCAAACGCGAGTATCACCACGACCATTGATTGGCAGGAGTGGGCCATACCGTTCAGTGCCCTGGCGCCTGTTGACTTAACGCGCGTCAGTAGCCTGGTGATCGGTCTGGGCCGTCGAGCCAACCCGGTCAGCGGCGTGGGACTGATCTACGTCGACGACATTCAATTGCACGTGGCAAGATAGGTGTCCGGCCGCGCTACCTGCCATAGGCAGGTAGCGCGATCGGGCTCTGTGGGACGCGGGACGGGGTGCGCTGACTACTCCGGCCGCCAACGGGACGACGGCGCAGGGGCGTGGTCAGACCCATTTCACCTGATGGTGAACTTGGCCTCGTGCGGCCAGATCTCGGACTCGGGTCGGTCGAACTGGAGGAATTCGATGGGGGCGCCGTGGTCCACGATGAAGGCGACTCTGACGCCTTCCGCAGGGCTGTTGGGCTCGATCAGGATCTCCTTGCCCGCCAGAGCGGCCTCGAGGTCGTCCACGACAAAGGCCACGTGCGGCACGGTCTTGACCAGTTCCGGCAGAGGACAATCCGGAAGGATGGGCACTGAACTGTGGGACGTTCTCACGCGCCGTTGACGGGAGCTCCGGCGGAGGATAGAAGGGTCGCTGTGTCGGTGCGCCAACAGCGTCGTGGCTGCATGGCAAAACGCATGCGTCGGCGACTGTGCGCTTGTGAATTCACTTGTCGTGGAGGATCGGAGGTGTCTATGAGCTTGTGCTTTCTGGCAGTGATGGCTTTATCGAGGAGCGGCATTTGTGCGGGTTCGGCGGACCAGGCCGGGCCGGTGGCGCCGAAACCGCTGTATCGCGATCCGATCTACGATGGGGCGGCCGACCCCGTGCTCGTGTGGAATCGCCAGGAAGGCAGATGGTGGATGTTCTACACGAATCGCCGGGCGAATGCCCCCGGGCTGCGCGGGGTGTCCTGGGTCCACGGCACGCGGATCGGCATCGCGGAATCCGCCGACGGCGGCGCGACGTGGACGTATCGCGGGACCGCCGACCTGCCGGTCGGCGGCAAGGACGATACGCACTGGGCGCCCGATATCGTCTTTCACGACGGCGCCTACCACATGTTCCTCACATTCGTGCCGGGCACGCACGAGGACTGGTCCGGCCAGCGCCGGATCGTTCACTTGACCAGCCCCAACCTGCTGACGTGGAAGAACGCAGGGCAACTTCCGTTTGCATCGGATCGCGTCCTTGATGCTTCGGTCATGCAGATGGCCGACGGCACGTGGCGGATGTGGTACAACGACGAGAAGGCAGGCAAGACGATCTTCCTGGCGGAGAGCCCCGACCTGATGACCTGGACCGAGCGCGGCCGGGCAATCGCTGACCGGGGCGAAGGCCCCAAGGCGTTCCGCTGGCATGATTCCTACTGGCTCATCGTGGATCGGTGGGCGGAAGGTCTCGCGGTGTATCGGTCGAGCGACGCAAGCAGTTGGACACGACAGGCGGAGGCATTGCTGGTCACCCCCGGCACGGGCGAAGACGACCAGGTCCACGGCGGCCATGCGGACGTGGCCGTCTCGGGAGATCGGGCCTTTCTCTTCTATTTCACCCATCCCGGTCGGCGGCCCGGCGCCCCCCGGACCGACACCGAGCAACGCCGCAGTTCGATCCAGGTGGTCGAGTTGAAATATGCAGACGCCCGACTCACCTGCGACCGCAACGAGCCCACGCACATTCGCTTGGCGCGGCCAGGTGTGTAGTGACGCCGTGAGGCGTTATCTTGCGTACATCAGGAGTACGGGACAGATCGAAGATATGCCCTCACGGGCACACTACGAACGGGCAAAAAAGGCGTTGACAGGTCCGTCGGACGGCGATAGAAGGGGCATGCGCCGGGGTCAGGGGCCCCGGTGTTTCTTTCGTCGTTAGCATGGTGGCTACGCATGTGTGAAACTACACGCATATACACGTCGGCTCGTTCACTCGTCCATTGCCTCATCCGTCTACCCAGTCATTGTCGAGGGTCTCTATGAAAATCGGATTCAATCTGTTGTTGTGGACGCCGTTTGTCACGGAAGAGCATTTCGGACTGTTGCCCAAGCTTAAGGCGACCGGCTATGACGGCGCGGAGGTGCCGCTGTTTGGCGGGGACGTGGCGCACTATCAGAAGGTGGCCAAGGCCCTGAAGGACAACGGCCTCAAGTGCACGACGTGCACGGTCATGCCGGACGAGGAGCACAACCCCATCAGCGCCGATCCCAAGCACCGCCAGGGCGCG
>JAFGCA010000076.1 GCA_016932895.1 Sedimentisphaerales bacterium | reverse complement strand
GTCAGATTGTCGGCGCTGCTGTCGTTGGGTAGCGCGCTGCCGCCAGCGTTGCAGGATCAACTCGGCCAGTTCGCTGGCCTCGCGGGTGTTGCCAATCTGCGGGAACCGGGCCAGGAGGTCTTGATACCCCGCCAGCTCGGCATCCAGTCCCATCAGATCGCCGTGATGCGACAGCTTGAGGTAGACGGCCGTGCAGAAGCGGTCGAACGGTCCGCGCTGCTGGATCAGTTGAGCCACCCGGCCGCGGATCTGCCTGAACATCATGTCCAGGTTGCGCCGGACCCCCGGCCAGCGCTCCATGGCCCGGCGCTCGATTAGGGCGTCCTCGATGACGTTGAGCAGGCCCTCGAAACCGGGGTGCTTCCTGGCGAACTGCTCGGCCACGCCGAAATCCGAGAAGGCCACGTGGCCCATCTCGTGATCCAGGTAGCCAACCAAGCACTTCTCAAGGTCGTTATTCATGGGTGTAGGAACCGAGGGCAGCACGATCTGTCGGCCGTCGGTCCAGGCATTGTCGCCCTGGCAGACGACCTGTACACCGAACTGTTCGGTCAGTGTTCTCGCCAGCCGTTCAAGCTGGCTTTCAAATGGATTTGCACGCATGGCGTGCTCCTTTCTGCGATGCGCATGAAAAAGGCCACGCCCGCCGGCATCGCGAGGAGCGGGTGTGACCTGTGCTCGTGTGATATGGATCGCCGTCGATTGGACCCAGTTTGTGACCGGCTTCTCGCTTACGCCGAGCGAGGAACTTGGGGTGGCGAGGACCTCAGGTGTTCGCCATAGTTAGTCTGCGCAGCTCGGGTCTGCCGGCACATCCGGGCCGCTCAGACACCTCTGAAAGGCAGCGAAGTCGGTCTGGTCGACGTCGTTGTCGTAATCCAGATCCTTGGGTATGCAGCCGGGCGAGAAGGGAATACCCGGTCCGGTGGAACAGGCCTCGAAGGCACCAAGGTCATCGGGGTCCACGTCGCCATCCAGATCGAAGTCGCCAGGGGCAAGCGTATTGTGTACGGACAGGGTAATCGGGTACTGTTGCCCGGGCTGCATGGCCGCCGACGGCCAGAGTTCGAGGTAGTACTTCCGACCCCGGTAGGGTTCGATCGTGACCTCGTCGGCGAGCGCCCGCCTGAGGCCCGTCTCGACCGGCGGCAGCCCCGCCAGAGCGGCCAGGTTCGAGTAGTAGTCGCCGGCCACGCGGAAGTCGACGTTTGCGTCGGTCACACCCTTGCGGACCTTGGCGACGGTGGCCCCGGTATCATCGGCCACGCGGATCGAGGCAAACACGGGTGACACCGTAATGGCCACGTGCGTCCGAAACGTCGCCGACATGTAGTCGGGGCACCCATCGGCCACGCACGGAAAGATCGGTACCCGGACGAGTTGACGCGCTGCAAGAGAGACGAAGCCTTGGAAGGGCAGGCCGTCAATCGGCAGGCTCTCAAGGGCGTGAATTAACGCGTCATCGCAAGCCAGTCCTTTTCCGCTGAGACCGAGCCGCAACTGGTCGCTGTTGGCCAGGTCCGGACAGTTGTCGTCGCCGTTGTTGACCCCATCCCCGTCGCGATCGTCGTCACACTCGTCGCCGCACGCATCGCATATCCCGCCTCTGCGTTCCCGCTGGCAATCCGAGTTTGCCTGCGACGGGTTCACGGCGGCGTCGCAGCCGTCCCGGCCGGCGCAATTGTCGCAGCTATCCCCCACGTCGTCCTCGTCGTCGTCAGCCTGGTCGGGATTCGGCTCCAGGGGGCAGTTGTCGGCGTTATCCAGGACCGAGTCGCCGTCATCGTCCGTGTCGCAGGCATCCCCAAACGATCCCCCGTCGGTGTTGGTCTGATCACTGTTGGGCGTTTCCCAACAGTTGTCCCACTGGTCGGAAACACCGTCGTCATCGGAGTCGTCACACACGTCGCCGACCCCATCGTGATCCCTGTCCGCCTGCCAGTCGAGGCAGAAAGAGCCGTCGCAATCCGCGTCGCTGGTGCACACATCACCCTCGTCGGCACCGGCGGCACACCGGCCGCGGTCCGGCCCGTTCGGCGACAGCGGGCAATTGTCGTCGCCATCGGGGCGGCCGTCGCCGTCGTCGTCGTCATCGCACAGATTCGCCTGGCCGTCGCCGTCGGGGTCGCTGTTGTCGTAGTTGCGCAGGCCCGGGCAGAGGTCGATGTCGTTGGTGAACCCGTCACCATCGTCGTCCTCACCAACCGTTTCGACGACTCCGTCGCAGTCGGTATCCGGGAATTCATACACGCCGACCGCGGCGTATGCGTTGCGCACCGCGCAGACGTCCTCATCGGTGAAGCCGTAACGGCCTCCATCGCGCCACGACTCCGCCGTACTGACGGCCTCCGCCGCGGCATCGGAGAAGTGGGCACTCTCCGGCAGGTGCCGCATCACGTGGAACAGGAGCGGCTCCGCCTTGGCCCGACCCAGCGGCGGGTCGATGACGAACCCGTTGTGGCTTCCACCTTCGGAGATCAGGCAAGCCGCCTTGTTGGGGATGCCGTTGTTGTCGTGCACCCCGCCCCAGTCATTGCCTCGGTTGCACCTATCGCCGCAGAAGGCAGCCCGCCCCGTCCAGTGATCCGGGTCCGCATAGGCAGGCGGGTCGCACATGTCACGGAAGGCGCCCCCGGCCCTGTCCTCCCCGATCAACCAGTCGCCGCCCGCCCCCTCCACCCAGAATTCGACCATTGTGCCGAAGAAGTCGGCAAAACTCTCGTTCAGGGCGCCGGACTCGTTCTTGTACGCAAGGTTACTGGTGTTGTACTGAACCAGGTGGGTGAATTCGTGCCCGAAGATATCTCGAGTCACTTGACTGGGGCAGAACGCCAGGCATTCGGACTCGTATGCGTAGGAGTTCGGGCAGCCAGCGCCCCAATTCACGTAGGCTTCCACTTCCTCGTCGTCATCATCGAATGAGCGCCAACTGAAGGTGTCTCTGAAGTAGTCGTATGTGTCATGGGCGAAGCAGTACATCAGGTCGCCGTCGATTACACCATCGTTGCTGCACCCCAGCTCGCTGCAGTGCGGCGTGTCGGGCTGGCAATCCGGCGGGCAGGCGTTGGCGCCGCAGTCGGGGTAGTCATCGGAAGGTCCGGTCTCGTCGTACCAGAACACCGTGTCGTCAAGGCCGAATGACCAGTCGAAACACGAGTTGCTGCTGTCCCCGCGCGCGTTGTACAGGTCGAAATCCTTGCCGGTGCGGATCTCTTCCTGAGTTGCGAGGATCGTCCCGTCATGTGCCTCAACGACGTACCGCCACGGTGCGCCCGCGCCCACCAGCATGATCCGGTAGGCGAGGTACGTCGGCGCTGAGACATCGCTGAACAGTCCCTCGTTGTAATACACCAGATTCGTATCGCCGACGACCATGCTGCCGGACTCGCCAAGATCGGCCTGGGCGATGGCCTCGGCCTCGGGAATGCTCAGCTTGGCCGGCGGCAGCTTCGGGATGTTCGGGATGTAGTACCCTGTGGTCCCGAGGATGTGGCCCTGGTCCGCGCTCAGGTGTAGTACCAGTTCGGCGCCAAAGACCGGAATGCCGTTCTGGTGCTGGCCGAAACGCAGGCTCGGCGACTCCGGCTGCGTGCTGGTCGAGACCCACTCGACCCGCTTCAGGAATAACTGCGCCCGCGGTTCCACCAGGTCGTAGAGCTTGCGGTGCCGGATCAAGAAGTCGAGCCCGCGGACCACCGGGTCCTGCGGCAACTGCGACGGCACCGGCACCTTTACCCCGAGAAAGTGCGGAATCGGACGAGGCCCCGCCGTAAACATGAGCTTGTCCGGCGTGATCGCGACACCGGCTGCCTGCTGGAGTTGGTCGATCGCCTGTGCGAGGCGGATCTCGACAAAAAGCTCGGGCTCCTCGCACTCGTCTGGGACGCCGTTGTGGTTCAGGTCCTCGCTCGTGCCGCCGGCGATGTCCAGGGTATCGGCGACGCCGTTGCCGTTGCAGTCGGGCGGACCAAGAGGGGTCTCAGCCACCGGCCAGAAGCCGCCGGTCAACTCGTAGCCCCCTGCACTCAGCGAGGCCACGGCATCCGGCTGGCCGATCGTGGCGGACAGTTCATAGCCGCCGCCGGGGATGATCAGTCCGCCGCCGCGGTCGACCGTCCACCAGTCGATGGTATAGTTCTGCGCCAGGAGCAAGCCAGGTGTGCCCAACAGCCACACCAGCAATGCCCCGGCGAGCTTGAGGTGTGTGCGGCGGTTCATCGCCCAACCTCCTGCGAATCGACAAGCTTGGCGAGGAGCGCCTCGAGACGCTCAAGCCGGCTGGTCAGGTCGGCGATCTGCGCGTCCTTCTCTTCCAATGCCTTATGCAGTTCCTGTACCCCCGCCGCCGCGTAGATGGTCAGCGGATAGGAATCGGTCTGCAGAATCTTGCTCCCGTCGGGTAGAGTCTCGCCGCCGCTGGTGACATGGTCGGGGAAGACCTCGGCATACTCCTGGGCGATGACGTTGACGTATCGCTGGTCCTCAATGCTGGGGTGCGCCTTGCGGTACTCATCCGTGTAACGGAAGTCGACCAGGCGGACCTTGTCCAGCTTCTCGAGGGCGTTCGAGACCGGCTTGACATCGGTCTTGATCCGTCGATCGGAGTTCGCCAGCCAGCTTCCGGCAGTCGTCTTTGATGCGTTGCCTTCCACCTCCAGCTTGTTCGTCACGGCAGATCGTCCGACGCCGAGATTGCCGGTGGTCTGGACCCGACCGGCAAAGTAACCGGCATAGTCAGAGCTGCTGGCCTCGCCGTAGACGGCGTAGAAGGTTGGGGGGCCGGTCACGCTCTTCCCGTAGGCTAGGGCGCCTGTAATGCCCCCCGTCGTGTTGGTGCCCTTCACGCCCCAGGCTTCCTGCAGCGGGCTGGTAAGCCCCGCGCTCATCTCCCCGTAGACCGCAGCGTAGCCGGCGGTGTCGGCAAACCCAGCGACCGCATCCTGGGGACCCGAAGCTTGGACCTCCAGTTTATGGCCCGGGGTGCTGGTCCCGATGCCAACTCTGCCGGCGTTGCTGTTGTAGATGTCGGTACCGTTGGCGGCCCAGAAACCGCTCGGTAGCGCCTGCCAGACGACGGCGGCGCCGTTGTACATAAGGACCTGGCCGCTCGCGGTACCTCCGGCAACCTTGGCAGGGGTGACCGAGGCGTTCGCCAAGTCCGCCGTGGTGACGCTCCCGTCGACGATCTTGTCGGTCGTGACGACGCTGGCCGCAAGCTTGGCATTGGTGACGCCACCGTCGGCAATCGAAAGGACTGTGCCGGCGAGGGTCAGTCCGGCCCCGGCGGAGTACTGCGTATCGTTGTCGACCCCGTCGGCAAATCCGGCCGGCATCCCCAGCAGCCCGCTCCAGGGCGCGTTCGCGCTGTAGAGCGCGTACGGGGCGGGCGCCAGCTCCTGCCGTTGGCAGAGCGTTGTCCCGTCCACCGCGATCTCCAGCCACCGGGCTTGGCCTTGGAAGGGGCCCGATCCGAAATCGAGCTTCACCATGAACAGACCGTTGGTCACCGGAACGCCCGAGAGCGTTTGCACCCCAAGCTGTGTCCCGCCCGCGGGTGGACATCCGGTGCCGGCCGTGTCCCACAGAGTGATCACGAGGTTCACCGACGGCCCCGATACGGGAATTCCATCCTTCTTGAGTTGCCCTTGGTACGTAAACGCCGTACCCATTGGATCGGCCCACACCGCAGCCGTACCCACCAGCGCGGCCGCGACCACGACGGACATACGAAGCCTATGCATCGACATGATTCTGCTCCTCTCGGAAGGGACTTGCGATTGGCAAAGACGGGCGAACGCGACTGTCCTGGCAAACCAACCGTTCGGTCTGTACATAGGTATGCTCCTTGGCGCATCCTGCGTCCGCGACCCCGATTCGAGCAGCTCGGATCCGCCGGAATCGCTGCTCCGCACTCCAGATCGGGCCCCTGTTGATTGATCCCGGGTACTCAACGCCGTTTCGCCCCCTGCGCGCCCGCTCAATTGCGGAAATACCCCGAGAGAACTCGGGCCGTGGCACCCGCTATGCCGCTCTGAATGCCCGCGTTCTGTCGCAAAGCTATCTGTTGTCTCTCAAGGACTTACGTCCCCGGCTCTCCCGGCGGGAAGCCTGTTCTATGCAGTCAGACGTGTGCCCGGAGTATACTGTCCTCATGGGACGGATGGCCCTTCGCAGTGCTTGGACCTCCAGGAGACGCTGGCGGCATGGATACGACGTCAGACAGGCTTGAGATGGCCCGCCATGCCGTGAAAGGCGACACAATCGCCTTGAAGCTGCTGCTCACTGAGTCCCACAACCGCCTGACGAGATACCTCCGGCTGAAGATCCCCGCAGACCTGCGCGCCAGCCTGGACGCCGAGGATATTCTTCAGGAAGCGTATGCCCGCGTGTTCACTCACATCAGCGAATTCGTGCCCAGCGACGGCGAATCCTTCGATCGATGGGTAACCACGATCGCCGTGCGCCGGCTGCGAAGCACCATCCGGCGCCAGCGGACCGCCCGGCGCAGCGGCCATTGTCCCGCAGCGCCGACCGGGGGGGCATCGCCGGAGGATTCGGTTATTGCGATTCTTGAACTGTTGGCATCACCTCAGCACAGCCCCAGCCGGAGCGTTGCCCGACGCGAAGCCGTTGCGTCGATGAAGAACGAAATCCTGATTCTCCCTGCGCATTACCGCCGGGCGATTGAATTGGTGTACCTTGAGGGACGCACAGTGGCGGACGCAGCCCGCGAAATGGGACGCACGGAGCGGGCCATTCACGGTCTGTGCCGCCGCGGCACTCGTCTGCTGGCCCAGCGACTCGGCAGCGTCAGTTGTTATCTCAGTTCGAAAGACTGATGCGGCAAAACCGCGCCATCCACGGGCGCGCCGGGCATGTTGGAGGGTTCTGTATACGGAGAGATATCAGCGGAACCTGAGCCTGCCCGGCCCCAACGGGCGGCAATGAATGGCGGTGAAGGAAATGGGTTGGTGGCGAAGCCTTGACCTGAACGGCGCAATTCAGTGGGCCCGGCAACCATGAGCAAGCCCTTGTCTGCCGCTTCCGAGGGTACCAGCCGCTCCGAGCGCGTGAGCAGCGTTCTGCGCGATGTGATCGCTCGTCGTGCCGCCGGCGAGGCTCTCCTCGATGAACAGGTGCTCTCTGATCATGCCGATTTGGCCCCGGAACTCCCGGAGCAGCTCGAAGCCCTGCACTTCGTCGAGCAGGCCGAGCTTCGCGCACGCTCCGAGCCATCGACGCGCGGAAACGTTGCCTGTTCAGCACCGGGGGGCGACCTCGGCCATGCAAGCGGGTCGGTCGGCGCCGGCGCCCAGGAGCCTGACGCGGCCGCTGCGTCGAGGCCCGACCCCCGTCCGGCTCCTGATGCATTCACCGGCTACGAGATACAATCCGAGATTCATCGTGGCGGCCAGGGCGTGGTTTATCTGGCGGTCCAAGAGGCAACTCGCCGGCGGGTGGCGATCAAGGTGTTCCGCGAGCAGCGATTCACCATGACCGACGGCCGCGCGCGCTTTAAGCGAGAGGTGCAGGTGCTCAGAAGACTGCGGCACCCCAACCTCGTCGCGATTCTCGACAGCGGGATCGCCGGAGACTGCTGCTATCTCGTGATGGACTACATCGCCGGTGCTTCGCTCGACGAGCATCTCGCCGGCGGCGCCGCCCCGCTGGACCGAGTGCTGGAACTCTTTATCAAGATCGCCTGGGCGGTGCACGCGGCGCACGTTCGCGGCATCATCCACCGTGATCTCAAACCTGGCAACGTTCGCGTCGACGAGGCAGGTGAGCCGCACGTCCTGGATTTCGGTCTGGCGAAGCTCGCAGGCCCATTTTCGGACGAGCCCCTGTCCTCGTCGACCATGACCGTCACCGGCCAGTTCGTCGGGTCGCTGCCCTGGGCCAGCCCGGAACAGGCGGAGGGCAATCCTCACCGGATCGACTCACGCTGCGACATCTACGCTTTGGGGGTCATGCTTTACCGGGCACTCACCGGGAGCTTCCCCTACCCAGTCACCGGGACGTTCACCGACGTGCTGCGGCACATACTGCAAACCGCGCCGCAGCACCCGGGGGCGTTACGACCGGAGGTGAACGATGAACTCGATACGATCGTCCTCAAGTGTCTGGCGAAGGACCTTGATCGCCGCTACCAGAGTGCGGCAGAACTGGCCCGCGATCTCGAGCGCTTCGTTGCGGGCGAGGCCATCGAAGCCAAGCGTGACAGCACTTGGTATCTCATCCGGAAGATGGTCCACCGTCATCGTGTGGCGGCGACCGCTGGCCTCGCCGTCTTCGCACTCGCGTGCGTCTCCGCATTGTGGCTGACCGTCCTGTACCGGGCCGAGGCTCGGGCCCGCGTGGAGGCCGAACGATCCACGCGACGTGCCAGTACCGTTCAGCACTTCCTGGAGAGCATGCTCGTGCAGCCTCGCCCGACAGAGGGCGGACCCGGCTACAACGCCGCCCAGCAGCACTTGGTTGCACGCGAGGCGCTCGACCGCGCCAGCCGGCGCGTGGAGGCCGAACTCGCCGGCGAACCCGAGGTCGAGGCAGCCGTGCGCACGGCCATCGGCCGGACATATCACGGCATCGGCCTCTTCGCACAGGCCGAACCCCACCTGCGGCGTGCACTGGCGATCCGTGAATCACTCCTCACGCCACCTGACCCCGAGCTTGCACTGAGCCTCAATAGCCTGGGTGAGCTTCTTTATGACCTCGACGATCTCGCTGGTGCCGAAGCCTGCTTCCGCCAGGCGCTCGAACAGCGCCGACTTCTCCACCCGAACGGTCACCCCGATCTCGCCGAGAGTATCGAGAACCTTGGATGGCTTCTCCAGACCAGGTCGCAGCATGCCCAGGCCGCGGCTCTGTACGAGGAGGCCATGACCATGCTCCGGGGGCTGGGCTGCGATGAATCGATCAAGGCCGCGCGCCTGTTGAGCCGCTGGGGCCAGCTCGGCTTCACCCGGCATGAGTTCGACGCGGCTCGCTCGCGTTTTGTGGAAGCCCGCCGCATGCTTGAACAGCTCAATGCCGACGAAACACCTGAAGCGGTCGCCCTCTTGGTCCAAATGGGCAAACTCGAGCAGGCAGGCGGGCGGCTCGCCGAAGCCGAGGCCTTCTTGCGAGAGGCAGTCGAACTCGCTCGCCGCGTGCATGGCGACGAACATCCTGACGTGTCCTGGAGCCTCAACCGCCTCGGAATTCTGCTCCATGTACGAGGCTCCTACACCGAAGCCGAGCCCGTCCTGCGTGATGCTTGCGCGATGAACGAGAAGCTGCTCGCTCAGGATAGTCCGTACCTGGCCCGTTCTCATGAGAGCCTCGGGCGGCTTCTGCTTGACCGAGGTGACCTGCCGGGCGCGCAGCAGGCCTATCAAGCGGCCGTGGAAGTATGGTCCAGGCGATACAGGCCCGATCAACCCTACCTCACATGGTGTCGCGGCCGCATGGGATGCGTGCTCGCTGCCCGCGGCGATCTCGCTGCAGCGAAGGCGTTGCTGGAGCCCGCTCTCCAGCAGCGCGACGCGGTCATTGCCGAAGAGACCGACCAGGTCGTTGCAGACCTCTGCGCCCTCGCCGAGATCGAACAGGTCCATGGCGAATTCGATCACGCCGTCACCCGCCTCTCCGAGGCTTTGGATCTTGCCGAGACGCGGATCGGCCGTGATTCTCTTGAAGCCGTCATAGTTAAGACCCGCATGGGCGCCGCGATCACGCAAACAGGCGATCTCTCACGCGCCGAACCGTTCTTGCGGGACGCGCTGCTGCTGGCTCATCAACAGCTCGGCGAGGATCATCCCGCGACGGCGTTGTGCCTCCACAATCTTGCCCAATGGCTTGTCGAACGAACACTGCGCGCTCGTGACGCCGATGCCCAGGCAGCGTTACCCCATTCGCAAGCCGCTGGGATTCCGGAGCCCGCCGAATCCTCCGTGGGGGAACTCGAACTCGCGCGTCAATACGCGGACGAGGCCCTGCGAATTCGTCAAGACACATTGCAGTCGGGCCACACGGCAATCGCCGACTCCCTTCGACTTCTGGACCGGATAGCGCAGGCGAGCGGTGATAGTTCTCAGAAACCGGCGCCCTAGCCCGATCAGTCTGTCATAGACCCGGCCGAACAGATCATGGTACGGATATGCCTGGGACGACAGTCATTCTCATGGTGTGGTCAGCCCAGGAAGATGTAATACGGACTGCGGAGGGAGCAACCCTGCGGCTACTCCCTCCGCAGTTATTCTATTCAAGCCATCGGCCCCACATGATGCTCAAACGTCTCGCGAATGACGCGGACGTCCTCCTGGGGGACCTTGTTCAGCACGCAGACATGCAGCGCCCGCGGGAACTCGTTGCCGCGTTCCAGGCGAGCGCAGAGGGCAAGTAAACGTCGGGTAGTGAGCACCGTGGTCAACTCCTCGTTGGCGTGGGCCTTGCGCAGATCGCCGGCCGCCTTGACCATGCACTTGAGCAGGTCCTTTTTCACGGCCGGGTACCGGCTGTGCAGCAGACGCACCTCGTCGTCGGCCGGCAGATAGTCGATGTGGACGACCACGTCCCAACGGTCCAGCCAACTGAAATTCAGGACGTGCGTGCCGCTGGCGTAGAGGCCGGAGTCCGAGCCGAAGCCCAGGGTGTTGGCCGTGGCCACGAGCCGGAAGTCCGGGTGCGGGGCGATGTCCTCGCCGGTGTCGGTCAGCAGCAGGTGGCCGTGGGGCTCGAGGATCTGCTGCAGGATGAAGCCGACCTCGGGCTGCATGGC
>JAFGCA010000687.1 GCA_016932895.1 Sedimentisphaerales bacterium | reverse complement strand
GTTTTCTGTCATGCCGAGCGAAGTCGAGGCATCTCCAGTTCGTTTTCGAAGAACCATGCCATTCCACTTCGTTCCAACGCCTTAGCCATTGTTTGCAGACGTTCTGGCTGTTGCGCCCTCCAAAACTGGGGATAGTCCTGGCAGCACAACGGCAGCAGCGCACGCCATCGCCAACCCCTAAGCCAAGCGACACTGGGCAGGGCGATCTCGAGAAACATCATGTCTTACCGTCCTCCTCAAATCAAACGCCCGCAGTCAGGCACCGAGGGGGCGCGTCCGCGCGCCCCAGTGGGCACCGTGGATTTCTTTGTTTGCAAATCAGTATTGATTCCTGCCTCGTCGTTCCTTGAGGATCATGTCGTTGACGGAACGAGCAATTTTGCCTCAGCGCTCTGATCTCTTATCGATACTCCTGAGCGCATCGCCAGCAATTGAGCTTGCTTCAGTGGGAGAGAGGACTTCTGCTTCTTCCAGACTTTTCGCAGCAACGTACGCAAGGACCTCGCTGAGTATCTCACTGCCGATGGTTGCCTGCTCCTGCAAGTCTTTTTGCGATGCCGTGAGCTCGTCAAAGCAGGAGGTAACAACGTCAGTGGATCGTTCTGCCTGGATCGACATGGCGTTAAGGCCTGAATCAATGACATCGGCTGATCGCTTTGCTTGCACAGCACCGAATAGGGCAAGGAATGAGATACACAAAAACATAATGGCTGCGCAGATGTTGCAGATTGCTTGCGGTATGTTAGTCTTCACGTCTGATTCCTCCTTTGCCTCTGTCGTCACGTTGATTGTGGATACAGTTACCGGCCTCGAGCATGCCGGGCATTCGGTCTCCTCGCCCCGCATAGCGTCAGGGGCATCGAGCGACTGACCGCAGTGCGGACATTTGAACTTGGTGCTCACTTCGCCTCCTTTCCCTTTGCCAATGCCCGCGTTGACCAACGGCCGTTGGCGAACGGCCAGCTTGCTCGCCGGGCGACGGCGGCTGTTGGTCGAACCGATTGTTCGCCGGCGTCAGCCGGCGGGCAATCGGGGCGACGCAGTCAACGCGGGCATTCCCCGGACGCCGGCAGGCGTCCGGGGAACGTCGAGCATGAACCGCGTCGGGAAAGCCGTCTGCGGCGGCCTTACCCGAGTCGCGTTACATCCGATTGTTGGCGCGGAGTTCTTCATTCTGACGCATTTTGCTGCCTCCTACGTTCCAGGATGTCATCCCTATTACGGATCAGGAACGATGGGGGTACGTGATCTACCTCCCGTTGGAGATCGGAGAGGGCTTCACAAACTCTGCGTGCAGTGGATATGACTTCGCGGAACTGCTCAGAGTCTGCCTCCTCCCAGTTGGCGAGGAACTGCTCCGTCGCCGAAATATCTCTTGGTAGCTGCTCGTAGACCTCCAGTGCACCGTCCCCTGGGTGCCCACGCAGCATCGCCTGCAATTCCCGAGCAGCTAGAACAAACGCGACCTCCCCGTGCGTCTGTTCGGCCACTTTCAGTGCCGCATCAAAGGGCACGCAAGTCCTTCCCACCGTGACCATGCCACGCTGCAGCCTTTTTGCGTTTCGAGCATAGGAAGCAGAACTCAGTAGTAGATCGTCATCAGGAGACGTCGTATGCGCAAGACCCATCGCCTTCAGATTCCGGACAACATCATGGGTTGTCGTCCTACGCAGTGCTTGCATGTTCTGATCTGGCGACGCCACGGTGAGCGACGGAGCGCTACCGTCGTCCGCAACGACAAACAGGGTCTTGTGCAGAAACCGGGCGTCCAGCATGCGCCGGGATTCCTCGATGACTGCTGGTGATGGTAAACGTGTGTCGAGAACGATAATTGGGACGTTGGATGCGATCCTGTAGACAATATCTCGCCAGCTATGGCGTCCGAGAATGCGCAGGTTGTCGAACTGGAAGCCGAGCCAGTGGAAACGAGAATGGCGATTGGGATCAGATCGCGATGGCTCGAACAGCACAACGACACGGTATGGATAGATACCACGCTCGATGAGATTGAACAGACGAACGCTCTCCCACCGGGAGCTTCCCAAAAGAAGAACGGATGGTGGTGCGGCAAAAGTCACAAGAAGAACAAGATGGATCAGGGCGATTGGGAGAAAGAATATGTTCGGATAGGTGACTCCACGCGCCGGCGCTATGATGCCGAACACGATTACGGTGAGCACTGGCGGCAGCAGGATCATCCAGGCATTGCGCGTTCTGGCAGTGCAGCGGAGGGTGCCGAGGGCATCAGCCAAAGGCGTGCGTCGATACAGCCTCACAGTCACCCACAATTGGTGCAGCCCGGCAAGAAGGGGCATCACGAGAAGGCAGGAGAACGCGATGGCTCCCCAGAAGACAATTCTAACACTATTGGCATCGTTCACTTGATAAACCTCTAAAACAGAGGAGGCCTACGCCTTCATTCTGCATGGCACGCCGAGAGTGCGAAGCAAAAGCGAAGTGGTCTTCCTGTAGTATCGTTTCACGGGTTCGCTTTCGGTAGTGAGACGCTCACCAAAGCCAGGCCCATCAAGAAAAAAATCATGTTCAGCAAAACGCACTTCATGAAGTCGCGGTTCCTGGTGGGGAGCACGAAGAAGAAGTACATCTGTTCGTGTGGGGACAGTCGTCTGTGCCTTGCGGGGCTTTTCTTCCACGTTCGGAACAATAGCCTGAAAGCCATAATCCCAAAGTAGCCTGAGCCGAGCAGTAGGAGGAAACCGGGCGTTGCTGTGTACGGATTCATAGTCTTGTCTCCCGCCAACGATTGCACTCACGGGCGGCGGTACGCCGTACCGTGCAGTGCTTGGTTCGACAGTCAATCCCATCCAAGGTTCCAATATGCTTCCGGGCAGCCGTCCAAGACATCATCAATGAACTCGTCGCTCAGGTCGGCAACATCCTGTGCATAAGTACCGGCGTATTTATCGTAGTGTTCTGGTTGGTTCCATGGGTCATCGTCGTAGTAATCATCGTATTGATCTTCCTCTCCGTATTCGTCCTCGGAGTCGCCGCCCTCATCGCCGTTGCTGTCTTCACTGCTGAGACCGGCCTCTTCAAATGATGCCATCGCATCTGGGTTGGCATCCAAATACGCCCAGAACTCCCGTTGATCCTCATCGCTTGCCGCATTGTATTCGTCTGCCTCAGCCGGGTCGAATGGGAGGGCGGCTTCGGAACCAGAGATCGTCGGCGCGAGACGCTCCAGTGCGGAGGCAATCCTTTCCAGAACACTCAGCAGTCGGGCCTCATCCATCGTTCACCTTCTCGATCCAAGGCTTCTTTGATTCGTCGAGATTCAGGCGGTATCCAACGCCCCGCACAATGCCCCGCCAGCGGTGTTGAGGCTAGCAGCGCATCCCTGTCCGCTCAAGAGGATATTGTATGTGTGAGCGAGATTCGAAACGGAATTCCAACAGTTATTTGGAGACCCGACCGTGGGCGCGCACCGCTGTTTACCAACGCGTTCAAGCCGGTGGTTGATCGTGGCCTCGAGCCGCCGTCACGGACGATACGGCGCCACTTCCTCAGCCAGCCTGCGCGCATCTTCCTCCGTCGGGGCGCTCGTCGTCACGAACATGCCTGTGCCGCCGCACGCGTCCAGCAGCGGTATGACTTCTTCGTACTTCACGCCGATGGCCTGCACCGACTTCCCCGCAGCGAGAATGCGGCGGTAGAGTTCCCAGTGACGCGGATGTCCCCCGCTATCCCCCACCGAGAGCCGCCGCGGGGTCCACTCGATGGCGTTGAGGGAATCGATGGCCAGCAGCTCGTCCAGGTTCACAAGGCAGTCCTCGCCGTCCAGATGGTAAAGCGCATAGTCCAGCCAGTCGCACTGCTCGGTAAGGGCGGGAGTCACGAACCGACGGAACATCTCTGGACCGAACATGGCGCAGGCGTCGCACTGGACCTTGGCCGTGCGTCCCGGTCCCCAGACGTTGAAGACGAACCCGTTGCCGCCATAGCCGTCCCGCACCATTTCATAGAAGACGTTGAACGCCTCAAAGAACGCCTGGTTAATCTCCCGGACTTTCTGTTCCACCCACTCGGGGCGGTCCACGAGGTCGAGCAGGAATGGCTGCGGACCCCGCATGGCCGAGAGGATGTCCACGTTCTCGACCAGATCGGGTGGAGTCACCAGCCAGCGGCCGCCGCTTTCGCGGACAGCCAGTTCGACCATGGCGACGTGCTGCCGGAAGGCCCAGGACTGGCGATCCAGGCGGATCGGCGGGTGTCCCTCCGGGGGGTCACCGATGCACGGCTCGCACCACACGGTCTGCGGAGAAAGACCGACCTGGCAGCCGACGTACGCCCCCAGATCCCCTGCGGCGCTGATGCTGCTGAACAGCGGGAACGCGTCCCCCCCGTAGAAGCAGCGGGAAATCTGGTACTCCTGCTGGCGCAGCCGCCATTCCGGGTCGAACCAGCGTTGTCTCAGATCGGTTGGGGCCGGCGGCGGCTCGAGGTCCATGGCCGGGCGGTCCCGAGACGCGGTCACCCAGAGGACGAGCTCCTGCTGTTGCCACCAGTCGCAGTGATGCCGGCGCGCGGCGTCCCAGTCTTCCTTCCAGATAAGCTCCGTGGTTCGTGCATCTTCAGACATTGCCGTCTCCGTTCCGTGAGCCCGCCCGGGCGCAGTTCTGAGCGCACTGCCCAGCCTCTGACATGCGGTCAGACCAATAGGAGTTTGCTTTTCCAGGCCCCCGGCCAACACGTCTGCTGGGCCACGTGAAATCCTCGATTTCTGACTGAACCATACGAGAAACCCGGCTGCGGGGTCAAGAATTCGGCCGGCAGGGCCAATGGTGCAGGCCAGGGCGGACTACGAAGGCGGCTGACGGCAATCCACCCCCATTCGGCACCAGTTTTGAGCAGATCGGTTACGCCGCGACGTTTCGCTGGGTCTTGACGTGCATCCGGCTTCGCCCCTGCCTGCCCATTGCTATGGCGGGACGAGTCCGGAACCCGTACCGACTCGGCAGCCAGAACTGGCGCTACAACATCAACCGCGTCGGCAGTTGGATACTGGAGGAACCCATCCATTTCTTCGACTTCGCGCGCTGGTACTTCCAGGACATCGGCGATCCCGTGTCGGTCTACGCCTGTGCCAACGCCAGGCAGCCGGACCACCCCGAGCTGCAGGACAATTTCAGCGCGCTGGTCC
The DNA here is from genome assembly GCA_016932895.1 of Sedimentisphaerales bacterium. The sequence continues at coordinate 1,155 of JAFGCA010000687.1, read as the reverse complement.
ATTTCCCGGCCGGGGCGTACGCGGTCGTGACCCAGACCTTGAGCGGTTTCGAACACCATCAGACCGTGAAACTGACCGGGACCACGGGCGCGCTCTGGGCAAGCTGGAGCGGCGCCATGGACCGAACCTTCCACCCCACGTTCTGGCTGAAGCATTGTGACGGCGAACAGGTGAACGACATCCTGATCGACAAGATCACGGGCGAGGTGTACGAGTTGGAGGACCAGGTCGAGGTCATGGTCCGGGCAGTCCGGGAGGCAACGCCCATGCCGGAATCCGCCCGGGACGGACGCTGGGCGGTCGCCCTGTGTCTCGCGGCGGAAGAATCCGTTCGCACGGGCCGCGTGGTGGCGTTCTCGTGACGTTATTGGTCATTGACCGGCAGAGTAAGGAGCAACCGGTGTTCGGTTGAGGGGCGTCAACGAAGGGGCGTGTGAGAGGAGCATCATGAGCAAGGAGCGTTTCAAAGCCGGCATCATCGGATTGGGAAACATCGGGGCCCGTTACACCGGGCCCGGCGACCCGAAAGCCTTCTGCCATGCCGGCGGCATCGAGCTCTGCGACGGGATCGAGGTAGCGGCCGTGGCCGACGATCTGGCCCAGAACCGTGAGACGTATTGCCGGACCTGGGGAGAGGCGCCGGCCTTTGAGAGTGGCGAGGAGATGTTGCGCCAGGCCAAGCTCGATGTGGTTGCGGTCTGTACGCCGGCAATGACTCACACACGGCTGATTCTGGCGGCCGTCGAGGCCGGGGTGCCGGTGATATTCGCGGAGAAGCCCCTGGCCACGTCGCTCGCCGAGATTGACGAGATCAACCGGCGGGCCGACGCGGCCGGGTCCCTGATCGTGGTTTCGCACACCCGGCACTGGGATCCGCCCCTGGTGCATGCGGCCCGGCTCGTCCGCCGGGATCGCATAATCGGGGATATTCAGGCGATCACGAGTACCTGCGGCGGTCCGGTGCTGACCATGGCCATCCACGGCCTGGACCTGCTCTGCCAGTTCGCCGACAGCGACCCGAGCGCGGTGTTCGGCTACACCGGGCCGATCGAGCGGCACCCGGAAAGCGGGCTGCTCGAACAAGCCGTACTCCAGGGCGCGGTTGCCTTGTTCCAGGGCGGGACCGTGGGATACGTCCGCGGGCAGGATGGCCCG
>JAFGCA010000686.1 GCA_016932895.1 Sedimentisphaerales bacterium | reverse complement strand
GTTGTCCCTCCAATCGACGGGCCCATCCATGGCAGCCAGCACTTCGCGTCCATCGGGCTCATCCGGAAAACGCGGATCGTCGGTCAGGCTCGGTATGTCGCTGCCACTGTTACCCAGCCACCACTCCCGGATGGCGCCGCCCGGTCCCGCGTCGATCGTCGTGAAACTCCAGACCTCCCCCGTCTGGGTGACACTACCGGCCACGTCGGTCCCATCCACGCGCCAGTAGTAAACGATCCCCACTTCCAGAGGCGCCGTGATCTGATAGCTGGTACCGTCCGTCGGGCCCATGTCCGTCTCGGCCGCTCCCGCTGCAACCGCCTCCGGATCGGTGCCGAAGTACAGGTGGTGTCCCAGCGCGCCGAGGCCCGCGCTCCATGTGAGCTCCGGAGTCAGAAGGACCTTCTCGGCGTCATCGCCCGGCTCGGGAGCCCAGGAGGTAACGGGCATCGCCGTGAAACGCCAGACTTCGCCGGCATGCACAGTCACTCCGTCGGCTTCGATCTCATCGACGCGCCAGTAATAGGTTGCGCCCGGCTCCAGTCCAAACGGATGAAAATACAGGGCAAACATCTGTCTCGTTGCCACGCGATCCGCCTCCGTCAGCTCCGGCGTCGTGCCGAAATACACGTCGTGGAACATCGCCGAGTCGCCGGCGGTCCATTGCAGAAGAGCCATCACCACGCCGGTCGCCTCATGAGCCGGCTCCGGAAGCCTCGCCTTCGGACGAAACGCCAACTGCTTGACCTCATCGGCCGTCAAGGCCCGCTCGTAAAGGCGGACATCGCTGAGCCAGCCCGACCAGCGTTCGCTTACAGGGTCTCCTCCCATATAAAAGGGATTCTGGTCCATTGTCTTGGTCAAGGTGGTCGTCCCGGCCTCGACGCCGTTGCGGTAATACGTGAGAGTCGCCCCCTTCTTGACGCCCACATGATGAATCCACTGTCCCGCCGGGATGTCTACGTAGTCAATCGAATTGAGATAGTCCCCATCGTCGTTGTAGTACTCAAATTTGGTGGGGGTGAACTTGACGAATTGCAGAGGCGACTCCGTGCCGCCATAGCGGTTGCCCAGCATCGTCTGATTGACCCCGGTACCGTCGCCCTGCTGCTTGGCCCAGAAGGCCCAGGTGAACTCGTTCTCAAAATCCATGGCCGGGATGGTGCCCGCGCTGATGTAGGCTCCGTTTGTATCGTCACCGTTGAAGCTGGCAACGACGCCGCGCTCGGGATCGACATCCCAAACGGATGCGCTTGAACCGAGACCGCCGTTAAGATTGGTGATCGTGCCCTGGACACCGTTGCCGGAGGAGTCATTGGCAACTGTCCCCTGCCCCTCATCAAGCTTCCACCACCCTACCAGGGCAGGGTCGGGATCCTGCGCCATGCTTGCCATCGTCCCGCTCAAGACAAACATCACGACAACAAGAAAACCAGCCTTCTTGTACATAAGAGTCCTCCTTCAGACAGAAATGAGAATGTGGGATGATTGCACTTGACCACACTGAGACAAACCTCCTGCCCGTGGCGGGCACGCCTGGCGTAACCTCATTGTGTGCTCTCGGCGTCGGTATCGAGCGATGCGCACGGCAAACGCACATACCTCTCAACCACAGGACTGGCGTCCCTGGTCTCTCATCGGCCAATTGCGAGCAACACCTGCGAGCAGACGCCGCCACCTGCCACGCCTGCACGTCAGGCCCGCTCAATCCCCTTCTCCTCAGACTGTCATGGAATGACCGGTACCTACAAAACAACCAGAAGAACGCCCATGAGTCCTATAAGAGTTATGCTACCACACGACAGCCACCGAATCAAGCCTAAATCACAACCGCCAAGTCACCTGTCTTCGGTGACTGCTGCGACAATCCAAGTCCAAGATCGACCGCAGTAGGAACGCCCCGGCGGGAAGAGCTGATACAATGACAAGCCGTCGGAACGACCACCGGGTCGGCGGTACGCGTCGCGACCGTCGACAAGGCCTACTTCTCCCGTTTCTCATCGGCCATTTACAGGCAGCACTTGCGAACGTATAGCCCCACCCACTGCGGCTGAATGACATGGCCGCGAAATCGCCCACGGGCCCCATAATAGACACGTCAAAACGGCCGGAGCAGCGAATCAGAGGCAAATCGCCGCTTGGGCAATGGTCACGTTGCCGATCCAACTGCTGCGCGGGCAGAAGTGAGGCGGCGCCGACAGGAACCGCCGGCACCGCCTACTATCTACCACCTGCCCTTCAATCGGCCGGCAGAGCCCGCCACGAAATCATCCGCCTTCTTCCTCGGGCGCCGGTCGGGTCACGCGAATGTCATCGAAGTACAGCACGCCGGCACCGCCGGGCCCCGTGGCGTTGCGACCGCCCGTGCCGAGGCACATCTTCTTTACCGAACTCAGGCTCACGCCGGCATTGGTGAAATCGACCGAGGGCATCTTCCACTCGGTCCATTCCGTCTCAGTCACGATCGTGTCATCGGGGTGCGTTGCCACAAAGCTGCGGCCTCCGCTGTCTTCCACCACGACATACAGGGGGGCCGCACCGTTGGCGGCGTCGCCTCGGACGTATACCACGATGGTATCGACGCCGTTGAGGGTCCAGTCCTGCGCCACCGTCCAGGTGCGTTCGGCCTCCGAGCGATAGGGCGCAGCGGTGTTGTCGTAGTACACCGGAATGGCCTGGTAGCCGCCGTGGACGTTGTCGATCTCCATGAGCGAGCCGTTGTAGTACTCGCTGTCGACGCTCCAGATGTCGTGGCCGACCGACGCTCCGGTGCCGTTGCCCGGAGTCTCCACCGGCTGGGTAAAGCCAATGCCGTCCACCCATTTCTCGAAAACGCGCTGGCCGACCTCATTGGTGTAGCTCTCGAAGTCCTCGACGATCAGGAAATCGGCGGTGGCAAAGCTCCACACGGCGCCCTTCCACGGGCTGTCGGCGTGGGCCGGGTTGACCTCGTCGACGCGCCAGTAGTAGGTTTTGTTCCATTGCAGCGGCCCCGGATTGAAACTGGTCGCCCCGGCGGCCTGTTGCCCGCGATAGACCGCAGCGTCGGCCGGCGTGGCGTTGGCAACCGCCTCGGCGTCCTCGCCGAAGTACACATCGTGGGCCGTGGCTTCGTCGCCGGCAGCCCAGCTCAGGATCGGCGCCTGAGGCGCGTACGGTTCGGCGTTGGCCGGCGAGGGACTGCTCGCCCAATGCGGCAGTTGCAGCCACCCTTGCGGGACGATCTGTCGCGGCATCGTCGGGCTTTCCCACGACAGTTGCGCCACCGCGCCGCCACCATTCTCGTAGAACTCCATGCGGATCAAGTACACTTGCCCCCTGATGAAATCTACTCTGGCGGCGTCATCCGTAGTGCCGTGGTCGGTCCAGTTGTCGATCACCAACCGGTCGTCGAGCCAGAGTCGCACACCGTCATCGCTGGTAGTGATGAGCCGGAAGCTCTCGGTGAACGGGGCCTCGAGGTTGGCCGTCCAACGGGCCGATACCTGATCGCTTAGACCGGGAGCAACTTCCCCGTCACCCCAGGAGTGATCGATCGAGAGCTCCGTCTGCGTGAACACCGGCTCGCCCGCAAGTTCGGTCCCTGCGAAGTACTCGGCTTTGACGCCGCCACCCTCTCCGCGCGTCGTGAAGCTCCAGACCGCGCCTCTCTGGTCACCGAGAAACTGGATGAACTCGTCGATGCGCCAGTAATACGTCGTGTCGAGCTCCAGCGTGCCGACGTCCGCAGTCGTGCCGGTTGACATGGTCAGGGGCGCCACGGCGTTGTTAACTTCATCGAGGCTCTCCCCGAAAAAGATCTTGTGGAAGACCACGCCCATGCCCGCCTGCCACGACAGATCCTGGTCGGGGTCGACATGCTTCATTCCATCGACGGGAAACGGACCGAAGGCCGTACGCGGCTGAATCCAGAAGCTCCAAACGTTTCCCTTCCAGGGGCTGTTGGGCTCGGCATCGTTGACCTCGTCCACGCGCCAGTAGTAGGTCGTTCCGGGCACCAGAGCATCCGGGACGGGACCGCCTCCGGAGCCGACAGGTAATATCTCGGTGGGCTGCCTGCCGACAAAGACATCCGTGTCCTCCGGGGTGGCGGCGCCGACCGCCTCGAAAGTCTCGCCAAAATAAACGTCGTGCAGCGCCGCGTGGGTCCCGGGCTGCCACATCAACTCGGTGAATGTCTGCCCGAGCATGGCCCCGTCGCGAGGCCCGGGGCTGTGGGCGAAGGGACTTTCCCTCAGATGCCCCTGCATGACAGACTGAATCTCCCCTTCGTCCAGGGCGCGATCGTAGATCGCCACGTCGTCAATCATGCCATTGAAATGCGTTCCCCCCCTGCTTCTTCTTCCAATCATAACAGAAGCCGTATTCTCGGGCATCGTTCCCGCGTACGCCCACTCGTCCGCCAGTTCCCCGTCGATGTAGCACTGGAAGACACTCCCATCGTAGGTGCCGGCAATGTGGTGCCATTCGTTCACCGGCGGCGACTCCGGAGCGCAGGTGTCTCTGCCCGCATCGTCATAGAACTGCCAGAAAATGACGTCCCCGGCGGTCTCGGTCAATTCGTAGGGCAGATCGTTCGCCCCCCATCCTCCCTTGCTGACAATGGCCATTTCCCCGCTGGCATTGGCACTCATATTGGTCCAGGCCGCGATGGTAATCTCGTCAGTGATGGAGAGAAGGGGGTCATGGGGGATTTCCACGTAGTCGCCGCTGCCGTTAAAATCCAGGGCGCCGCCCAACTGGCCCGCTACCCACTGCGGATCACCGTTCAGGGTGCCGTCGAGCCCGTTGCCCGAGGAGTCCGCCGCGATCTGGCCACCGCCCTCGTCAAACGTCCAGTACCCGACAAGTCCCGGAGGTGCGCCAACCGCCGGACAACATAACACCAGGACTGTGATGGTCAGACCGCTCAAGCCTTTGCACATGGTAGTCCTCCTTCAAGTAAGAATGAGTATGCGGGATGTTTCCACCCAACGGGGCACGAACGAATCTCCCCTACAGATAACATCAACTTGCGCGCCGACGCATCGCAATTTGCCGATCGCCGGAGGGGTCACCGTCAACCGCCGTTGCCTTGCCCTTGAGACCTGACAACGCGGAGATCATCGAAATAGAGTGCGCCGGTGCCGTCGGGCGCCGCCGCATCGCGGCTGCCGACGCCAAGACACATCTTACGCACAGCGGCAAGAACGACCCCTGCGTCAGCGAAATCGGCCATAGGAATCTGCCATTCGGTCCATTCCGTCGCGGTCACAATCGCGTTATCGGGATGCGTCACCACAAGGCTGCGACCTCCGCTGTCCTCAACCACAACATACAAAGGGGCCGCATCGTTGGCGGCATCGCCTCGTATGTACAACACGAGGGTATCGACGCCATTGAGGGTCCAGTCCTGCGGCGCCGCGTACGTCCGCTGGGCCTCAGACCGGTATGGCGGCGCCGAGTTGTCGTAGTACAGAGGCATGGCCTGATAGCCGCCGTGGACGTCCTCGGTCTCCATGAGCAAGCCATTGTAGTGCGGGCCGTCCACGCTCCAGATGTCGTGGCCGACCGATGCACCAGTGCCGTTGCCGGGAGTGTCCACCGGCTGAGTAAAGCCGATGCCGTCAACCCACTTCTCGAAAACGCGATGGCCGACGTCATTGGTGTAGCTCTCGAAATCATCGACGACGATGAAGTCGGCCGTGGTGAAGCTCCACACCCGGCTCTTCCACGGGCTGTCGGCATCGGCGGTGTTGACCTCATCGATGCGCCAGTAGTACGTCTTGTTCCACTCCAGCGAGCCGGGCGGAGTGTACGTAGTCGCCTCCAGGGCTTGCTCGCCGCGGTAGGTCTCGGCAGTCGTCGGATCGGCGCCGGCCACCGCCTCGGCATCCGCGCCAAAGTAGACCTGATGCTGAACCGCTTTGTCCCCCGCCTTCCACCGGAGAATCGGCGCATGCGCCACATCGACAGCCTCATCGGCTGGATTGGGGTTCCTGGCCCGCAGCGGCAACGACATCGCCCCCTGCGGAATGAGTTGTCTCGGCGTGGAGGGGCTTTGCCAGTAGAGTTCGGCCAGGGCGCCGCTGCTGTTCTCAAAATACCACATTTCGACGGAATGTCCCGGCCCGGCAGCCAGCTCAATCGGAGGGCTGGTGTCTATCGTGGCACCGTGGAGCGTCCAGTTGTCGATAAGCAACCGGCCGTTCACCCACAGTTTCAGACCGTCGTCCGTATTCGTGCTAAACATGTAGGGCTCGGAGAACGCGACCTCCAGGTCCCCCGTCCATTTGGCCGCAAAAAGGTCGTTGTTGACCTGGGGATCGGGTGAGCCGTTGCCCCAATCGAACGTGACTTGAGGATCGGTACGCGTTAGTACAAGAGTCTCAAAAGCGGATTCCGGTGGCGCGGGAGGGGAACCTCCGGAATAGTGATAGTACTGGGCCTTGATGCCGCCACCCGGGCCTGCAGTCGTAAACTGCCAGAGATCCCCCGGATGCCGGGTCGCCATGTCCTCCTCGATTTCATCGACCCGCCAATAGTACGTCGTGTTCTCGGCGAGAGTCCCCGGATCGTACGTCGTCGCAGGGTAGCTGCCCTTGAACGTATCGCCGGTTCCGTCTCCCACCGCATTCGGATCGGTGCCGAAGTACACGTCGTGCAGAAGCGCTCCCAGGCCCGCGGCCCAATTCAGGTCCACGTCCAACCCCATCCAGTTCGCGCCGTCAGACGGGTGCGGGCGGTGCGCGGTCAGGGGCGTCGTGGTGAAACTCCAGACCTCGCCGGTGTGAATGGTGGCGCCGTCGGCGTCCACCTCGTCCACGCGCCAGTAGTAGGTCGTACCCGGGACAAGAGTGGGACCAAGCCAGAGCATCGCCGACGGTTGACGTCCCTTGAACTCGTCCGGCCCCGGCGTGGGGTTCGTTCCGAAATATACCTCATGCAGTGCGGCCGTGTCACCGGGGGTCCACTCGAGGAGCATCGGCGTGACACTCCTGGCTCCGCTGGGCGGGTCCGGCTGCGTGGCAATCGCGCCGAAGATCTCCACGTGCAGCAGCGGCGCACCGGTCGGAAGGGAATAGGATTCCGCCGTCCGCACCCCCTCGGAAGGGTTGTCCGGATCGTCTCTGACGATCAGCACCAAGGCATTGCCGCCGGCCCAATCTTCCTGGGCGATGATCTCCTCAATGACAGCGGTGATATCCGTGCTGCGCTGGTCGGGCCCCTGATCCCCGAGCGTCGTCCAGCTCGGCACGCTCCACCTCACGTTGGCGTTCGTTCTCGGGCGGCTGCTGACGGTATTCAACTCCTCCGTGAACGTGACCGGATCGGCGGTCAGCTCGCCCTCGATGAGCAAGCTGACGGGAAGAGCGTCTTTATCCTCGTCGACCTCGAACTGCAGCCAAGCCTCTTTGATCACAGCGTCCTTCGGGATTGTGACATCCTGGAAGCGGAGACCGATCATCTGCGGACTGCCCTTGCCTGGATTCTCGTAGGGCATTTCCAGATCACTGCTGTGCATGTCGATGGATCCGTCGTTGAGTCTCTCCTCGACATCGTCGGAGCTTGTGCTGATTCGACGTTCTATCACGATGCCGCCAAGGACAACATTCGTGCCGACCGAGCACAGCACTACAACCAGGCAGATTAGATCAAGCAACTTTCTCCACATAGCAATCCTCCTGACATGAATCACACGGGCTCCGGAAATCGCCTCCCGGCCACACACCGGGAGGCGCATTGATCTTAGCACCACTTACCATCAGAACGGCAGGCTGCATCGCTCGGAATCTGCGTAACGGCGTACAAACACGGGCAGGAAGCCATTCGACTCACCTGCCGAAAACGACGGCGGCTCCGCCTCCTTCCGGCGCAACGACGTCTCCACCTGATCTGGAGTGACGCGCACAGCGCGTCTATCGCCGACCAGGTCAAGCTCCGGTTTCTTCGGTGGACGCGGGTTTCATGACCCGAACATCGTCCACGTAGATCACGCCGACCCCACCCGGCGTCGTCGCGTCACGCCGGCCGACGCCGATGGTGATCTTCTTGACGCCCGTCACTGTCACGCCGGCATCCGTCAGCTCACTCAGCGGTATTTTCCACTCGGTCCATTCGTCAGCAGTTGCTACAGCGGCATCCGAATGGACCACGACACCTGTGCGTCCACCACTATCCTCGATCGCAACATACAGCGGGTCGGGGCCGTTGCCGGGCAGGCCTCTCACGTAGAGCACGAGAGTATCGACGCCGTTGACGGTCCAGTCCTGCGGGATCGCCCACGTCCGGTCGGCCTCGGAATAATAGGGCGTCTCCGTATTATCGTAATACAGAGGCATGGCCTGATACCCGCCGTGGACGTCCCCGGTCTCCACGAGCAGGCCGTTGTAGTGCGGGCTGTCCACGCTCCAGATGTCGTGGCCGACCGATGCACCAGTGCCGTTGCCGGGATGGCCCGGGGCCGGCTGGCTGAAGCCGACGCCATCGACCCAAACCTCGAAAACGCGATAGCCGACCTCATTGGTGTAGGTCTCAAAGTCATCGACCACGATGAAATCGGCGGTAGTGAAGCTCCAAACGGCGCCCTTCCACGGACTTTCCGCATCGAGCGTATTGGCCTCGTCGATGCGCCAGTAGTAGGTCTTGTTCCACTGAAGCGGCCCCGGATTGTACGTGGTTGCGTCGAGGGCCTGTTGGGCGCGGTAGATTCCGGCGTCCGCGGGCGTGGCGTTGGCCACCGCTTCGGCGTCCTCGCCGAAATAGACATCGTGCCGGGCGGCACTTTCGCCGGCGTTCCAGCGCAGCAACGGCGTCTGGGGAATATCGACGCCCGTGTTCGGCGGGTAGGGCGCCGTCGCCCTGACCGAGAGCTGCAGCCAGCCCGTGGGAATGATCTGTCGGGGAATCGACTCGCTCTGCCAGGAAAGCTGCGCCACGGCGCCTCCGCCATCCTCATACCATTCCATCCTCACGCCGTAGTACTGACCGGCCACAAGGTCCACTCGCGCGTAATCGTCGCGCGTGCCGTGATTGGTCCAGTTGTCGATGAGCAACCGGCCGTCGAGCCAGAGACGAACGCCGTCGTCGCTGGTCGCAATCAGCGTGAAGGTCTCGGTGAAGGGCGCTTCCAGATTGGCGGTCCACCGGGCCGAAACCTGATCGCTGATGCCGGCAACCACTTCCCCGGAGCCCCACGGATGATCGATCGCATCCTCGATCTGGCTGAGTACGGGATCGCCCGCGAGATCCTTGCCCCGGAAGTACTGGGCTTTGGCGCCGCCGCCGGGACCGAGTGTGGCAAACGTCCAGACGTCACCCTCGTGAACGACATCGCCGGCAGCGTGCTCGTCAATCCGCCAGTAGTAGGTGGTGTCGGCCGCCAGCGCGCCGGGATCGAATATCCTGGGAATCTGGTTCCCCATGGCCGCTGCGGCCTCGCCCGCTTCGACCGCCGCTTTGTCGGTGCCGAAGTACACGTCATGCGAAGTGGCATTGATCCCCGCAGCCCAGGCCAGATCGGTTTCGGGATCGACGTGCCTGGCTCCATCCCAGGGGCTGGGAGCATAAGCGGTCTCGGGAGCCGTCGCAAAAGTCCAGACATCGCCCTCATGGATGGTGGTAAAGTCCCCCTCCACCTCGTCGACTCGCCAGTAGTAAATGGTATCGGGAGCCAGACCGCCGGTAGGCCAGTATATCGGAAGAGGCTGGCGGCCGGCATACTCGAGGGCGTCAGGGGACATACCGAGGTACACATCGTGCACCGCAGCATTCAGACCGGCTCCCCACTCCATGAGCCAGAACGTTACATTCTCGGCGCCATCAGCCGGAGTCGGCCTGTACGCCTTTCCCGTGATGGGAACCGCCGTCAGCGTGGTGTTGCCCGGATTCCTCTCGTTGTAGTCGAGCTCGAGATACCCGGCGCCGTCGTACGCGGTAATCCGACCGGCGTCGATGTGCCCCTGAACCGTCGCACGCAGATCGCCCTCCAGCACAAGCGTGCCTTCGGTAATATCCATCAGGCCGGTGTCTGTCATACTCAGGCCGTCGCCACCGACGTTGAAAGTGCCCCCGTGAAGATAGAGCTGTCCCGCGCGTCCGCTACCGGTCGGGATGATGAGTTCCCCGGCCGTGACGGTGCCGCCCGTCATAATCCAGGTCCCTTCGCCGTCTCCCCAGCCCAGTTCGAATTCGTTGGCCACCGTGATGGTGCCGCCACTCATACGGAATGTGCCGTGGCTGCCGGCACCGTCGCCCCACCAGATCCACTCCGTGATCTCAAGCGAACCGCCGGTCATGGTCATCTCGGGCTCGCCGGCTACTTCACAGGCCAGGCCAAGGGCCCTGGCCTCGATCCCATCCTGAATCAGGGGGCCGTTGGGCGGCGCCGCGGCCGGGACATCAACGTAGACCTCATCGGTGCCGCCCGGAACCTGGTTGCCCTGCCAGTTGGCCGGATTGTCCCAGAGGTTGTCCCCGCCGGCACCGGTCCATTCGATCCGGGCGGCCTGACAGGCCGAGCACAACAACAGGACACACATGATTGGGAGAATTCGCGTTCGGCACATGGTGATCCTCCTTTTCTCAAAACGGTGCGATTGACATGAAACTCTGCGGCTGCCGTCCATGCACACCTCCTGCCTGTGAGAGGTATTGCAAGACCCACAACGTCGTTTTGTCGGGCGTGACCGGCGCGGCCGGATTTCAGTGAGTCAGCGTTCTATCAGATGAATTTCCCGGCACGAACAGGTGTGACGCCGGCCGTTCCGTCGGCCCGACCCAGCTCTCCTGATGCTCCCCAAGTCGTGAAAGCCCTTGCGCACGCCGGCCTCGATGTGGAGACCGCATCCAGGTGGCAAGCTCGTATTCATCTCCTGCACTCCGGGCTATCGCGAAATGACCGGTGCCTACGTGTTAACGGAGAGAATCTTAAGGTTTTCTTAGACCCATAATACCGGCGGATGCAGACTGGGTCAAGCAGATTCCGCCGGTTCTGATGCGTCGGTCCGGCCGGCGCGCAAGCATCGCTGGGCCAGGACGGACAAGCCCGAGCCGGCCAGCAGGACCAGGCCGGACAAGAGTTGAAACCCGCTGAGACGCTCATGAAAAACAACACTGGAGATGCCGAAAACCACGAAGGGCTGGGCCAGAATCACCAACATCGGAATGGTCGCGCCGATCCGCTTGACGGCGGTGTAGTAGAAGACATGAGCCAGTGCAATGGCGGTCACGGCGGAGAATACCACGACGGCCCAGGGCCGTACGCCCATGCCCGCACTTTCCTGCGGGGCGCCGAAGGCCCAGGCACACGCCCACAAACCCACTGACGTGTAGAGACTGATAACGGAGAAACCGCAGCGCGAATCGATGTCGTGCAGCGACACCTTAACCGAGATGGTGTACACGGCCCACATGAATCCCGTTACCAGCGCGATCACGATTCCGATAGACGTGCCGGCGGCGGAGAAATCCTCCTTGAAGTACAGTACGCCAAACACTCCGGCCAGCGACAGCACCAGACCGATCCAAAAAGGAACGCTCCTGGCCAGGGGCCTCTCATCGCGGAAGAAGATCAGGGAAAAACCGGCCACCCACAGAATTGAGGTCTTGGACAGCAGGACCAGAAAGGCCGGGCCGATATAATAGAAGGCCCGGGCCCAGATGCTCTGCATCGCAATATTTGCCAGAGCCGGCAGAATCGCCCGGTACCACGTGCGACGCTCGAATCTCCCCGTCCGCCAGAAATACAACAGCACCGGCAGCCAGAAGAGGCAGGCCACCGTATAGCGAAGAGCATTCTGCGTCCACGAGTCCACGTATCCCGTGAGGTATGCGATGAAGATCGGCCCCAACGACCAGCCGCACAGCGCGCCGAGAGTCGCGGCGGTTGCGGTCATGTCGATCTTGCCGTTTGTGGCCGATTCATTCACAACGCCTGCTCCGGTTGTCCCAAACGGCTTCGTGGAGAGAAGAAAGCGCTCACTCGACCATGTCCAGCACAACTCCGGCCACTTCGTCGCCGGCTTTCTTTTCGATCAAGGGCTCAATGACATCGATCATATCGTTGCTCGTACGGCCAAGTTCATCAGGGCTCTCCAGATAGGCGTCGATCTTGCGAACGATTGGAGCGACCGATGTGAAGTACGGCATGAATTCGGGCACCAGTTCCCGGTCGGCCAGGAGGTTAACCAGCGTGAAGAACTTGGCATGCACCAGCCACCGTCCCAGCAGGTGCCACAAGATGGGACTGCTCTGGTACATCACCACCATCGGGCAGCCCGCCGAGGCTACCTCCAGCGTCGCGCTGCCGCTGGCGACGATGGAGAAATCGACCATATCGGCCGTGTCTCGCACGGAATCGACCGAGTATTCGCAGACAAAGCCGGGAATCTGGCTTCCTTCGAGCATCTTTCGCCGCTCGGTGCTCTGGGCGACGGTGACAAACTCGGCGTGACGGTACTTGAGCCTCAGTTGCACGGCGATTTCCTGCATCGGCCGCCACAACGACTCGATCTCCGCTAACCGGGACCCCGGCATCAAGGCGATCTTCGCCCTGCCCGGCTCGAAATTCGAGTAGTCCTTGCGGAAGCTGGTCAGGTCGTCGGGCACCTTGTCCAACAGGGGATTCCCGACGAATGTCGCATCCACCCCCCGCCGCGCGAACCATTCTTCCTCGAAAGGCAGGATACAGCAGAGCTTGTCGCAGCGCCGACGCAGCTTGCCGATGCGCCAGCCGCCCCAGGCCCAGAGCTGCGGCGCGACATAGAACAGCGTCTTGGTTCCGGCCTTCTTGGCCGCCTTGGCGATGTGGAAATTGAAGGACGGCGAATCGCACACGATCACCAAATCGACCGGATTCTCGCGGAGGTAGCGCTGCACGCGTTTGACCAGTTGGTAGTAATGCGCCACGTGCGCCAGGGCCTTGTACGTCATCACGGCCCGCCCGACCGTGCTCTCGATCAACTCGCAGCCCGCCGCCGCCATCTTCGGCCCGCCGATCCCAACGCACTCGAAATCCGCTCCCGTTCGCCTCAGCGCAGAAATCAACCCGGCACAATGCGCATCGGCACTCGGCTCGTTCACACTAACAAAAACGCGATGTTTTCGAGATCCTGGCGGCATAAGCAATCGGCGGTATGTGGTAGCACGATTGCACGAAAACAGCAACGAGATATTCCGTGAATTTCCGCGTGTGCAAGTGGTTGCCCCGATTCGCCGCGACGCGTCCGCCAAGTGCAAATACCGATTCTCCTCAGATTTTCCTTGCCCTCGACCGAACACCAAATAACTATATGAGTATATTGTCACATACCAACGCAGATGTGTCGATTGGGCAGTAACGTACTTGTGGAAGTTGACAACATCACGAAAGGATGGGGCGACGACGATGACAGATCGGATGACGCGACGGGCAACATTGGGAATGGCCGGTTCGATGGCTCTGGCAGGCTCAGCAGCCTTCGGTGGGCAGACGGGCACCTCCAAGCAAGTGAAGATATTGGGGATTGCCTGTAGCCCGCGAGAGGGCAAGACGACGGCCACCGCCGTCAGGACCGCTTTAGAGGCGGCCAAAACGGTGGACTCTCGCATCACCGTGGAGTTGCTCGATCTGGGCGGGCTGGAAATATCCGGTTGGGCCGGCGGCTCCAAACCGGGCGAAGTGACGCCGATCGAGGATGATTTCGACCTGCTCTTGCCCAAGCTTCGCGACGAGACGGTGGGAGGGTGGATTGTAGGCTCGCCCGTGTATTTCCGCAGCATGAGCGCCTTGTGCAAGGCCTTTCTCGAACGCTGTGCGGTATTGCGCAAGCCCACGCTGTTGCTGGCGGACAAGCCGGTCGGCGTCCTGGCCGTGGGCGCCTACCGAAACGGTGGTCAGGAGCTTGTGATCGATCAGATTCAGACCGCTCTGCTGTGCCATGAGATGATGATCGTGGGAGGCAAGCCGCGAGCGCACCAGGGCGCGACGCTTTGGAACGCCTACGAGGACGACATCACAAAGGATGAGTTCGGCATCGACACGGCCAAGAAACTGGGCATTCGCGTCGCAGAAGCCGCATTGAAGCTCCGCCCGGCAAAACCCTGACACCAGCGCGAGCAAGCCGGTACAATAGGAACGCATCGGCCTGACAGCCGCGTGATATAGATACACCAACACAAAGAAGGCTCTTGGATATGGACGAAAAGAAACGCATTTTGTTCGAGAAGCAGGCGGAAATCGCCAAGGCCATCTCGCATCCGCTGCGCATCGCCGTGATCGAGTACCTCAAAGACGGCGAGCAGTGCGTCTGCGACATCGCCGCATACGTGGACTCGGAACGCTCGAATGTCTCGCGACACCTGTCCGTCATGGTCAACGCGGGCGTGCTAAGCTATCGCAAAGAAGGGCTCAAAGTCTTCTACAAGCTCAAAACACCTTGTATCGTCGATTTCTTCACCTGCGTCACACGTGTATTGAAACAACAGGCCAAAGAGCACGAGCAGTTGCTGGCCTCACTGTAACGGGGGATTCTGTATGAACTTCAAGAGCGAGTGGGCCAAGCTCGTTGCAATCATAGTTTTCTTTCTCGGCTGTTTCTATCTGCCAGTCGGGCTGGCCCGTTTCGACAACGCGATCATGGAATCGCTGCACCTGGTCAAATGGTATGCCCGGGAGCACGTGCTGTTGTGCCTGGTGCCGGCGTTTTTCATCGCCGGGGCCATTTCGGTCTTCGTGAGCCAAGCCTCCGTGATGAAGTACCTGGGCGCCCGGGCCAACAAGGTCCTGGCCTACGGCGTCGCCTCGGTTTCCGGTTCGATCTTAGCGGTCTGCTCGTGTACCGTGCTGCCGCTGTTCGCCGGCATCTACAAGATGGGTGCCGGCCTGGGCCCTGCCACGGCGTTCCTCTATTCGGGCCCGGCCATCAACGTGTTGGCGATCATCCTGACCGCCCGCGTGCTCGGGCTGGAAATCGGCATCGCGCGAGCGGTGGGCGCGGTGGTCTTCAGCATCGTCATCGGACTGCTGATGCACCTGATCTATCGCAGGGAAGAAACGGAAAAGGCCAACGACCAGATCGCCATGCCCGAGCCCGAGGTCAGCAGACCCCTGTGGAAAAACGCCCTCTATTTCGCTTCGATGGTCGGCATCCTGGTCTTTGCCAACTGGGCCCGCAGCGGCGACGTGCGCGCGGTCTTTCTCTGCTGCCCGGGCGGCCTGACCGCCTACAAGGTCGAGGGAAAGCTGGTCAGTCAGACGGAAGAAACGGTCACGATCGTGGACACCGCCGGCAAAACCCACAAAATGCCCGCCGATCTCATGCAGGACGTCCAGGAGGTCGAGAAAAACAACCTGTACGAGCTGATCCACCGCTCGCGCTGGATTATCGTGGCGGTGTTTCTGGCGGCCTTCGCGGTCATGGTCAGCGCGTGGTTCAGTCGCCCGGAATTGCGGGAATGGGTCGGGGCCACATGGGGCTTTGCGAAACAGATCCTGCCCCTGCTCCTGCTCGGGGTCGTAGCCGCCGGCTTTCTTCTCGGCCGGCCGGGCCCCGGACACGAGGGGGTCAGTCCCACCCGGTGGGTCAACGCGGCCGTAGGGGGCAACTCCATCTGGGCCAACCTTTTTGCCGCGATTGCGGGAGCGTTCATGTACTTCGCCACCCTGACGGAAGTGCCCATCCTGCAGGGCCTGATCGGCGCCGGGATGGGCAAAGGCCCGGCGCTGGCACTGTTGCTGGCGGGCCCGGCCCTGTCGCTGCCCAACATGCTGGTCATCCGCTCGGTCATGGGAACGCAAAAAACCGCCGTTTTCGTCGTCCTCGTTATCATTATGGCGACCGTCTCAGGGATTGCGTTCGGTGCACTGTTTTGATGGAAGGACGCTCATGGAAGTGAAGGCAATAGGCACAATCCGGTCACCGTTTCACAGTGCCGCAGGTGTCCCGATCCAGCCTGCGTTCGCCGGCGACACAGAGGGCACCGTGGAAGTCTTCGCGGAATACGAAGAGGCCCTGGCCGACCTGGCAGGCTTCGAGCGCATCTGGCTGGTATACTGGTTCGATCGAGCCGCACCATTCAAGGCCAGTGTCAAGCCCTACCTGGACCACCAGTCACACGGACTGTTCGCGACGCGCGCTCCGGCCCGTCCCAATCCTATCGGCCTGTCCTGCGTCAGGCTGCTCTCCGTTGAAGGCACCACGTTGCGAGTCAGTGGCATCGATATCCTCGATGGTACGCCTCTGCTCGACATCAAGCCTTATGCGAACCGCTTCGATCGCTTCGAAGTGACCCGCAACGGCTGGCTGGACACTGCGAAGCGAGGAACAACAAACTCAGATGGTCGATTTTTCGAAAGTCAACAAGAGGGAACCACATGAAGCTGCAGATTCTTGGAACAGGATGCCCCAAGTGCAAGAAGCTGGCCGAAAACGCCGAGGCCGCCGTGAAGGACTTGGGAACCGAATGCGACGTCGAGAAAGTCACGGACATCAATGAGATCATGAAGTTCGGCGTGATGATGACGCCGGCTCTGGCGATTGACGGCCAGGTCAAAGTCGTCGGCAAGGTGCCCTCGCCCGACGAGATCAAGCAGATGTTGGCATGAATGGGGAACTCCACAACAAACTGGGCTTTTTGCAAAATGGAGATTAGGCTTGCCTTAGGAAGGAAGAATCTTCTTCGCGATTTTTCCTCCCGAGAACGTACGTGCTTTGCGTATTGGCACAGGCCCCTTCTTCAAGGAAATCAAACCAACGATTTCCTTGAAGAATATAAGCCTAATCTCCATTTTGCAGAAGCCCTCTACAAATTCAAACGCGAAGGAGCACAAAATGGACAACGCAAATCCGCACGAGTGCGCCGGCGGGACCAAGCTGATCTTCGCTTGTTCCGGAGCCGCCGACGTGGGTGAAATCAGCGACCGGGTGGCACGGAAGCTGACGCGGGACGGCGCCGGCGCGATGTTCTGCCTGGCCGGTATCGGCGGCCGCGTGGGCGGCATTCTGGACAAGACCAAGGCCGCCTCTCGCATCCTGGCCATCGACGGCTGCTCTCTCGATTGCGCCCGCAAGAACCTGGATCAGGCCGGCTTCACGGAATTCCAGCACATTCGCGTCACCGACCTGGGCATGGAAAAGGGGCAGACACCGCCCACAAACGAAAACGTCGAGACCGCCGCCGAGGCGATAGCGCCTCTGCTGGGCTAAGCTGCACCGCGGGCACCGGGAACTTGTCATGCACGAGGCCTTTCTGCTCCAAATCGAATGTCCCTGCAGCACCGGCAGGAGCAATCCCCTGCTGCTGCTGGCGCTGATCGCAGGCACCGGGTTCCTGATCTACGTCGTCTGGTCGTTCTTCAAAAAAGGAGGTCAAAGTCCTATGAATAAGTCTGCAAAAGTCGCCATCGTCGTCGTTTTGATCATCGCCGTCATTGCCGTGATTGCCGCGAAGCGGAACAAACCCGGCCCGAACGCCTCGCCAGGCGAGAGCGCCCCCGCCGCCGGGCGGTTACCGGCCGAATTCAAGCCCGAAACCCTCACGGGAAAAGGTCTGCCCACCTTGATCGATCTCGGGGCCGACACGTGCATTCCCTGCAAAATGATGGCGCCCATCCTCGAAGGGCTCAAGAAGGAATTCGCAGGCAAGCTGGACGTGCATTTTCTCAACGTGAACGAATATGCTGAACTGGTCTCCGAGTACGACGTTCGCGTGATCCCCGTGCAGATCTTCTACGACGCCTCGGGCCAGGAGCAGTTCCGACACGAGGGGTTCTTCTCCAAAGAGGCCATCCTGGCCAAGTGGAAAGAACTGGGCGTGGATCTCGCCACGGCGGGCCCTGACACGCCGACATTCGAGCGGCTTGCGCCCGCCGAAGCCGACGCGCGGCCGAAGGATACCATCTGTTACATGTGCGACGGGAGTATCGATACCAAGACTCTCGTGACGGTCGAGAGCGACAAAGGCCCGGTGAAGCTTTGCAGTCCGCATTGCTACTTCATCATGTACTCGTGCCTGACTGAAGACAAGACCGGCTTTGAAAGGAAGGTCTCGGTCACAGATTGGGCCAGCGGCAGCACCGTGGCCGCCGAGGAAGCCGTTTTCCTCGCCGGCCAGGACGAAACAACAGGCCGGCCCTGGATCAAGGCCTTCGCCGACCGCGACACTGCTCTCAAGGAACGCACCGCCCACGGCGGGAACATCCTGACCCTCGCGGCGCTTCAGCAGAAGGAACTGTCCCATCGCTGCGGCTTCTGCGACCGGGCCTGCTATCCCCAGGATGCCGCCGAGGTGCTCGTGGAAGGCGGCGTGCGTACGTGGGGCTGCTGCTCTCACTGCGCGTTGGGCGTGGCGGCTCGCACCGGTGCGGACATCGAGGTTCGCGAGAAGGACCGCCTCACGGGCCGGCCCATTGTCGTCAAGACCTTCGACGGCAAGGTCGCCTCGCTGGAGCCGACCACAGCCGTCGCCTGGTTCGGCCAGCGGCAGAAACCCGACGGCACCTGGGGCTCGGCCGGCTGTTTCCACCAGGGCTTCTTTGTCAACACCGACAATCTCAAGGCCTGGGTCGACAAGAACCCGTACGAGACGGGTCGTCTCATCAGCATTCACCAGGCCCTGGCGAACAAAATGAAGCTGTCACCCGAGCAAATCAAGAAGGCCTGCAAAATCGGCGAATGTTCGCCCAAGTAAGAGAGCATCATATGAATGCACCGCCATGCCGCAGGGATCGGAAGGACACTACCATGAAGAGACGCATTTCCACGATTGGCCT
Source organism: Sedimentisphaerales bacterium (assembly GCA_016932895.1). The sequence goes on along the minus strand of JAFGCA010000686.1, from coordinate 21,750 downwards.
GGCCGCACTGTTCCTGCTGATCTGCGCGGCCGCCCCCGCAGCCGAGAAGGCTCCCGCGTCACCCAAGACCGTGGCCGAAGCGCATCCCCGTTTGGCGCTGGGATCGTTGACCTTCGCCCAAACCGCAACATTGCCCGAAAATGTGCTTCTGCATACCGATGGCGTGCAGCTCCTCAAAACCGACATCGACAAGGTGGTTGCCGCCCAACCGGCGCAGTTGCAGGAGGACTTGAAGAAGAACGCCTATCTCGTCCTTGACCAGCTTGCCACACGAGAGATTCTCCTGCATCTCGCACGAGCGGCGCTGCCCGAGGACAAGCAGAACAGTGAGAAAAAGCCGGACGCCGAGATCATACAAAGCTACCTCGCAGAGAAAGTCTTGAGCCGGGCAACGGTCACCGACGAAGAGGTCACACGGTTCTACGAAGCCGAGAAGAGCATGTTTGGCGACGCCACGCTGGCGCAGATGCAACCCTCGTTGAAGCAGTACCTGCTGAGCCAGAAGAAACAGGAAGCCGTCACAGCCCATATCCGCGACCTCGGCAAGACCGTCCAGATCGAGGTCTCTGCTTCCTGGCTTGGCCGGCAGGCGCGTTCGGCAAGGGACAACCCGGTGGACAAGGCCCGCGACAGCGGCCGACCGTCACTGGTCGATTTCGGCGCCACGGGATGCGGGCCGTGCGATATGATGACGCCCATCCTCGCAGAACTGAAGACCAGATACCAGGGCAAGGTGAACGTCCTGTTCATCCACGTGCGAGAGAAGCAGATTCTGGGCGCGAAATATGGCATTCAGACCATCCCCGTCCAGGTCTTTTTCGACAAGGACGGCCAGGAAGTGTTTCGGCACGTCGGCTTCTTCCCGCAAGAGGAAATCGAGAAGAAACTGGCAGAGATGGGAGTCGTCGGGTAAATGGAGAAGCTGTTCATAACGCTGACCAGGGCCGTGGAGGCCACCCCGGCGATCGCGCTGTCCGCGTCGTTTCTCTGGGGCATTCTGAGCATTCTGTTGAGTCCCTGCCATCTGTCCAGCATTCCGCTGATCGTGGGCTTCATCGACAAGCAGGGCCGGATGTCGACCAGGAGGGCCTTTGCGATCTCAACGCTCTTTGCGGTCGGCATCCTCATCACCATCGCGGCCGTCGGGGCCGTCACCGCCGCCGCCGGACGCATGCTGGGCGACGTCGGCCCGTACGGCAACTACTTCGTGGCCGCCATCTTCTTTCTCGTCGGCCTGCACCTGCTCGACGTGATCCCCATGCCGTGGTCGGGGCCCGGGCAGGTCGGCGTGAAACGCAAGGGACTGCTGGCCGCTTTTATCCTGGGACTGGTCTTCGGCATCGCCATCGGCCCCTGCACCTTCGCCTACATGGCGCCGATGCTGGGCGTAACATTCAAAGTCGCATCGAGCAGTCTGCTCTACGGCGTTGCCCTTCTCCTGGCCTATGGCGTCGGTCACTGCGCGGTCATCGTCGTCGCCGGGACCTCCACCGGATGGGTCCAGCGGTATCTCAACTGGAACGAGACGTCGAAGGGAACCGTCATCCTCAAGAGAATCTGCGGTGGTCTCGTCATAGCGGGCGGGTTGTACCTGATCTATATCGCTTCATAGGGGCCGACAACGGCACCGCTCGCCCGCCGTACGCGAATCACAAATGGAGAATCCATCACAAGCCGAACCGAATTCGCGCTTGACGCGTAGTGTAAGGCGTGCTACATTTCGACATATGGCGAAATATACAAGGTGAATATGCGTGGTGTTCTGGACATAAGCAAGGCGCTGGCGGACGGCAGCCGGTTGCGGATTCTCATGTCGTTGACGGACGGCGAACTGTGTGTCTGTCAGATCGTCGAGTTGCTCGGCCTGGCGCCATCGACGGTGTCCAAGCACATGTACATTCTTCGTCAGGCGGGCCTGGTGGAGGGCCGCAAGGAGGGGCGATGGATGTACTATCGGCTCGCGGATCGAAAGGCAGCGAAACCGGCCCGGGACGCCCTGACATGGGTCCGCCGCAATCTCGCCGATACCGCGGAGATCCGCCGGGACCGGAAGAAACTGCAACGGATCGTGTGTGTTGACCGGGAAGAACTATGCAAGAAGCAAAACCGAAGCTGAAGATCCTGTTCCTTTGCACGGGCAATTCGTGCCGCAGTCAGATGGCCGAGGGCTGGGCGCGACACCTCAAAAGCGACGTCGTCGAAGCGTATTCAGCGGGCATCGAGACACACGGGCTCAATCCCAGCGCCGTGAAGGTCATGGCCGAGGCCGGCGTCGATATCTCCGGACACCACTCCAAGCACCTCGACGAACTCCGTGAGGTCCGCTTCGACTACGTGGTAACGGTCTGCGGCCACGCCCACGAGTCGTGCCCCGTCTTTCCGGGCGACACGCAGGTCGTACACGTGGGATTTGACGATCCGCCCCAATTGGCGGCTGAAGCGAAGAGCGAAGAGGAGAAGCTCGACTGCTACCGCCGCGTCCGTGACGAGATAAAGGCATTCATCGAGACACTGCCGAAAACCTTACGAGAGCAAACGTGGAGTACGACCATGCCCGAAGATTCGACATCCAAAGAAAGCATACGCCAGTCGGTCAGGCAAGGCTACGGCGACATCGCGAAGGGCCACGGGAGTTGCTGCGGCTGCTCCGATCCCGCGCAACTGGCGCAGGCGATCGGCTATTCGCAGGAAGAGCTCGACGCCCTGCCGGAAGGAGCCAACATGGGACTTTCCTGCGGCAACCCCACGGCGCTGGCCGGTCTGAAACCCGGACAGGTGGTCCTGGACCTGGGCAGTGGCGGCGGGTTCGACGTGTTTATCGCCGCCAAACGGGTAGGCGCCGCCGGACGCGCCATCGGTGTAGACATGACGCCCGAGATGCTCAGCCGGTCCCGGGCCAGCATCGCCGCGTTCACAAGCCAAACGGGCCTGGCCAACGTCGAGTTTCGCCTCGGCGAGATCGAGCATCTACCCGTCGCGAACGAGAGCATCGACGTCGTGATCTCCAACTGCGTGATCAACCTCTCGCCGGAAAAGGATCAGGTCTGGAGAGAAATCGCCCGTGTCTTGAAACCCGGTGGGATCGCCTGCGTGTCCGACCTGGCATTGAAGGAGCCCTTGCCCGAGGCGGTACGCACCGCCGCCGAGGCACTGGTCGGATGCATCGCCGGCGCCGTATCGGTGCGCGAAACCCTGGATATGATCGAGGCAGCCGGCTTGACCGACGTGCAATCGAGCGAAAAACAGTACAACATCGATGTCATGGAGGGCTGTAACGACGCTCTCTACGACACCGTCCGCAAGGGCCTGCCGCCGGGAAAGAAACTCGGCGATTACGTCGTCAGCGTCGACTTCCAGGCGCAAAAAAGCCAAGCGTGAGATTGGACGAACCCTTCTCGAACGTTATCAAGAAACGTCTCAGCGACAATCGGAGCAACAGCGATGGAAAACAATGCGGCTGTGAAAACGGGCAAGGGCCTGAGCATCTTCGAGAAGTACCTGACCGTCTGGGTCATCCTCTGTATCGCCGGCGGCATCGCGTTGGGCAAAGCGGCGCCGGGCTTCGCGCAGACCCTGGACGGCCTGGCCGTCTACGTCGGCAATGCACCGGTAGTCTCGATTCCCATCGCGGTCTGCCTGTTCTTCATGATGTACCCGATCATGGTGAAGATTGACTTTGCCGAGGTGCTCAAGGCCGGCAAGAGCATCAAACCGGTAGGGCTGACACTCCTGGTCAACTGGGCGATCAAGCCCTTCACCATGTACGCCATTTCGCTGTTCTTCCTCGGCACGCTGTTCTACAGCTTCATCGGTCCCGAGGCGGTGGATCTGGTCAAGATGCCCTTCGGCCTCGACCTGCCCGTCGGTGCAACCTACGGGGTCGGAACGGTCATTGAATCGGAAGGCGTCAAGATGCTCCAGGTCCCCTTGTGGCGCAGCTACCTGGCCGGCTGCATCCTCCTCGGCATCGCCCCCTGCACCGCTATGGTCCTGGTCTGGGGCTACTTGGCCAAAGGCAACGACGGGCACACGCTCGTAATGGTGGCCATCAACTCGCTGACCATGCTGTTGCTGTACGGGCCGCTGGGCGGCTTCCTGCTGGGCATCGGGCGGCTCCCCGTACCCTGGCAGGCATTGGTGCTCTCGATTGCCGTCTATGTCGCGTTGCCTCTGGTAGCCGGGTTCTTCTCCCGCAAGTGGATCATCAGCCACAAAGGCGAAGCGTGGTTCAAAGAGAAGTTTCTCCACGTCTTGACGCCGATTACCATCATTGCCCTCCTGGCGACCCTCGTTCTGCTGTTCAGCTTCAAGGGCGAGACGATCTTGAGCAACCCCCTGACGATCCTGTGGATCGCGATCCCGTTGTTCGTACAGACGAATCTGATTTTCTGGCTGGGTTACGGTCTCGCCCGGCTTTTTAAGCTCACCTACCGCGATGCGGCCCCGTCGGCCATGATCGGCGCTTCGAACCACTTCGAAGTCGCCATCGCCACGGCCACTATGCTCTTCGGCCTGTCGTCGGGCGCCGCGCTGGCGACGGTTGTGGGTGTGCTGATTGAAGTGCCGGTCATGCTGATGCTGGTGAAGATCTGCCAGAAGACACAGCGATGGTTTTCCGGGCCCGCCTCCGGCGGGATCGTCTCGCCGGCACACAAGACCTCGTAAAGCCGCGTTTACAGCAGTCTACGACCGTTTCTTACGAAGGGGAAAGCTCTTGCTCGGGTTCCTCTTCCGGCTTGGCCTCGAGGAGTTTCTCGATCGCACGGATGTCTTTGGGAATATGGACCGTTATGTATTCTCCTGTTTCGACCTGGGTATAAGAATGATCGAGAAGGCCGTCGAAGAGAATCGTCTCGTCCGGCCCCAGACGGTAGGTCTTGTCTTCGATACGCAGTTCGACAGTTCCGCTCAGGACGTAGCAGAATTCGTGAACGTTTTCGTGAAGGCCCATCACATGAACATGGTCCCCCTCCTCGGCCATAACGCGAATCAGCTTGCCCTTCTCGTACCGCGCGATCCGACACTTCTCCAATCCTTTGTCGGCCCGGTTCAAACGCGTGGATTCCTCGATTTTTGCCGACCGTCGCTGGACGAGGCGTTGCTCGACAAGGCCTAACAGGTCGCTGGTGGAGATCTGCAGCGCCCCGGCCAGGGCATCCAGCGTCCGCAGCGAAGGCAGGTTCTTATTGGTCTCGACCGACTCGACGGTCGGATAGGTCAGGCCGGAACGGCGAGCCAGAGCCTGCAGCGTCAAATTCAAACGACGACGCAAAACCCGAATGATCCTGAAATCGTACGCGCTATTCATTGTTACCCCCTTCTGAGGCCGTGCCGGCTTCACCATTCCTCCCGCATAGCTTCACTTTCACTGACTCCGGGCCGTTTTGGCCTCTCCAATGAAACAAGAAGATCGCCAAAAAGTAAACTTATTTTTATCCTACCCGCCCGAATCGGCCCGAAAAGGCCCACTCCGCCGCCGTGAGAAAAAAAGATTTCACATTCGTCCCATCAACCTGCGGACGCCTGTCGTCCCGACAGGCCCGCCGGGAGTCAGATTTGACCCGCCACCGGCGCAATCGGCGCGCTTCCCGTCTGAAACGGGCAGCACGCAATAGTATCAGACGGCCCCGCACGACTTCCTACTACTATTTCTAGGTTAAGCTACTTCCATAATAAGGCACCGATAACAAGAGGTGCTCCGCCATGACAGTGGCGTAAGGTCGCGACAGTGTCACATCCCTCATGTCATCAAAAATAATTACACATTTTTCTCTTGACTTTTGGCGACCTCGTCGTATTTTATTGTCAGCGGCTCCAGGAACGACCGGGTAAGGAGCCCATCGGTCTGGAGCGCGTGCGGGGCGCGGCAGATTTATCTTATCGTCTTACGATGCCGGCGCGCACGCGCGCATCGCAAGATGCCGGGTGATGGTGGGATGCAGAGAAGTAACAGCCAGGGATGGCTGGAGGAGGGTATCCATGCGGCTCGAGGTCTTCGCACGGACGGTACTGCCCGAGGTCGCGGCGGCGAGCGCATGCCGGCACCGCTTTGGCCTTTACACCTCCCTGCTGCCGTAAGTCCCGGCCGAAGCACGTCTCCGAAGAATCCCGGGTATGAGCCCGGCTCAGTTTCTTTCCGTGTCTTTTCTCCCATGGTGTGTCACCGCGCGGCTCGGGGCCCGCCGGCATGTCACCACCGATCGAGAGGAGGGTTTGTCCGCAACTTGCCACTGGTCGTCGGGCCGTCACTTTCAGGAGTGGTCCCCGGGGACGCCGAGCACTGAGGAGAAGGGCAAATGCAGGGACAGACTAGATCACGCAGACCGTTCGCGCCCGTCACGGCACGTGCCGGCTTTCGTCGGCGCCGGCGTCACGCCGTCGGCGCGCGTGGTCCCCTCGTCGCCGGCACACGCCCCGTCTGCACCCCCAACCGGCCCCTTCCACGCCATCGTCGTATCGATCTTCACAAGACCCGGTCGACGGGTCCGGCACGGCTTGACCAACGAGATCGCCTTACACGGCATGGGTACTGCGCCGCGCGGCGCAGTGAAGATAGACCGAACAACTGATTCCGCCCCCACACGGAGGGGTCCGTCTGTGCCTGCCTCGCCGAGGAGGGACAACAGACGAGTCACGTGCAGGTTGCCGCCGCGCAACCGACGAGCACGGAGTGTGCGCGCACACCGGCCGACGGGAAGAACCTTGAAGCGCCCCGGCGCGCCATCACATAGTCGCGATTTGTTTACGGCAGGGAAAATGATGGACATGGACAAGGTTTTATTGATCCTCATTGCAACGGTTGGCCTTCTTGCCGGCTGCGGAAATCATTCGCAACGAGGCACGGGGACGTTTCGCGAGTCAATACCGGGCGTCCCCGTCGCGACCGATGGGGGCCCTCGGCGTTACACGCTGCACGCCGGCGACGTTCTGGACATCAAGTTCTTTCACATGCCGGAACTGAACGAGACCCTTCCCATTCGGCCGGACGGCAAAATCTCACTGCAACTGGTCGACGAGGTCGACGCCGCCGGCCTGACACCGGCAGAGCTTGATGCGCTCTTGACCGAGCGCTACGCCGCCAGTCTCGAAAACCCGGAACTCACCGTCATCGTGCGGACGTTCACGTCCCAACGAGTCTACGTCGGCGGTGAAGTGCAGACCCCGGCGATGTTGCCGTTGGCGGCGGACCTGACCGCGCTGCAGGCGATCATACAGGCGGGCGGCTTGAAGAGCACGGCGGAGTTGAGCAACATCGTTATCATCCGCAACCGGGGGACGGCCACGCCGGAACTGATCTCTCTGAACTTGAAAGAGGCGTCAACGCCCGGTGGCGCCCCGCCGCAGGTGCCCCTGCAACCGGGGGACATCATCATGGTGCCCAAGAGCGGCATCGCGCAGCTCAACCAGTTCGTGGATCAGTACGTGGACGAGGTCCTGCCCCGGGCGCTCAACTTCGGATTCTACTACAATCTCAATCCCAATCTCGAGGTACAGGATTAAGGTCAATGGTGATGAGCGGAGAAAATGAAATACGCACCCTCAGGGACTTTTTCTGGGTCCTCTTTCGCCACAAGGGGCTGATCCGGCTGGCGCTGGCAGCGGCCCTTGGGGCCGCGTTGATGCACGCGTATGTGTCGGGGGAAACGTACGAAGCCCGGGCGGCGCTGCTGGTCAAGGCCGGGCGGGAAAACGTGTCCATCCCGACCGTCCCCGCTTCAACGGAAGAGCAGGTCATTGCGTCCCTCGGGTTGCGAGAAGAGGACATTCGGTCCGAAATAGAGTTGTTGAACAACCGTTTGCTACTTGAGCAAGTGGTGAGCGAAATCGGCAAAGACAGGCTGTTCCCACTGCCTCCAGCGCCGCAAACACGGATTGCCACGGTGAAGTATGAAGTCAAGCGGGGACTTCGAAGGGCCAGGCAGTTTTTCTCCAACGCCCTGGAACGAATGGAGCTGCACCCGCGGCTGCCGGAAGGCGAAAGAGCCGTACTGGCCGTATCCGAACGGCTTCAGTTGCGCCAGATTCGCAACTCGGATGTGATCGAAATTCGCTTCCGTTGGTCCGACCCTGAGATCGCCGAAGAAGTGCTCCAGGTCCTTTTGGATCGCTACCTGGAGCACCACCTTCGATCCCACAAGACCTCCGGCGGGTACGAATTCTTCGACGCACAAGCACGAATCCTCGACGAGCGATTGCGCCACTCGGAGCAGCAGCTTGCCGAGCTCAAGCTGGACCAGGGCATCGTGTCCTATGAACGCCAGAAACAGGCTCTGCTGGCCCAGGTCGACACGTTCACGGCCACGCTCAAGGAAACCGATTCGGAATTGGCGGCCACGAAAGCGGAGATCGACGAGCTGGCGGCGCAACTGTCGGCCCTGGTGACCCGAATGACGACGGGAGTGAACGCCACGGTCAGCGAAGCGCGAAGCGCGCTCATGCGTCAACAGGTTCGACGCAAAGCCCTCGAGGGCAAGAGAGAGACGTTGCAGGATCACATCGCTTCCTACCACCGGGAGCTGCTCACGCTCGAGACGCAGGACCTTGCGATGACACGTCTGGTCCGGCAGGTTGCCATCGAGGAACAGAACTACCTGCTCTACCAGAAGAAGCTCGAGGAAGCGCGGATCTCCGACGTGCTGGACGCGGCGCGAGTGGTCAACGTGCGGGTCATCGATCCCCCCGCCGCCTCGCTCCTGCCGGTCGGCCCGGGGAAGCTCAGTGTCATTGTGTTCGCAGGCCTGGCGGGACTTCTCGGCGCGGCGCTGCTGGCTTTCGTGCTGGAGTACTTCGACCGGTCGATCAAAAAGCCGGAGCACGTTGAGCAGTACCTCGGGCTGCCCCTGCTGGCATCGATCTCACGCCGGAGACGCGCCCACCTGGACGAGTATGAGCCGATCCGAGGCCGTATAAGCACATCCGTAAACGGCTCGCCCCTCCAGGCAATCATGGTTTGCGGGCCGGCCGGCGGCGAGGGGGCCTCCACCGTGGCACGAAACCTGGCTATCGCTTTGGCTCGCGGCGGCAGAGCCCGCGTCGTTCTGGTTGACGCCAACGTTCGCGCGCCGACGCTGCACAAGGAACTCGGCTGCGAGAACCACAAAGGACTGAGCGATGCCGCCCTCAACGGCGTAGACATCCGCAAGCTTGTGGTCCCAACGAATGTGAAGAACCTCTTTTTCCTCTCCGCCGGCCATCGGCCCGAGGATCCGCTGCGCCTGCTGCAATCGAAGCGCCTGGCCGCCTGCATCGAACGGCTGAAGGGTTCCTTCGACTACGTCGTCATCGACGTGCCGCCGGTGAACCGGTACCCGGACGCGGGCATTCTCAGCCGACGGGTGGACGGCGTCATTCTGGTCGTGGACTTCGCGAGTACGCGGCGCGAAACGGCACAGCTCGCCGGCCACACATTGACGCAAAGCAGCGCCAACATCGTTGCCGCCGTTTTGAACCGGCGTAAGTACGTGATCCCGAATTTCGTCTATCGAAGAACGTAAGGCTCACAAGCAGTATGCGTTGTGTTTCTTTCTACTCGTTTCGAACGAGCGGACGTATTTCCACTACACATCTTTGCGCGGGGCCGGCAGCATCCGGTGGCGACTGGAAGAGTCGCTTGATTCGGGCCACCCGACGGACACACACCGTCAGCGGAACGGAATGTACTTCCGAAGATTCGAGAAGGCCACGGTGTGGGTAAATCCGTACCCCGAGACGCGAGTCTCTCCGTTGGCCATGGCCCGGATCGATCCGGCCGACAACCATGTCCCTCGGTTGATGCCGGCCCCATTTTCAAGAACGCTTTTGTTTTTGCCGGACACGAACAATGAACCGCACCATGACATTCAGCTCGACGAGCCCGCACACACCGGAACTGGTGATTTCCATCGTCAATTACCGCAGCTGGCCGCACCTTAACGCCTGCCTGGAACGAATCTGCCCCATCGCCGCACGCGGTAAGTATCCGGTCTACGTCACGGACAACCACTCCGGTGACGAGAGCGTCTCCCGCATCGCCGCCGAGTTCCCGGCCGTCAGTCTCATTTGCAATGAGACGAACGTGGGATTCGGCGCCGCGCACAATCAGGCCATCGCCACGACGGCCTCCCGGTACGTCCTGGTCCTAAACCCGGACACGCTGGTGCCCGAGGACGGCCTGGAGAGGATGCTTCGCTTCATGGACGAGCACCCGTGGGTGGGAGTGCTCGGCGCCAAGCTGCTCAACCGGGACGGGTCGATCCAGCACTCGTGCCGACGTTTCCCCAACATCCTGACGATCCTGCTGCGCGGGCTGGGCATTGAAACCTGGCGTCCGGACGCCGAGATGACTCGGCGATACTTCATGCTCGACTTCGACCACGAAACCACTGCGGAGGTCGACTGGGTGATGGGCGCGTGCATGCTGCTCCGCCGGCAAGCCCTGGAGCAGGTGGGCTCGTTCGACGGAGGGTACTTCCTGTACTACGAGGACGTTGATTTGTGCTATCGCATGTGGCCGGAATGGAAAGTCGTGTACTATCCTCATGTCGCCATCGTCCATCATCATCTCCAGCAGAGCCATAAGCTGCGCCACGTGCGCCAATTCATCGCCCACGTGCACAGCGTGTCGAGATTCTTCCGAAAATACGGACCGTCTCCGCAGCGTCCCGCCCGTGCGTCGGCCAGGCAAGCGGTGCGTGTGACGGTATAACCGAGCCAGGTCGTTCCCCATGAGAATCCACGAGATCACCGACCCGGCGATGCTCCCCGCTCTTGCCGCAGAGTGGGACGCCTTGCTGGACGACAGCGCCACCCGGAGCGTGTATCAGTCGTATGAATGGCTCCGGACCTGGTGGCGACATTGCGGGCGCGGACAGTTGCGGGTGCTGGCCGGGCGGTCTCAGGGTCGCCTGCGCTGCCTCGCACCGCTGATGCTGACCACCGAGCACGTGCTGGGAATCCCGTTTCGTCGCCTTCGGTTCATCGGTTCCGATGCCGCCGGGACGATACGAAGAAACCTGTTCGACAGAACCTTCTCCATCGACCGGCGATGCGGATGGTCCGACGTGCTGGATTTCCTGTACCGCCCGCAGGACATCGAGGCGGTCAGGGACATTCTGGCACACCTTCAAGGCGAAACCGAACGCTGGGACACTCTGGACCTGCGCGAATTTCCCGCCGCTTCGCCCAGCGTGGCGCTTGTTGATGAGATTCTCGGGTCCCGCCACACCGTGGTCCGGGAAACGGCGGCGCAGGTGGCCGTCGTGTCGCTGGAAAATGACATGGAAAGCTACGTGAAGACTCGGACGAGGAATTGGCGCAAGAACATCAGGCGTGCCTTCCGGCGGACCGAAGCGCTGCCGGATACCGTCGTTCGAACGTACCGAAGTCCGGAGCAGGTCGCCAACATCCTGCCCGCCGTTGTGGAGACCGAGCAGAAGAGCTGGCAGGGACAACGCGGCGTGGGCGCCTTCTCAGAGAGCAAAGTGGCCGCCTTCCATCGCGATCTCGCCGTCGCACTGGCCGCCAGAGATCGCTTCGTCCTGTACACGCTCGAATCACGCGGCCGCCTCATATGCTATCAGTACGCGCTGCGATGTCACGGTCGGTTGCACTTCCACACCACCGCCATGGACCCCGCCTTCACATCGGGCTCGCCCGGTCTGTACCTGCAACTGAAGGCTCTGGAGCGGGCCTTCTCCGAGGGCCTCAGCACGGTCGTCCTGGGACGGGGCCCGGAGACGTACAAACACAAGCTCAAGACCGACGATGAGGACAGAATCCGGGTCACCGTGTTCCGAACCGGGCTGGTTCCCCGGCTGCTGGCGTCAAGTGAATTCAAAGCCCGTCCGGCGTTGCGACGTTTGTGGCTCGGCGCGCGGACGGTAGGACAATCCTGTAGAGGGTAAGGATGGCCCATCGCAAAATGAAAAAACTCCTCGAGTTCGCCACCTCGGGCAATCATACGCCGCGACGGCTTGTCAACAAGACACTGAGCGTCGCCTCCAAACACGCGGGCCTCAAGCGCGCCCTGGGATATCCGTCCCACCTGATGATCGAGGTCAGCTCCGCCTGCCAGTTGAACTGCCCTCTGTGCCCGCTGGGCAACGGAACGCTGGCGAGACCGCGCCGGCTCATGAGAATGGAAACGTTCGAGAAGATCATCGATAACGTGGGGGACTTCCTCTATCACGTCAACATCAACGGGATGGGCGAACCGCTGCTCAACGGCCAGGTGTGCCGCATGATCGAATATGCCAAGGCCCGGAACGTCTACGTCGACTTGTACACCAACCTTCAGATCGACAACGATGACATGATCGAAGGTCTCGTGGACAGCGGACTCGACGCCGTGCTCATCAGTTGCGACGGAGCCACCCGGGACGTCTATGAGAAATACCGCGTCAACGGCGATTTCGACAGGCTCCTGGACAACATTCGCACGCTGGTGCAGTATAAGAAGCGGAAGAATGCGGCGAGACCCGAAGTAAACGTTCAATGCATCCTCTTCGAGCACAATGAAGCCCAGTTGCCCGAGATGACCGAGCTGATCAAGTCCCTGGAGGCCGACCATTTCGTCGTGAAACGCCCCTTCCTGTTCTGGGGCACCGACGACGACGCCCGGTTCCTGCCCAGGGACAAGAAAGTGAACCCCTACGAAAAGCGAGACCAGAAGATCGACTGGAGCGGAAAAACGAAATCCACGTGCACCCTGCTCTGGTCCTCTTCGACGATCCTCGCCGACGGATCCGTAGTCCCCTGCTGTTTCGATTACGAGGGCAAAGTGCGTTTCGGCAACGTCAATGAAGAGAGCTTTCGGGCCATCTGGAACAACCGCCGATACCGCCGCTTTCGCCGACAAGTTCGCCGCAACTGGCGGAAGGTGACGATCTGCAACAGTGACTTCGAGGGCGGATGCCCGACGCTGCACGTCCATCCGGATGACTGGATCATCAAGACACGGTCCGAGGCCGCCGTCGAACCGCCGGGACCGCGCCGCAAGGAACCCTTGAGCGTCCCCTCCACTCGCTAACGCCCATGTTGACCTCCCCTGTGACAACCTGTCAGAGAGTGTTGCCCATCCGTGCGCTGCTGGGCATGCTGGCCGGACTGGGTGCGGCGGCAGCGGTATTGGGGATGGGGCCCAAAGGATGCCTGGTCCCGATCGCCGTGTTCCTGCTGGCGCTTCTGCTGGCCCGGCCCCGGCTTGGCCTGGCGCTGACGATCGTGGCCGCGATCAACCTCGGACATCTCGGAAAGCTCGGGGCGACCAACGCGCTGCTGTTCCCCAGCATCGCCAAACTCCTCGGGCTCGTCACGCTCGCCGGCTGGCTTGGACACACTCTGATTTGGAAAAGGAGCGTCACGTTTTCGAAACAGATGTGGGCCGGCGCCGCCTTCGTAGGACTCGGCGGATTCTCCGTGGCCTATGCGCAGGATGGGTACGTCGCCCTGGCCGACGCGTCAAAACTCGTGAGCAACTTCGTGCTCTACTTCCTGGTGGCGAACCTCATCGAAAAACCGCGACACGTCCGACAGTTCGCCCTGCTCCTCGTCGGAACGGGCCTGATCGCTTCAACCGCCGCGGTGCTCCAGTACACACAGCCTCAATTCCAGGTATCGGGCGACGTCTTCTTCAAGGAATTCGGTCAGCACCAAGCCGGCATCGTAGCGCCCGAGCAGCTCGAAGCCGGCGGCTTTGTCAGACCGACCGGAACGCTCGAAGATCCCAACTGGCTGACCCTGTTCCTCGTCGCCGTCCTGGCGTTGAACTGCGCGATCCTCCGCACGCAAACGCGCGCGTCGCTCAAGCTCGCGGCCCTGATCGCCCTGGCCGTCGAGCTCGCGGCTCTGGTCATGACACACAACCGGACCGGCTTTATGGGAATGGCTCTCGTTCTCCTGCTCCTGATCCGCTGGCGCCTGCTGAGACTCACCGCTCCTCTCGTGGCGCTGTTGTCGGTGGTTCTGGCGTTGTCGCCCCTGGTGCTGCCGCGCAGTTATCTGGAAAGAGTATTCTCCTGGCGGCATTTGCAGCAGAGCGCCTCGATTGCCTCGCGCTGGGACCTGCAAAGGAACGGTCTTGGCATCTTTCGGAAGCACTGGCTGCTCGGCGTCGGGCAGGGCAACTTCGGCCCCGTCTTCATGGAAACCAACAGCGAGACGGCCGCCGAGGCCTACTGGCTCACGGAGATCGCCGGAGGCAGCTTCCAGGTCCACCAGATCGGCGCGCACAACATGTACCTGGAGGTGGCGGTCGAGACCGGTGTCATTGGGTTGATTCTGCTCCTGGTATTTCTGGGCCTGGGGGTGTCGGATACGCAGGCGGTCGCCGCGGCGGCGGCCGAACAAAACGACTTCGAGATGCGGGACCTGGCCCGGGCCGTGCAAATCAGCCTGATCGCATTCTGCATGATCGCCCTCTTTCTGCACGCCCAGGAGCAGAAGATCTGGTGGATTCTGGCGGGTCTGGCGGCGGCGATGCGACAGATGACCGCAGAACAGCAACAGAAGCAAACCGCGAGCTGCCCGCTCGTGGATGAGCCGTCACTCTGGGAAGGGACATAGCGGGCATGAACGTTCTCGTGATCAAGAGCAACTATGGGCGCACCGGCGGCGCTGAGACCCTTTTGTCATCCCTCTTGAGACATCTGGACCGGGAACGCTTCAAGCTCACGCTGGTGAAACTCAGCCACGACCCCCGCTACAAGCTGCCGGCCCTGGGAGATGCCGCCGCCCTGGCCATCAACGAGAAGACCGTGCGCTGGAGGAACTCCTTCTCTGCCGCGCCGGCCCTATATCGAATCAAGAAGGTCATACACGATCAGGACATCGACGTCGTGTACACTCACGACATGCGGGCCGATCTGGTTGGTCGAGCGATGACCGCGATGACGCGGGCCGTCTGGGTCTCCCAAATCCACGGATGGCTGGGCCCCACGGCACGCCTCAAGACCCGATTTCACGAGTGGATCGACAGCCGGCTCATTCCCGCAGCCGATATGGTCCTCGTCGGCTCGGAGAAGCTCCGGTCCGTCATGGAAGCACGCTGCCGACGCCTGGCGGTCGGCGTCGTACCGAACAGCGTGGACGCAGAAGCTCTGAAAGTGGCCCCGGCGCGCGTCCGCGCGCTGCGCCGAGAATTGGGTCCGGGCGAATCCGAGATGCTCATGGGCACCGTCGGGAGGCTGCACCGGGGCAAGGGACATCACATCCTGCTGCGCGCCTTCGCCCGCTTGCGACGGCAATATCCCCGCCTGCGATGCCTCCTCGTCGGGGAGGGGCCCTGTCGCAAGGAACTGGAAGCCCTGGCGCGCGAGCTGCGCATCGCCGAGGCGGTGACGTTTACGGGCTACCGCGAGAGCATCATCGACTGCCTGGCGGCCCTGGACGTGTTCGTTACGTGCTCTTTGACGGAGAGCCTGCCCATCACCGTGCTCGAAGCGATGGTTCTGGGCCGGCCCGTGGTTGCCACGGATGTGGGGGATTTGAGAACCGTGCTCGACGACGGCAAAGCCGGCCTCGTGGTCGAGCCGAACAGCGTAGAGGCGGTGGTCCGGGCCGTCGAGCGGCTTCTCGACCGGCCCCCGCTACGAGAGCGGCTCGCCCGGCAAGGCCGCAAGCGCGTCCTGGCCAAATACTCGGTCGAGCAGGCGGCCCGGCAAATCGAAAGACACCTGACAGCGGCATGTCACGCATGAAAAAGACCAAATCCAGAGTGTTGTACGTCCATTCCTCCTCGGATCTCTGGGGGTCCGACCGGTGTCTGTACCACATGCTGGAAATGATCGACAGGGACAAGTACGAGCCGTTCGTTGTCCTTCCCTGGCCCGGTCCGCTCAGCGCCCGCGTTGAGGCGCTGGGAGTGGAGATCGTCTATCCGCCTTGCATGAGCATCATCCGCCGCTTTCGCAACCCGCTGGGGTACGTCGCCTATTTCTGCAAGCTCGCGGTCGAAGTGGTTTGGCTGGCCGTGATGCTGCGAAAACGCCGCGTGGACCTCGTCCACGTCAACACCAGCTCCCTCATCGGCCCGCTCGTGGCGGCGCGGCTCTGCCGGATACCGGTGCTCTGCCACGTCAGAGAGATACGCACCAGACCCAGGCTTGTGGGCCTGGCCCTGGCGGCGACGATCAATCTGCTCGCGGATCACGTTATCGCCATTTCCAGTGCAGTGGCCCGTCACATGCGCGCCGCCTGGCTGAAACCCCACTCGCTTGAGATCATCCATGACGGTCTCGATCTGGCCCGTTGCGACGCCCCCGTCGATTCGCATGCCCTGCTTGGGGACATACCAGCCGATCGTCCGGTCGTGTCGATGATCGGCCGCATCACCCATCTCAAGGGAGCCCACGTCTTCGTGGACGCCGCCCGCCAGGTTCTCAGGAGCCTGCCGGATACGTACTTCCTCATCGTCGGAGCCAGTGACACCGAGCAAGCCAGACAGTACGAACAGCGGCTCCGGCAGGAAGTGCAGACGTCGGGACTGTACCGCCGGGTGTGGTTCACCGGATTCATCGCCGACCTTCACGCCATTCTGTCCCGGACCGACGTGCTGGTCCTGCCGTCGGTGTACCCGGAAGGTTTCGGCATGGTCGCCATCGAAGCCATGAGCGCAGGCAAACCCGTGATTGCCACGCGGCATGGAGGCCCCCTCGATATCATCAGAGAGGGACGCGAAGGGTTTCTTGTCACCCCTGACGACCCGCGGGAGCTTGCCCAGAAAATCGTGCTGCTGGTCGCAAATGCACAACTGCGGACCGAGATGGGCGCTCGTGCCCGGCGCCGCGTGGCGCGCCGATTCCATATCTGCGAAACGATGACATCCATACACAAAACGTATGAGAAGGTGGTTATATAGCCGATGACGACAGCAACGCGCAGAGCCGCCGCAGTATCCTTTCTCAATGTTCGCATTCTCAAGGAGGTCCTCCTGGTCAGCGGCGGACAATACCTCGGCGCGGGCCTGAGCCTGCTGGCAACCGTCCTGGCCGCTCATGTCCTGACCGTGGAAGACTTCGGCCTGCTTTCCGTTTTCGCGGCCACCATGACGCTGACAAATGAGATCACGGGCAAGAGCTTCGATTCGAGTGTCGTTCGTTTCTCGTCGTTCTACCTGGATCACAACCCTGCCAGAGCGTTCGGCCTCATCAAGCAGGTGCTGGCGCTGCGGTTTCTTCTGGCGGCGGGTCTCTGTCTGCTCGGATTTCTGTTGGCCGGTCCCTTGGCCGACGGCATTTTCCACAATCCCGCCTATCGCCGGCCGATTGCGCTCGGCTTTGTCGGCGCCGTCGGGATGTCGATGTGGGGGTACGGCCAGGCCGTCTTGCAGGCCTATCAATACTTTGGTCTTCACAGTTGCATCAGCTTCATCAACGGGCTCGGCAAGCTGACCGCGGTGCTCCTTCTCATATCGCTGGGTCTGTGCCGCTCCGAGTGGGTGCAAAGCGCTCACGTGGCGACCGCCTTCGCTACGGTCGCACTGACGACGCTGCTGGTGCCGAAGGAGTTTCTGCGGGGAGGCGGCACGGAAGCGAGCCTCATGGGCAAGTTCCTCCAGTTTGGCAAATGGCCGTTCGCCGCGAATCTATTCGTGATTCTGTACACGCATCTGTGTTTCTTTCTGTTGCTGTACTTCAGCGGTGCGGCCGAGGTGGCTGTGTATGCCGGCGCGTGGCGCCTGGTTTTTGCGATCGATCTGCTGGCCTATTCACTTATCGTCGTGTTTCTCCCCAAGGCCAGCCGTATCACAAATACGTCCGACTTCGTCTCCTACACCGTGCAGACGCTCAAGATATCGCTGCCGATGTGCGTGCTGCTGCTTCCGCTGGCCTTTTGCTCGCAGACGGTCATGGCCTTCGTGTACCCCGAGCAGTACGCCGGAGGGGCGCGCATTCTGCAACTGCTCCTTGTCGGCACGCTGATCGCCCTTCCGGCACACCCGGTCTCGCTGATCATGCTGGCCGTCAACAAGCCGGCCGTGTTCGCGTTCGCGGCCCTGGTGACGCTGGCTTTCTCGACCATAGCAGGATTCCTGCTCATTCCCACGTACGAAGGACTGGGCGCCGCCGTCGTCGCGGCCCTGGCCAAATCCCTGTACGGCGTTCTGCTGCTGGTCTTCAGCTATCTATCGATGAAGAAATCAGCGCGACCGATCCACCTGTAGACAGACCAGGGACTCTCGATTGTCTGCCCACCGGTCCGCGCCGGCATCTCGCGGACGAGAGACAGAACAGCCGGTAAGAGACGCGCAATAGCCAACCGAAGATCGCCACGATGGAGGCTCGACATGTTGACAGATACCGTGATCCCGAAACGATCGGAACGAATCCGACTCGATCGCACGTACGCGCGAGAGTCGATCCACTGCGCCTGGGACGCCGTCTATCGCGAGAATCCCCTTCAGCACAAGTTCGACGACCTCATCCTGGATCGAGTGCTGGCCCGGACGTCTCCGCCACCGGATGCGCTGTTCCTCGATGCCGGCTGCGGCCCGGGCCACCATGCGCTCCGCATCGCGGGAAAGGGATACCGCTGCGTGGGACTGGACATCTCAGAGACCATGCTCCAGCGAGCGAGAGCCGGCGCCGGGCGAAGCGGGCTCGACGGCCGGCTGCATTTCGTGCGCGCGGCCCTGGAGGATCTGGAACTGGAGAGCCAATCGTTCGATATCGTCCATTGCAGAGGCGTGCTCATGCACATCCCGAACTGGGAGCAGGCCCTGGCCCATCTCTGTCGAGTCCTCCGGCCGGGAGGGAAAATCGTGATCATGGAGGCGAACACGAGTTCCATGGACACCCGCCTGCGATGGATGACGCGCCCCCTGAGAAAGGCGAGAGGGAAAATGGTGCGATCGGATGCGGGGATTGAATTCTGGACAACCATGGATGGCCAACCGTTCCTCTTTCGCATCGCCGACCTTGGATACCTCACGGCCGCACTGCAGCAGCTTGGAATCGGGAAAGTCACACGGTTTGCCACCGAGTTCTGGGACATCAACCAGTTCCCCCACGGCCTCCTGCGCAACGCAGCGATCCGCTTCAACCGGTTCTGGTTCACCTGCCGCCTGCCGGCGCGTTTCAGTGCCGGGGTGGCCCTCGTCGGCGAAAAGACCAAGACTCCGGCACCGCACGCGTAGAGAGCCCGTGTGGTCACACCCGGAAAATCGAGAAAGCACGATTCATGTTTCAGATGACCCGAGAGTTTGCCGTCCGCCTGGCCCGCCGCTCTTCGGCCGGCGTATTTCGCCGGCCCCTGGGCTACATCGGCCAATTCCTCCCGTTGGAGCAGATTCCCGTGCTGGCCTACCATTCGGTGGGCCCGAGCGAGTCCGTTTTATCCACGCATCCGGCCGTCTTCCACCGGCAGTTGGCGTATCTGAAGGCCCGGGGCTATGGGACCATTTCATTGTCGGATTATCTGAGGCAGAAAGGCAGGAACCTCACAGGAGACGAACGGGCATTCCTGATCACGTTCGACGACGGCTTTGAAGACTTGCACACGTACGCCTTTCCCATCCTCCAGGAATTTTCATTCACCGCCGTGGTCTTCCTGGCGACCGGCTTCGTCGGCCAACGCGCCACCTGGATTGCCCGAGACATGGATCGCATCCAACAACGTCTCGTTCCCAATCTGCAAATGACGCGCAGCAAGGTGCGGGCCGAAATCGAAGCACTGCGACGCTTCCAGGACCACCGGCTCCTCTCGTGGAGTCAGGTGCAGGAAATGCACCGCCATGGAATCGACTTTCAGTCCCACTCGTGCAGTCACCCGTTTCTGTCGGACCTCACGCCGCGGTCCGTGCGACGGGAAGTCGCGGAGTCCAAAGCCGCCTTGGAGGCGAAACTGGGCCGGGCGATCGAGTGCTTTGCCTATCCCTACGGGGATTACAACCACCCCGGCCTCAAGACCGCTTTGCCGGAAGCCGGGTACGCCGCGGCGTTCTGCGACGACTGGTCGGCCGCGAGGGACAAAGCCGGTGACCCGTACGAGACCAATCGGATCCCCATCGGAAATCGAGCCGACGCCGCCTATTTGCGATTGTGCTTCTCGGCCGGCTTTCCCCTGTATTGCAGCCTGGCCTCCCTCGGCCGGCGCCTGGCGTAACGGATATTCCCGTGTCAAAGATACGACTGAACCTCTGTAAAATGGAGATTAGGCTTACTTTAGGGAGGAAGAATCTCCTTCGTGATTCTTCCTCCCGAGAACGGGAGCGTTTTGCGTATCGGTATAGGCCCCTCCTTCAAGGAAATCACACCAACGATTTCCTTGAGGAATATAAGCCTAATCTCCATTTTGCAAAACTCCTGATATAAGGTGAAAACTCATGCTCGTAACCGAGACGGAGACAACGACGCGTTGCGCCTGCTGCGCCGAGCGCGACGGCGACCTGGTGATGCGAACGGGCGATCCGTACCTGCGCCGGCCGGACACCTTCGAGATGGTCGCCTGTCGTCGATGCGGGCTGGTCCGGACGAAGCAGCTTCCGGCCGACCTCGCCCGCTGGTACGAAGAACACTACTCGAAAGCCCAGCGCATCTTTCAGCGCAGTGAGTGCCGCACCAAGGCCGGCCGGACCTATCGAGCGCTCGACAAGCTTGGCGTCACCCGGATCGTCCGCAAACTCAACCTGAACCACCACCGGTTCATCGCCTCGCAACTGCCGGCTACGGGGAGCATCCTGGAGGTGGGCTGCGGCGCCGGCGAGATTCTCAGACTGCTCAAACCCAAGGGCGCCGATGTCTATGGGATCGAGCCCCATCCGGATTCGGCCCGGCAGGCCAGGCGGCACGGTATTGAGATCCTGGCCGATCGACTCGAATCACTTCGCGACGGCGCCGTGACATTCGACACCGTTCTCTTCTCCTTCTCGCTGGAACACACAACCGATCCGTTGGCAACGCTCGCGCGGGCCAGAACACTGCTGGCGCCGCACGGACGCCTGTTCATCTTCACACACAACTTCAACTGCGTCTCGCGAAGCATCTTCGGCGAGAGCTGGTCCGGCTGGCATCTGCCCTACCACACGTACCTGTTCACGACCGAAACGCTCGGCAAGCTGCTCGTCGCGGCGGGCTATCGCGTGCGGCGCGCACGGTCCTACACGCGCGGCGACCTGCTTCTCGAATCGTTTCGCCTGGTCCTGGCCCGTCGACGCGGGGCGGAGGTCGTCGAGTTCGCCCGAAACGCGCATCTTGTCACTACCCTCATGGGCTCGGCGCTGGCAAAACCTTTCGGGGGCCTCGGTCGCGGCAATGCCCTCAAAGTGATCGCAGTGCCCGATTCCGGGCGGGGAGGATCGTTTGGCACCGGATGATCTTGTTGTCGTCTTCGGTCCCCGCACGGCCCTGGCCGAGCGCCTTCTCGCGATGGACTGGGCCGCCCGGGACAAGGTGGTTCTGGTGGCGCGAGATCCACAGGAGGCCTCCTTTCTATCGTCAAGGTATCCGCGCGCGGCCGTCCTGACGGGCGGCGACGCGCGATCTGCGAAGCGGTGGCCGCCAACG
This sequence comes from Sedimentisphaerales bacterium, assembly GCA_016932895.1. The sequence continues at coordinate 271 of JAFGCA010000686.1, read as the reverse complement.
GTGCGGGCGGCCACCCTTATCGTCTGCGCGTTCGGCCTCATCCATCCGGCGGCCCCGGACTGGGCCCGTCACGCCCGCGTCATGTCCCGGGACCGCGAGGCGATCGCCGCCGTCATCGACCGGTGCCGCCACTGCCGCGTCACCCTGATCTTCGTTTCCACGGCCCTGGCAGCCGCACCCGGCGAGAATCGGGCATACTACGTGGGGTGGAAGTACCTGTCGGAGGCGATCTTGAAGAACCTCGTCGCGACACACGACGGCGCCCGCTTCC
>JAFGCA010000685.1 GCA_016932895.1 Sedimentisphaerales bacterium | reverse complement strand
TTCGTCAATCACGGGGTCGATACGGTCGAGCCCTTCAGCGCCAATTCGCACGCGGCCGGTCCCACGGCCGAAGAGGTGGAAACCTGGCCCGGGTGGGCGCAGTGGATCACCGACAAAGTCGGCCTCAAGACCGTCAAGTACTGGCATCCTACCGGGTGGGTCAATCAGAACTGGCTCACGCACGTGATTTTCTATTCGCTGACGACCACGCTCGGGTCCGAAGAGCAGCCGTACTATGACGCGCTGGTGCTGTGGAAGATCGCCATCTACATGCTGGCGGCCGTCTGCCTTTACTTCACGACTCGAATCTACGGCGCCAATCGCGCCCTGGCGGTCGTTTTCGTGTGCTTTGCCATGTTCATCGGCCGGTCTTTCTTCGATGTCCGGCCGGCGGGCTTTTCCAATCTGCTGGTGGCGGTCCTCGTGCTGGTGCTGGCCTGTGCCAGCTATCGCAACGGCCTCTACGCCTGGCTGATGGTGCCGCTGATCGTGTTCTGGGCCAACGTCCACGGTGGGTACGTCTACGCCTTCATCGTGCTGACGCCGTTTGTGGTCTGGCACGCGATCATGAATCTGCCCCGGCGGTGGATGATGGCGGTATACAGCATTCTTACCTGGATCGTCCTGTTCGGGATGGCCAATCGCTTTGGCCACCACGAGTATCTCACGGCGGTATCGGTCTCGCACGACTGGGGCTTCTATCTGGTCCTGGTTGCGATCGCCGGCAGCGTTCTGCTGACGCGTCATCGACAAGTCAGTAACAGCTCGCTGACGGTTTTTCACGTGGCCGCATCTTTTGTCCTTTTCCTGCTGCTGCTGATGAAGTTCTTCGTTGCCACGCCGTTCAACCTCGGGGGACGTGAACTGCGGGTGTTGCTGACCTACATTTCCGGCTCGCGCCTTGCCTATGTCGGGATCTTCTCTTTTGCGATGGTTCTCGGTGCGATTGTGGTCGCGGCCCGGGACAAGGTGGTTCGGGTCATGCCGCCGCGAGCGATTCTCCACACGGCCGGGGCCGGTGCGGTGGCCTTCGTGGCCATGGTGGTTTTCAATCCGTTCCATCTGACAAACCTGACGCATACGTTCATCATCAGCGTGAGCAAGCACGCCGAGCGCTGGCGCGACGTGCACGAATGGCACCGGGCTTTCGACTGGTCCAACCCGGTGGGGACGGCCAAGCCGTTCCTGGTGATGTACGTTCTGGCCTGGCTCGTGTTCCTGACGGCGGCGTATGTGTTTGTCCGGCTCGCGCGCGCCGCCGACCGACCCACAAAGAAACGGGCCGCCGCCGCAGAGGACTACTACCCGTGGCCCCAGATGGATCTGGCTCTTGTCGTCGTGGCGGCGCTGACGGTCTACATGGCGATTCGGTCGCGGCGGTTCATTCCGATCGCCGGTTTTACCGCCTGTCCCGTTGTGGCGCTGCTGCTCGACCAGGTCCTGCGGGCGGCGGGGGCGTTGGTCCACAGCGGCAAGGCGAAGAAGCTGGAGGTCCCGCCGCTGGCGGAAGGGCCTCGTACGGCTATCCTGTTGGCCGGGACGGGGGCGGTATTCCTCTTCGGCCTGTTCTGGGGCCTGAAATTCAAGCGCATCTACCTCGATTACTGGCCCGCCGACCCCAAGCTGTCCTCGATCTTCATGCGGATGACCGCCTCCGACGCCAAGCCGTTCTATGCGCTGGAGTTCATTCGTGAGAACAAGCTGAGCGGCAAGATGTTCAACTACTGGACCGAGGGCGGGTTTATCGCCTGGGGACAGCAACCGGATCGCGAGACGGGCCGGACACCGCTGCAGTTGTTCATGGACGGCCGCGCCCAGGCCGCGTACAACGTCGCGGCTTTTGACCAGTGGACCACCCTTATGGCCGGCGGGCCCGTGGTCAGACGCTCAGTCATCTCGGGCGGCAACTTGAACTCCGCCGACTACATCAAAATCGGCGACTGGATCAGCAAGGAACTGCGCAAGCGAGACGTCTGGGTCGTCCTGATGCCCGCGAACCAGTTCAGCAAGCCGTTCACAAAGGGACTCGAGCACAGCCTGGACTGGCGCGTCGTCTTCATCAGCGACAAGCAGAAGCTGTTCGTCGATGTCAAAACGCCCCAGGGCATGAAACTGTACGAGGGGATGTTCGACGGACAGACGGTGTATCCGGACGAATACCTGGCCAATCTGTCGGTGGGTCACAACCTGCTGCTGTTCGACAACCTGGCTCAGAAGAAGAAGGGCCAGGGATTGCTGGAGAAGGCTTTCAAGCTCAATCCCTCGCCGGCCCCGATTCTGGACATGCTGCTGATCGGGATGCGTTTCCCCGAACTTCACGCGCGCATTGACCGGATATGCAGGGAGTACGCCGAGGATTTTGCGAAAAACAAGGAGACGTATTCCCGTCAGGACGGCTATAATCTACGGCTTGAAGCCGCTCGTCTGGCCCTGCTGCGACTGGAACAGATCATGACGATACAGCGCAAGGCCGAGCAAGCGGAGGCATACCGGCTCCGGTGGACCGCGTATGAAGCCGAAAGGAACGTGATCTCGATGAGAAAAAGGTGGTAACCGATGGCGGCGGAGAAGCACAGGCCGCAACGTACGCCGCCCGGCGCGGAGGGGCCTGTCTCGATCAGCATCTTTTTCCCGTGCTATAACGAGCAGGACAACGTCGCACGCGTGACGGAGCAGGCGGTTGCGGTGGCCGAGAGTCTCGGCGCCGACTATGAGATCATCATTGTAGACGACGGCAGCAGCGATGCGACGGGACGAATCGCCGACGAGCTGGCTGCCGCCCATGAGCCGGTGCGCGTCATTCACCACGAACGGAACCTGGGATACGGTGCGGCTCTGCAATCGGGATTCAAAGCGGCCACGCGGGAACTCGTCTTCTATACGGACGGGGACGGCCAGTTCGACATCGGGGAAATGCCCGGCTTGCTCCCGCTCCTGCAGGAATACGATATCGTCAGCGGCTATCGCCTGAATCGTCAGGACGGTCTGGTCCGGATTCTGGGCGGGTGGGTCTGGACCCGGGTCAACTGCCTGGTGTTCTCGCTGCACGTGCGCGACATGGATTGCGCCTTCAAGTTGTACAAGAGGGTGATTTTTGATACGATCAAGATGGAAAGCACGGGGGCATTGATCGATACGGAGATTCTGGCTCGTGCCGCGAAGAAAGGCTATCGGATTACTCAGAAGGGTGTACATCATTTCCCACGGACAACCGGCAGGCAGACCGGCGCCAGCCCGAAAGTGGTGCTGCGGGCTTTGCGGGAACTTCTGCGGCTCCGGCGGCGTATCCTCCGCGATGAATAGGATCGTTGTCCATCGGCATGTTCGTGGGATATAGCAGCTATGCACAAACGAAAAGTCAACCTCTTCATTTACGGTTCTCTGCGGGACACGCGGATTTTCCAGTCGGTTAGCGGCTTCCGCTTCACGCGTCGGCCTTCCCGGATCGACACGAGGACCCTCTTTGCCGAGCCCGCGTTCCTGCCGCACTACCGCCGGTTGAGCCCGGACAACGTCTATTACTATGCCGTGGAAGCCCAGGGCGCGCGCATCGAGGGACTGGTCATCCACGACGTTCCGTTTGCGGCGATGGCGGAGATCGACCGGTACGAAGGAAAGCGATACCAGCGAGAGACCGTTCAGGTTCACGCCGCCCGCGGGCTGGTCGAGGCGCAGGCCTACCTGGTAACGACCGAGTCGATGCGGAAGCACTTTGGCGATCGCTTCCACGTCAATCTCATTCACGAGCTCTGGCTGCGCAAACGCATCAACAAGTTCCTGAAGAAGCGCACGCGGCCGGGCGAACGCACCATCGATGCCGAACTGGAGCGACAGGCCGAGAGGGAGCTGTTGGGCACGACCGAGCGGGACCTCGTGATGAGCCACTACCACAGCGACGCCATCAGCGATTATTTCCTGGAACGGGAGCTGGATCGACCCCGGCCCAGCATCCGCCACCTTTGCGCGGCCCCGGAGGCCAGGCCCTATCTCGACAACTACCTGGCACTCGTTCTCCGCCAGGTTCTGCTCAACCAGTTCGAGGAGCAGATTCAGAACCGCTACCGGTTCGAACTGGAGCACATGCGCTCCTCGGAACGGTACTTCGCCCGCTCGATCAGCCTGCTGGCGGCTCTGCACATGATGAACACCAACCGCAACGCGGTGAATCTGATCATCGAGCGGGGCCTCAATACCATGCCCTGCGAGGCGAACGACCTGATCAACTACGTCAAGTACGCGGTGCGCGCCTCGCGGAGCATCTTCGAACCGCGCGTGGCCGAGGCGCATCTGAAGCGCATCCGGTCCAATCTGCAGCCGGGTCTGATCCCGCTTGGTTTCGAGGTGGAGTTGAGCAACGTGGGCGCCGCGGCGGTCGAGCCGCAGCGCAGCCTCAGCAAAGCCCGGGACCCCGTGTACGATGGCTTCCGGTACTTCTACGATTTTCGTCTCGACGTGCTGTGCTGGAAGCTCGGCGGCTATATCGATGATCACAGCGGCTCGACCGAGCGGGGCCGCCGGTGCGGCTTCCTGGAGGTTGCCCCGGGGCGGCTCAACATTGCCGGGGAACTGTCCCGGCCGGCCACGAGTGATCCGTGGTTACTGAACCAACTGATTCATGAGCTGGCCACGTTCTTCGACGTGCGCCCGCACAGTCTGCATCTTTCGTTCCAGTTACGCCGCAACCAGATCGGCAAGCAGCGTACGCTGCCGCTGGGCTTCGTCAAATGCCTCCTGGCTCTCGGCGGCGGGCCGGAGCGCAAGCCGGGCGGGCTGTGGGTCTCGCGGATGGGGCAGGACGAGATCACCCAGTACGGATATGGGGAAGAACTCGTCTTCGCGCGCACCAGCCGCCGCAACTGGTACCTTGGGGGCGATGAGATTGCCGACAGGGCCCCCGCCCAGGCCACGACGCACGTGCAACAGTACAAGTTCATCCGGCTGGACCGGCGCGCCAATTACGAGCCGCTCATCATGTGTCTCAAGGGGTTGCAGTTGGCCTTCAACCCGGGTGATTACCTGAGCGTCGAACAGTTGCGGGCCAATCCTCGACGGCGACGCGACTACCAGGACCTCAAGCAGTGGGCCGCCGATCCGTCGCCGATCAGTCAGCAAACCATCGGTCGTTTCCTCAATACGGTTCATCGTGGGCTGCTCAGTGAAGGTCACCGCCGCCCGGCGCACAAGCTGCACTACGTCGAATGGGCCGTCAGCGCGATCAACATTCAACTGCGCATGTTCAATCAGCAGCTCGAGAGAGCCACGGTCTGATATGGGCGGCGATTCACTCCTTCGCCTCCAGCTCGGGATGACAACGTCTCAGCCCGCGAGGATTCTCCCTGATTTGTGCACAGGCACTTATCCTTTTCTGCGCCTGGCGGCGTCTTGAAAGGGGGCGGTGCGCTTGACGTTCTCGATGGCGCAGCGAGCGATCTCGTCGTGGTCGAAGGCCATTTGGGGGAGATTCTCCACGTCGAACCATTCTACCGCTGCGGCGTCGTCGGCGGCTTCGAGGTTCTCGAAGCCCTTCTCGGCGATGCCCGTATAGACCACGGTAATGACACGGCCGCGCGGGTCCCGGCCTGGTCGGCCGAACGCGCAAAGCTGTTCCAGATGAACGCCTTGCAGGCCCGTCTCCTCCGCCAATTCGCGTGCGGCGGCGTCTTTCAGATCTTCGTCCATCTCGATGAATCCGCCCGGCAGGGCCCAGTGACCCTGGTAGGGCAGATACCTGCGCTGCACCAACAGCAGCTTGATCTTGCCTCCGAAAGAGGCAAAGACGGCCGCATCCGCCGTGACCATCGGCCGCGGCCATTCGTAAACGTACGTGCCCTTGGTTGCCATGCCCGCCAACTCCTTCATTCGACCTCCGGACTCGAACGTGCCCGACGGTGTCATCCGCGTGCATTCTACTCGTTCGACCGGTTGACGCAACCGCCCATCTTATGACGCCGGTTGCAGGGAAGCCTCTTCTCGCGTAGAATCCGGAGGTTATGCCGGGGACATATGAGAATATCTTGCTGATCAAGCCCAGCTCGCTGGGTGACATCGTCATGGCCTTGCCGGCTCTGGCGGCCCTGCGCCGCGGCCTGCCGCAGGCGCGGATCAGTTGGCTGATTCGCCCGACGTTTGCGCCGTTGATCGAGGGACATCCGCACGTGGACGAGCTCGTGCTTTTCGACCGCAGGCGCCTGGGCAAGGCGTGGTGCAGGGCCGGGGCGTTCCAGGAACTGCTCTCGCTCATCGGGCAACTGCGGCGCGGGCGATACGACGCGGTGCTGGACTTGCAGGGGCTCTTTCGGACGGCGTCGCTGGCGTGGCTTTCGGGCAGCCGGCAGCGTTTCGGACCGGCCTGGGGCCGGGAGTTCGCGCACCATTTCTACACCACCAGCCTTCGGTCGCAACGCGAATGGGTCCATGTCATCGACCATTACATGAAGCTGATCGAGGCCATGGGCATCTCCGACCGGCGCGTCGAGTTCGTTCTGCCCGAGCGGCCCCAGGCGGCCGCCGCGGCGCGCGCGTTGCTCGCGCAGGACGGATTGGAGCCAGGCCGCTACGCGGTTCTGATTCCCGGTTCGGCCCAGGTCAGCAAGTGCTGGCCCGCCGAGCGGTTCGGGGCCCTGGCGGACCGGCTCGCCACCGAGCACGGGCTGACCGTCACGGCCACCGGCGGCAAATCCGAGAGCGAGATGATCGAGCGAATCCAGACCGCCGCCGATGCGAAGATCGCCAACCTGGCCGGACGAACGTCGCTGCCCGAACTGGTCGAAGTGCTGCGCGGCGCCCGCATTGTGATCAGCAACGACACCGGTCCGGGACACATCGCCGGCGCTCTCGGCAAACCGCTGGTGATGATGTTCAGTTGGTCGAACCCGCTGCGGGTCGGTCCCTACGGCCGCCCCGAATGCGTCGTCGCCCGCGACGCCGCCGACAGAGGCCTGGCCATCAAAAGCACCGACCCCGCTCATGCCATCGAGCACATCACGCTCGATGAAGTCTACGCGAAAGTGGCCGAGCAACTACGATCATGAACCAACCCTACATTGTTCCCACCACGGCAGCGCAGCGCTGGCATAAGTCGGGATGCTCCACGTCCGATCCGACGGTGGGCCAGTAGTTCCAGCAGCGCTGGCACTTTTCGTGTGTGCTCTTCTCTGCTGTGACGGTTGTCCGCTGGGCGCCCTCTTCAAGCTTGACCTCGCTAACGATGCACAACGCGGCAAATTCCTCAAGCCCGAGCCACTGAAGTACGTCGGCATCCTGCGGTGTCGAGTGAATCGTAATGCTCGCCTCTTGGCTGCTGGCTATTATCTTGTCCTGACGCAGCTTCTCCAGCTTCAACCGGACCTCATCCCGCAGAAGCAGCAGCGTATCCCATTTTGGCTCACGCAGTCTATATTCATGAACGTGGTGTATCGTGGCCAAGTGGACGCTGTGGCAGTCTTCGGGTCTAAATTTCATCGTCTCCCAAGCTTCTTCTGCCGTGTGTGGGAGGATTGGCGCCAGCAGACGGACCAACTCGCTGAGGATTCTGAACATGACTGTCTGTGCACTACGCCGCTCGCGACTGTCGCGCGCATCACAGTACATTCGGTCCTTGAGTACATCCATGTAAATGCTGCTCATCTCGATCGTGCAGAAGTTGTACAGCAGCGAGAAAACCTGGTGGAATATGAAATTGTCGTAAGCTCTTGTCACCTTGTCGACCAGTTCTTGCAGTTGATAAAGAGCCCACTCGTCGATCTTCTGCATGTTCTCGGCCGGAACGGCGTCGCGGTTCGGGTCGAAATCGTCGATGTTGCCGAGGACGTAGCGCAGCGTGTTTCTGATCTTGCGGTAGGCATCCTGGGTGCGGCCGATCAACTCATCGTTGCAGCGGACGTCCTCCTGGTAATTGACGCTGGCGACCCACAGCCGCAGGATGTCGGCGCCGTATTTCTTGATCTCGTCCTGGGCGTTGACGTAGTTGCCCAGCGACTTGGATTGCTTCATGCCTTTCTCATCGACGGTGAAGCCGTGCGTCAGGACGCTCTTGAACGGCGGCTGGCCCGTGAAGCCCAGCGCCGGCAGCAGGGAAAGCTGGAACCAGCCGCGATGCTGGTCCGACCCTTCCAGGTAGAGGTCTACCGGCACAGGCCATTTCTCACGCCGGGCGCAGACGCTGTACCAGCTACAGCCCGACTCGAACCACACGTCGAAGATGTTCTCTTCCTTCTGCAGCTCGTCAAGATTGAATCCTTCGGGCAGAGCGAAGTCGTCGCCCAGAATCTCGCGCGGCGTGTGCCTGAACCAACTGTCCGACCCATGCTCGCCGATGTGTTTGGCTACCGCCAGCACCGAGTCTTTCGTCAACAGCGTTCGCCCGTCGGGCATGGCAAAGACCGGGATGGGCAGGCCCCAGCTTCGCTGCCGGCTGATGCACCAGTCCGGGCGCGACTCCAACATGCCGGCGATGCGCTTCTGGCCCCAGGCGGGAATCCACCGTACGCCCTCGACGCTTTTCATCGCCAGTTCGCGGAGGCTCTTGCCGTTGTCGGGCAGTTCCCGGTCCACGCTGATGAACCACTGCTCGGTCGCGCGGAAGATGACGGGGCCTTTGCTGCGCCAGCAGTGGGGGTAGCTATGCTGAATCTCGCCTTGCGCGAAGAGCCAGCCGTGCTCCTGCAACCAGCCGTTGACGTCCTTTTCGACTTTGAGCACGCTTTTGCCCCGCAGCCATTGGGGCACCGTATCGTCGTAGCAGCCGTCGTCCTGGACGGGCGAATAGACGGCCAGGCCGTATTTCTGGCCGGACAGGTAGTCCTCCAGACCGTGTCCGGGGGCCGTGTGCACCAGGCCCGTGCCGTCCTCGGTCGTGACGTACTCGGCCGGGATCACCATGTAGGCGTCCTTGTCGGTCGGATTGTTCTCGACGAACGGATGCCGGTAGCGCAGGGCCGCCAGCTCGCTGCCGCGCACGACCTTCTCGGCTGCCTGGTATTGGCCTTCTTCGAGTCCACCGGCCGCGACAACCGCTTCCAGGCGGTCCGTCGAGACGACCGACACGTATTTCTGTCCGTTCTTCTCGTAGCTGAGCGTCGTGTACTCCAGGCGCGGATGCACGGCAATGGCCAGGTTGGCCGCCAGCGTCCAGGGCGTGGTCGTCCAGATCATGAAGCACACCGCCGCGTCTCTCGCCTGTTCGCCACTGACCAGGCCCAGCTCGATCAGACGCGTGATCGTCTCGTGGGCGGCCGGGAAGTTCACGAAGATGCTGGGCGAGGCAATGTCCTTGTACTCCAGCTCCGCCTCGGCCAGGGCCGTCTCGCAGCCGATGGACCAGTGGATGGGCTTGAGCTGCTTGTAGACCAGGCCCTTGCCCACCAACTCGGCGAAGACCTCCAGGATGCCGGCCTCGTACTGCGGCTTGAACGTCAGGTACGGGTCGCCGAAGTCGCCGAAGATGCCCAGGTCCTGGAATTGCCGGCCCTGGAGCTTGACGTATTTGCTCGCGTATTTCATGCAGTCGCGACGAATGGCGTGCTTGGGCATCTCGCGGGCCTTCTCGCCGAGGTCGGCCACGACCTTCGCCTCGATCGGCAGCCCGTGACAGTCCCAGCCCGGGATGTAAGGGGCGTCATGGCCGGTCATCGTCTTGTACTTGACGACGAAATCCTTGAGGACCTTGTTGATGACGTGGCCCATGTGAATGTCGCCGTTGGCGTAGGGGGGGCCGTCGTGCAGAATGTAGGGCTTCGCGCCGCGGCGGGCCTCCCGGATCGTGGCGTAGATCCCTTGCTCGGCCCAGCGCTTCCGCATCTGCGGCTCGCGCTGCACCAGGTTGGCCTTCATCGCAAACCGCGTCTTGGGCAGATTCAGCGTGTCGCGGTAGTTCTTTTTCTCATCCGACATCATAAACGTCCTTCAATGGTCTAAATGCAACGAATTCCGTATCATAGGTCGCCCGGCCGAAGCCGTCAAGGCTGGCGCCGGCCGGCGCTCATTTGTATCCCACCACGACGAGCCGCTCGGCCTTTTCATCGTACGCCGCGCCGTCCAGGTTCCCGCAGGCCTGTACGTCTCGAAACCCCGAGCCGCCCAGCAGCGTGCAAAGCTCCGTCGCCGAGTACACGCGGTGCGAGAAATTCCACTCGTGCTGCCGGCCGTCTTCGATCAGGATCCAGCGATTCTCGATCCGGCTCCAGTTGTCGACGACCTTGCGTTCGTAGAGGACGAAG
>JAFGCA010000684.1 GCA_016932895.1 Sedimentisphaerales bacterium | reverse complement strand
GGCAAACGTATGGTCGCCCTGCGGGTCGGAAAAATCACTCGCCTCGAAGATCAGCGTGTCGGCGGGAAAACCGTCGGGGCCGAGCGACGTCACCACCGGCGTGTGTGGAATCGCCTGGTCGTCGTCCATACGGGCGAGGTTGCTTCCTCCCCAGCCGGTGGAGCTGATGAACTGCTTCATGCGAAAGACCATGCCGGGAAAGTCGCGTGTGGGCGAGCTTTGATAATACGTGCCCGGATGGCGGTTGCGCGGATGGCGGTCCCACAAGGCCCGATCGGCCTCGACGAAGGCCAGGTCGGCCGCCGGGTCGGCGATGATCGCAGCGTACTCATCGATGAGCCGGCCGCACTCGTCGGCGTTCAGCAGCAGATCCGACAGCTCGCGCAACCGATTCTGAAAGGTGATGATACAATCCTCAAAACGATGATACGTACTCGGGGTCCCTACGTTGTGTCCCTGAAAGAAGCGCCGGTCGAGCACCTGTTTCCAGTACTCGTCGTCGTCGGTGTAAATGTCCGAGTCCCACGAATGGTCGAAATCCCAGGGCAGCATCCACCAGCGTCCCGTCTCCGGGTTGGAGTAATAGAAGCAGTTCCAGCGATCCGTCAGGTCATAGTGATGGACCGCGTCGCAGACGATGCGATAATTGTAATACGCGTCGAGATTGGTGTTCTGCTCCCACCACTGCCGGTCTGAGGGATAGCTTTGATAGGCGTTGCAGAAGGCGATGACGTCGCTGTGATCGGCGACCTGCGTGGGCCCCTGGTTGTTCATGTTGCCGGTGTTGCCCGAGCAGGGGAAATACATTTTGTAGAGATTTCCGTCGGGCAGGCCGTGCTCGTCGAGGAAGCGCCCGTCCGGTTGCTCGATGGCTAAATACAGCCCCCAGAAGTCGCCGTCGTATTGCGTCGGGCCCGATTCGCGCTCGTCATCGATAACGCGAAACTGCAGCCAGTTCGTGTAGAAACAGGGGGCGCCCGCAAGGTTCATCAGCCGGGCGGTCACCGCTTCGTACATGCCGTGCTCACCACGATTCCCGGTTCCGGAAAACTGGAAGCACGCGGAGAAATTCAGCTTGTCCCAGGTGGTTCCGTATTCGTTGCCGTAGTCGTCGCGCCCCTGGAAATAATGTCCGCGATTGAAATCGAACTTCCACCGGTTCTTGCCGAACTCGTAGGCGGCCCATCCGCCGCGGGCCCGGTACCAGATGTGGTCGTACACCTCACCGTCGTAGACGAGGGTGCCGCTCCACTGGTACCAGCCGGCCTTTTCATTGCACCGGGCATCGGGGATGGGGTTGAACTGGCAATCCTCTACATCTTCGTTCTTGGCGATCAGATGATAGACGGGCAGCGAGCGCATCACGTTGGTTGCGTAGGTGACGACCTGCCGCTCGGCGGCGTTGGCGCTACCCGGCCGGACGGCCCCGCTCCAGGCGGGAACAGCGTCGTACACGAAGTAGGCGAAATTGGGCTGCGGGTCGTCGTCGTAGGGCACCTGAACCGCAAACCCGGCCTGGTCGTCGGCGACGATGCGATACCGCACCAGGCGGCGATGCGTCTGCACCGCCGCGGGCACCTGCGCCGTATAGACATGATCGCCGGCCGTTTCGTCGCCGGCCAATCCGTCGTCGTTCATTTCCATATCGGCCCAATTCGTCTCGTATTCCGGGTCCGCGAGACGCTGGTTTTCGCCGTCGGAGTACTGGTAGCGAATGTAATGTCCCGGATCGACGAGCTGGCATTGCAGCCGGACGGAGGCCACGCCGTCGTCGTCGGTGATCTTGGCCGTGACCGTCACGACCTGACCGGACTGCGGCTGCTTCGGCGCGTGTTTGACCTGCCTTATGCACGGCCCGATGTTGTCGGCCAGGATGCGCTTGTTCACCTCGGCCGGCGTCGGCAGCGACGAGCGCCAGTTGCCCGCCAGGTCATTGTCAAACGCCGGGTTGACCAACTGCATCGAAGCCCCGGTCCCGGACCGCACCTCGGACACCGGATCGCCCACGGTCGGCCAGGGAAACCCGAGCTGATACTCGACCTCGTCGGCCAGCGCCCCGTCGGCGTCGCGCAGGACCACCCGCTCGCCTTCGTTGGCCAGCTTGCCTGCAAAGGGCCCGAACACGGAACCTTCCGGCAAAGCGGAGCGCCCGGTGCTCCATTTGGCGCGAATGTGGTCGGGATTCTGAGCCACGATGATGTAGCCGCCGGCCGACAGCGTCGTGCCGGGCGCAAAGGTGTAGAAAACGCCGTCGGTAAACGACCACCCGGAAAGATCGATATCTTCCGCCGTCGGATTGTGCAGCTCGACGAACTCGACCAGCACGGTTTTGACGTCGGGATCGCTGTGAATCTCGTTGATGACCACGCCGGCCCGCACGTCACCGGCGAAGCCGGGAAGACAGACCAACCACAAGAACAAAGACAGTATTCGGAAAGCTGACTTCATTATTTTCCTCCGCGAATACGTGGGGGTTACCGGCCTGCGCCGGGCGAGCCTCCGATGCTCGGGCTTGCCCGCCAGGTGCTCTCGAGGCCCCAGTCGTTGGGGTCGGTGCCGGCGGGATCTGTGACGGTGAGCGAGTAGCCGTCGCCGTCGGTTTCGTCATACCAGTTGTCTTCGAAGCTGAAATCAAGGATCACCCGCCCGATGGCGTCCTGCAGCGCGATGCGTTCGCCGCCGTTGCTGAGCTTCCCGTCGTATTGGCCGGCGACGTTCAAGCCCGGACCGTACTTGGCCTCAAAGGCGGCGACGTCCTTGACCACCAGGCAATAGCCGCCCGAAGCCAGCTCGAAGCTGTCAAAGGTAAAGTCGATCCCGTCGGTGAACTGGACGAGATTGAGATTGATCGCTTCGGTCCCGACGTTGGTCAACTCGACGTATTCGGTGTTCGGATCGTTCGGATCATCCATATCCGCAGGGTGGTACATAAGCTCGCTGATGCGTAGCGACTCGGCCACCGGGCCCACCGCAAAGACGGCCCGGGTACAGCCGCTCCAGGGGCTGTACCGATTGCCGGGCGCCAGCGCGCGTGCCGTGACCTCGGCGCTGGCGGTCAGCACGATCGGTCCGACGTACGGCTGCGCCGTTTCGGAGACGCCGCTGCCGCCGGGCGAGGTGCTGTGGCCCGCGATCAACTCGGCACTGATAAGAAGATCGGAACTCGTCGTCGAAGAGTTCAGGACCTGGAAGGCGAGCAGGTTTTGACCCCGGCGCAGCAGGTTTGCCTGCAACGAGATGTCGAATTCCTCGAAGCGGACCGCGGCGGAATCGTCGTGATTGCCGTTGGCGCTGGAATTCCAGGCGGGTGTGCCGCTGAACAGCGCCCGGGCGATTTCGACGCCGTTGAGGTAGGCGATGAAACCATCGTCGTAGCGGACGTTCAAGGCGGCGTAATTGAATTCGCTGGGATCGTCGGCAAGGACAAACGGAATGCGAATGTAGCAGCTCGTCCGGCTGTTATACATCTGCTCTTCCAGATCGATGCTGAGGTAGTTCTGGTATCCCGAGCCGTGTTCGTATCCAATGCCTCCCGGCTCGCCTGTGACCGGGATCCAGGCGGAGTCGTCGAAGGACGAATCGCTCCTCCAGGCGCTGGCCACGGGTCCGGCCGGCACGAGCACGCGTTTGGTCGCGCTCTCGGGCACGAGCGTCGTCGAGTCCAGCAGCGTACCGGCCGTCTGGGGCAGTCGCGGGTCGGAACCGTCGAGCGTGTAATACACCACGCCGGCGACGCCGTGAGGATTGAAAACGGCCACCGAACTCGACGTCTCGACGGCGCCGCCCTCCGGGAAGAGCCGTGGCGGCGCGGCGAACTGGCTGTCGATCCAGGTGCAACGCGTGGCGAACCAGTCCTTCATGTGATCGATCTCGCCCTGGAAGCCGCCGAAGCGCGGGCCGTAGCCGCTCCAACGCTGGTAGTTGCGCCCCTGCGCCTCGCGAATCTCGTCGGCCATCGCGTCGATGGTGGCGTGGATGCTCTCGGTGCTGAACGGGCCTTTCCTTAAGTCGTACCAGCGGTCGATGTACTTTTGCCAGAAATTGGCGTCCTCAAACAGTCGATACCACCAGTCGTAGTGATTGAAAAAATCCGTTCCGTCGCCGGTACCGCTCCAGCTTTGGGCGTTGTTGTCGCGTCCGTCGGTGGATTCCATCGCCCGGTCGTAGTCCCAGACCGGACCGAGCTCGAGCTTACGGCCGCGCTTCTTGAACATGTACCCGCTCAGGCGAAAGGCATCGACGTTCATGGGCAGCATATTGACCAGGTTGTGCTCGATGAAAGAATCGACGTCGATGTACTGGGCGTAGCCGTGAAGCGGATCGGCGAAATTCGGGCCGTAGAGCGCATCTTCGAACTCGTCCAGAAACGCCCTGATCCAGTTGCGCTGGGCAACCGTGATGTCATCGTCCTGCGGATACAGATGGTTGAATACGGCGCCGTGGGGGGTGCCGTGCGCGGTGTGGAACGTGCTGCCGGAACTGGTGCGGTCGATGCTGAGTATGTAGCCTCCGCTCAGCGTTGGTTCGGTGCTGTCCCAGGCATTGAGCTCTTCAACGTCCACGCGCTCCGGACCCTGCGTGATGCGCTCCATGAAGATGTAGAGCCCGACGTAGTCGCTGGAGGAAACCGTCGCATCGTTCGTGTTGAGATACATTTCGCAAAAGCGGGTCCGCACGGCGTAGCGTCCCACCTGGTTGCTCAACTCGTAGGCCAGGGCGTTGTTGATCAGGGCGCGGTCGTACACCAACGGCGCGTAGAGAATCCAGTCGCCGTCGGCGGGGAAGCCCAGCAGCGAGACGTCCTTGTCCCGGTCGTTCTCGTCCCAGGTCTCGAAGGCGTATTGATGCTTGGCCGCTCCGGCGGTGGAGGAGCCGCGGACGCGCAGCCCGCCCCGCCCGGCGAAGTCGGCCTGCCCGAGAATGCGGGCCCGGCCGTCGGCGCCCCGATCGATGAAAACCGATTGCACCTTCGTGAAGGACCCGCTGCCTACGCCGCGCTTTTCCGTATCGACCACCACGATGGGCAGGTTGGAACTGAAGCTCAGGACATCGCCGGCCAGTGCGATATACGTCCGGCTCACCACCGCGCTGGGGACCTTGCCCGGCTCGTAGGCGCGGGCCATGATCTCGCGCGTGCCCACAATCGGCAGGGGCACTTCGTACTTCAGGGACGAGCTCGTGGGCGGGCGCCCATCCAGTGTGAGGCGAATTTCGGCCTCCGGATTCGGCGAGCTCAGTTCCAGGAGAAAGAAACCCGTGAACGTCCCGCCCGGGTGCGAAAAGACCGGCTCGGCCGATACTTCCGCGTATCCGCTGCCGTTGGCCCGCCCGGGCGAAGGCGTGGTGAAGTACTGCTCTTCGTCGCCGGACAGGCCGTAGGAAATGTCGGCCTGTTGAGGCGGGAAGCCCCCTTCGTCCAAACCGTCCGCGCGCGTGCCGTACTCGTGGACTACCGCCAGGCTCGGCGAAACGAGAGCCAGATACTCCCCGTTGCCCTCCAGGCGGAAATTCGTATGGTAGTAGCCCGCCTCATCGCGGTACGGCCAGTTCTCCGGGTGGTCCTGCTGGGGGACACCCGAGGCGAAGACCACGAGATGGCTGCCCGGCCCCAGCGTCAGCGCCGGAAGCGTCCACTTCTCCAGGTCGTTCGGGTCGTCCGTCAGATACCAGCCGGCCAGACTCACCGGTGCGGCGCCGCGGTTGCGGACCTCGATCCAGTCCGGATAGATCCGCTTACCCTCCACGGTGGTCGGCAACGCCGTATCGTTGACCGCCATAAGCTCCGAAATGACCAGATCCCCCTCCGCCCCGAAGGCGCACACCGTCAAAACAAGGGAGAAACCAACGATGAATGCCGTCATGCAACGCTGCCCGTCAACAAATACAGCCATAACACGCCCCAATGGACCCATAGTTTCGTCTCGAATCAAAGAACCCTCCCTGGCCCCGATCGAATGCCTGATGTCACACGCCCGTGCAACCATCATACCCATTGTACCAAACAGGGGCCCCCGCCACAAGCCGCCTGGACGCGCAAGTTACCCGCCCGGGAATTCTCGCCATCCGCCCTTGAATCCCCCGAGTCAAAAAGTACAATACCCAAAAAGGCGGACTTGATTAGCCAAATACGAGGCAGGCCCAGGGCACCTCTAGGCGATCTCACCACTGTGAATGGTTCTTACACGACGGTCGCTATGGCGATTGCTGTGTCTCTTCGCGCAATTTGACTTTCGCAGCGTGCGCTAACTTGAAACGAAGCGATGTCTTCTTCCGCGGGTCAATGTCTTTCTTCAAGAGAAGATTACCGTGATAAGGATTCGTTTCTAGTTGATCGCGTTCATAGTCCAAGAATCCAGCAAAAACTGCATCCTTCTTTATTCTGTCTAAGCTGCGACGCGAAAGAATCGCAATTCCCACTTTAAACTGCAAGGATCCGTTATCTTTGGTCTGGTTCAGTGTGAATGGGATCGCGTTCTCGTCGTCCATCCAGTTTATGGATTCCTCAAGCCAAGGTCGGTTTCGCGCAGGGTTCGCGTGAAACGCAAACAAGCTCGAGTACGCGCCGCTACCGTCTTCCAAAAGACACTCAGACGTTGGAATTCCCCGAATGCAGTTGTCTGGATAAGGCATGGCGGCTTCTACATGTTCGGGAGGACAAACTGTACAAACAAGACCATTATCTCGCGCTCGCTGGTCAACTGCCCCGACGCAGTGACTTCGCCAAGTCTTTCATTTGAAACCAAATGCCAACCAGAGTCTTCCTGATTGGATTCGATATTAAACCCAATTCTGAAATCAGGAAATATCCACTCAACAAAGACGGAGCCATCTTCGCTCTGATACGCGTGGAGAGGTGGAATCCCGGGCAAATCCGCTTTAACTTGACGGACAGCCGTAATCAACTTGTGGATCACGGACAGCAACCTCTCGACTTGCTCGGCCACACACGGGTCCTCAATTCTCGACACGATGCTTTTCGCCTGGCTGATCGGGTCTGACTCGCCGTACAAGGCAAAAGACACGCCGTGTCCTCCCCCCCCGGTTGTGACATCCGACATTGCGGGCGGGATGGAGTGGCCCGTACAGTCACAAATCACTTGTCGTGGATCAGTCTCTTGAGAGGAATTTGTCATGGTTTTGTTTACTCCGCCTCTTCCGGCTGCATCGCGTCGTGCAACTTATCCTTGATAAACCATCGAATCAACCTGGACCCTCGTACGTGGAAATAATCGAGTTTGTTCTGGACCTCGGAGATAGGGGTCTTCTGAGTTGTGTAGAAGTCCGTATCAACCATGAAGCACGGCTCGTTATTCTCCCGTCCTTCCACCAGTGCGGTCACGATTCTGGCCATGCTACTGCCGTCTTCCAGTTGGAGTTCGCACTTGGCCTCGAACGTTCGAATACTCGCCTCAACAGCCTTGTCGGGAGAACTCAACAACCCCAGAACGTGCGGTTGCAGCAATTCGGTCCACGGAACATCCTGCAATCCGAGATCGGATCGTCTTATGATGTCCACGTATCGCAATCCAATTCGAGAGAAACACGCAGGCTCATAGGTTTCCCTGAGCGCTTCGAGCGGTGTCTTCAGGCGGTCCCTGAACTCCTGCCGTCTTATGTACCTCCTCGCCGTCAAGGCAAGAAACGTTCGGGTCAGATTGACTACCCAGTTGCCGTCCTCTGAGGAGAATTCGTAATTCTTCGTTTCCGTAGGCAACATCTGCCGCAGGACTTCGGTCGGGCCCTCCTTCTGGGCCCTTTGGGGCAGAGGAAAAGCCAGCTCTTCCTTCTCGCAGAAGCCCGGGAATTCTTTGCGAATCGCGTCCTGAAAGTCAGCAGGAATCTGCGTGTCTATTCGCAGGATCGCGGGAAATCTAACTTGGCATATCACTCGATCCAGAGGATTCTTCTTGTAGATCACTCTGGGAGCATCCGGAAACGGCATCCGCTCACCTCAATTCACTCGCCATGTAAATCGATATCGTTTCCATGTCTCCGTCGCACTGGAAAACTCACACGTCACCTTGAGTATAGCATCATTGCACGTCTGCCTCAAGTGAAAAAACGTCAATCTACTGTATGGGCACAGGGACCCTTTGGCCGTTCAGACCTTCAAGCCAGAAACGTTCTACGGAGTAGGCTTGGGTGGTGTTGGTGGTGCTGGGTTTTTGCTTTCTTGGGGGTAGGACTCTGCGGCAACCGTCCGGGGTGACCGCGAGGATGCCGATGCCTCTTTCGTCGAAGTCTGGCATGCGTTTGCTTTTGGTCAATCGCTTCGCGACGTCGGTTGGCAGGACTACGTAGGATTCGTCGGCGAATCCGAGGTTGTTGATGGCCTGGTGGAGGGCGTCGTCGATGCGTGTGAGTTTGAGCTCGACGGCGAGGAGGCGTTTGTGCAGGGGCATCCAGCCGTTGAGTTTGCAGAACGTTTCGTCGCCGGCCGGGTGCACGAAGCGGTCTTTCACGAGCCGTTGCACATCCTGCACGATCTCCTAAGCATATGTACAGCGGATGGTTTGCTCAAGTTCAATATCGGCCGAATCCCGCTCGTCGGGCCACAGTCTTCGCTGGGCTGCCCGCGTTGAATCCGCACCGCGTCCGGCCGGTAGCCGGGATGGACCCGACGGGCCGTGGAGGTTGTCGTCGCGGGGTTCGGGCGTGTGGTCGCGGGCGGCGATCCATTGGCCGCCGTAGATTTGCTGGCAGCGTTTCCGCATTTCCTGGGCGCAGGCCCAGACGTAGTCGGGCTCGCTCTGTCGGTGGCGGGGCAGGACGTAGACGCCCATGCGCCAGCCGGTCACGTGCGGGCGGTCGGCCGGAGCCACGCGGCACTCGATGTACACGTTCGTGGTCAGATCGCGCGGCGGGCGCCGGCGGCAGTTGTTGGCGCCGAGGCAGAGGGCCCGGGCCCTGGCCAGGAAGGGGCCGGGCCGGGGCCGGCGGTAGTTGCCCGCCTCGGTGCAGAAGCACTGGTGCAGCGCCTGCCGCGCCGCGACGAAGTCGAAGCCCGCCAGCAGGTTCATCCAGAGGCGGATCTCGGCCTCGCTCGGCTCCCATTGCGGCCATAGTCCCTTCAGTTCCTCGTCAATGAAGCGCAGTCGCTGCTCGCGGGTCATCAAAGCGTCCCTTCCCGTTCCAACCGCGCGACGATGTCACGCGTGCTTTCCTTTGCTG
>JAFGCA010000683.1 GCA_016932895.1 Sedimentisphaerales bacterium | reverse complement strand
CCCACCATAAGGGATTCGTCCGCCGTGGGAACGGGCTCGACCGTACCGGCGTCGACTTCATCGAAGCTCTCACCGAAGTAGACAAGGTGCGATGCGGCCAACTCGCCCGACAGCCACTTGAGCGTCGCAACCGTGCTCTCGATCATGGCGCCGTCCCCAGGTTCGGTTGCGACGAAACGGATACGGCTCTCCGAGCATCACGCCACGAAGCTCCACAACGTTCAGTATGTGGTCGTAAACGCGCACATCGTCGATCGAACCGCCGAACGGACTACCGGCCCTATCGCCCAGCGTGACAATGAAGTCGGCGGCAACTCCGGCATGCTGATTGATATCCACCGTATCGGCCTCATAGCCTTTGTTCAAGTCGCCGTCGATGTAGACCTTCATGGTGTCGCTCGTTCCCTCCGTTTCAAAAGCGATCGTAACGGCGATGTGGTGCCACTGGTCATCGTTGACCACGGCGGTGGAATTAAGCGACGTCAGCGCCGAAACGCTGTTCGCCCGCACCATGACGACGCCGGAGACCTCCACGTTGACAGATCGGTTGCCCTGTACGTGGGCGGCGCCGGCAGGCCCCTGGCACATGATGCTCTGGGTGGCGGTACTGGGCCCCGTCCTCATCCACATCGTCCAGGTAACCTCGCCTGAGAGACCGGCGAACCCTTCGGCCGCACTGGTCCCCGGCATCTCGATCCGATCATCCACCCCATCGCATTTCAGGGCGCCATCAACGATTCCCTCCACCCATTCGGGATCGCCGAAGAGGACGCCATCGTGCCCGTTGTCCGAGCTGTCGACGGCATTGCCGTCGAGCTTCCACCAGCCGACCAGATCGGCGTTGGCTACGCTCCCTGCGAAGAGCCCCAGTAGAAGGGACAAAGTGATTGCATACGTCAGTTTGGCAGCCATGACAGTCCTCCTCTAAAACGTAGAATTAGAAAAACTTGCACTCTGGTCACACGCCAGACAACTCATGAGTTTGGGTTAATCCAAGGGCCTGGTGCGGTCCTCCCTTTTGAATTTCTCCAGGAGATTCTTGAGCCGGCGGACAACGGGTCCGTGGTCCGGATCGTTGTACAGGTTGTTCTGCTCGGTCGAATCGGTTTCCATGTTGTAGAGCTGGCCGGGCAGGCCGTCGCCCTTGCCCGACCATCCCCCGGAGCCGACCCCATCGATAAACTTCCACTGGTTCTGTCGGATGGCGAAAACCCCGTTGCCGGAATGATGGACAACCGCGTCGCGCACGGGTCCGTCGGGCGGCTGATTCAGAAGATGAGGCAGAAAGCTGAAGCTGTCTTCGCCCGCGTTCGGGGGCAGATTGACTCCCATGATCTCGGCGCACGTGGCGATCAGGTCGACGTGAGAGATGGTCTCGGCGCATACCGTGCCCGGTCGGGTATGTCCCGGCCAACGGACGAGAAACGGGACGCGGTG
Source organism: Sedimentisphaerales bacterium (assembly GCA_016932895.1). The sequence goes on along the minus strand of JAFGCA010000683.1, from coordinate 4,014 downwards.
GCCGCCTTCCCAGGCGTCGGCCTTGATGCCCCGGTAGACGTGACTGGGGTTGTGTCCGTACTTGCGGACGGAGTTCGTCGGACCACTCATGTTCGTCCCGTCGCGTCCGGGCGAGCCGTTGTCACTGGTGAAGATCACCAGCGTGTTCTCGGCAAATCCGTTGCGCTCCAATGCCTCCAGCACTTCGCCGACAATGCGATCGACCTCGTAGACGAAATCGCCATAGGCTCCGGCCTCGCTCTTTCCCCGGGCCTGTGCATCGGGAGCGATGGGCGTGTGAGGCGCCGTCAGGGGCATGTAGAGGAAGAAGGGACTTTTCGCTGTTTGCCCAAACGCCTCATTCTGCCCGCGTCCGCCCTTGGCGTCGATGTACTCCACTGCCTTGTGGCCCAGTCCGGGCAGGATCTCCTCCAGTTTCCAGGCTTCGAGCATCGGTCCGGGCGAGCCGAACATGCTCTTGGGTTTGGGCACGGTCGGTATGCCCACGGTACGGTCGTTTTCGATGAAGCAGTAGGGCGGGAAATTCGGAACGTCCGTGCCGAAGTAATAATCGAATCCTCTCGTCGTTGGGCCCTCAGTGATCGGCTGCCTGAAATCGACATTGGCTCCGGCGTCGGCCGTGTTCTTGCCCATGCCTACAGGGTCTTTCCCGTCGGTGGTGGGCCAGCTCCAGCCGAGATGCCATTTGCCGATGCAGGCCGTGTCGTAGCCGTGTGCCTTGAGGAGCTTGCCGACCGTCAGTCGATCCGAATCGATCAGCGGCTTGTCCCAGCACCAGAGAACGCCCCTCTTTAGCCGCGTGCGCCACGCGTACCGCCCGGTCAGAACGCCGTACCGGGTCGGCGAACAGACGGCCGAGGGCGAATGGGCGTCGGTGAAGCGTACGCCTTTTGCAGCCAGCCCGTCGAGATGGGGCGTCGGGATCTTGGATTCGGGATTCTGACAGGCCAGGTCGCCGTAGCCCATATCGTCGGCCAGGATGAAAACGATATTGGGTAATGTCGCCTCAGCCCGGCTGCCGTCGCGTGGGAGGGCACGTGCAGCAAGAAAAGGAGCGGCTGTCGCCGACCCGGCGGCAAGCATGCATTGCTTCAAGAAGTCACGTCGCTGCATTGTTTACCTCCACGCTATGGGCTGACTGTGTCCCTGTTCCTTGTAGCGTTCCAGAAGCGATTTGAGATCGTTGACGATCGTTTGATGTTCAGGATCGTCATAGAGGTTGCTTTGTTCTTGCGGGTCGGTGTTCATGTCGTAAAGCTGCCCGGGTACCCCGTCGCCCTTGCCCGACCAACCGCCCGAGCCCACGCCGTCGATGAACTTCCACTTGCCTCTGCGGATCGCGAAAACGCCGCTGATGGAGTGATGCACGACCGTTTGGCGCACCGGACCGGCGGGCGGCTTGTTCTGAAGGCGGGCGAGAAAACTGATGCTGTCTTCTCCCGCGTCCGCAGGAAGACTCTGCCCCACGATCTCGGCGCACGTGGCCGTCAGATCGGTCAGGCAGATGAGCTCTTCACACCGACTGCCCGGCGCTACAGCCGCCGGCCAGCGGGCCAGGAAGGGAATGCGATGGCCCCCGTCCCAGACGTCGGCCTTCTGGCCCCGATAGATGTAGTTGGCCTCATGGCCGAAATGGGGCGATCCGACGGATATTCCGTTGTTGTGCTCGCCGATGTGGGCCTCGTGCGAGCCGTTGTCACTGGTCAGAATCACCAGGGTGTTGTCGGCGATCCCGTGGGCGTCGAGCGCGTGCAGGATTTGTCCCACCGTCCAGTCCACCAGGGTCACGAAATCCCCGTAGATGCCGGCCTGGCTCTGCCGGCGGTTTTGCTCCAGCGGCACCCACGGTGTGTGCGGCGCCGTCAGAGGGAAGTACAGGAAGAATGGCTTGTCCGGATGATCCTGGCAGCAGCGGTCAATGAATCCGACCGCCTTTTCCGTAATCCGGGGCATGACGTCTTCGTGTCTGAAGTCGTCCGCAATCGGACCGCCGCGATAGAAAGCCGGATAGGGCGACGCGGCAACCGTCTCCGTGGGCGGGCGAGTCGGCAATCCATTCTCCAGGTAGACGTACGGCGTCATGTCCAGCGAGGCGGGAATGCCGAACCAGTAATCGAAACCCACTTCGTTGGGCCCCGGCGTCAGAGGCTTGCTGAAGTCGGCCGGCTCCTTGTCGGTCAGGCCCAGGTGCCACTTGCCCACACAACCGGTACGGTATCCGTGCGCTTTCAGCAGAGAGGCCACGGTCATCCGTTCCGGCTCGATCAGGGCCCGGCTGTAGCCATTGAGCACGCCGCTCGTGAGACGCGTGCGCCAGCAGTAGCGGCCCGTCAGAACGCCGTATCGGGTTGGCGTGCAGACCGCCGAACCGCTGTGGGCGTCGGTGAAGGTCATCCCCTCTCGCGCCAGGCGATCCATGTGGGGAGTGGGAATCTTCGATTCGGGATTGAGACACGCCGGGTCACCATAGCCCATATCGTCGGCCATGATAAAGACGACATTGGGTCGTTCGTCCTGTTGCCCGGCACCGGTCGCCTGCCACACGGGCGCGGCCAGGACGGCTGTGCCCGTAACGGAAACGCATTGCTTCAAAAACGTACGTCGATCCATTAACGCTCTCCTGCCAATCTCCTTCGTCCAAAGGGGTCGTCGTCACGCGAGACAGAATCGCGCCATCGTCTACTCGTCCGGCACCATCAGTACTCCGCGTGCGGTTTGTACTTGGCCATCCTATCGAAGTACTTCTTCCACACGTAGTCTTGACGGCTGTGGTCGACATGATACGTCGCACCGCCACCAAACTCTTGTATCTCGCGGTCCAGGTCCTTCACAAATTCACTGTGTCCGTCCGTATAAGCGACATTGTATCCACTCTTGTGGTGGTACTCAACGCCCCGGCTCGGATCGGAGAACATGTCCGCCATGAACGCCATGCCGCCGCTGTCCTGGACGGAATTGACCGCGCGCCATTTGTTCTCATCCCAGAGCGAGCGGTAGTGGTACGTCGTCTGCACCCAGGATTGATTGGGGCCCAAATCTTCCGGAATGGAACCTCGCGGCCACCCTCCTCCCCGGTTGGCGGGATCTGGCGGGAGCTTTCCGTATTGCAGAGTGGGATTGTTGTTTCCGGGGCAATAGAAGAGCTTGGGCTCGGTTATCAGTTGATGATAGAAGAGCAGGCCGTGAGCCATGAAGCCTTCGGTTTGAGGGTCGTTCTGACGGCCGCTGATCCAGACGGCGTAGCTGCCTGACCCTGGCGAGACTTCCATATGGCAATAGGGGAACTGACCGTTGTTGTCGTTGCCGTAGAGGACGCCGGCATATCCGCAGGATTTCAGATGGGCCGCACAAGCCGTCCGACGAGCCTGGTGCCGGGCCTTTTGCAGCGAAGGCATCAGGATTGCCATCAGCAGGGCGATAATGGCGATGACCACCAACAACTCGATGAGCGTAAAACCCTTCGTTTTCATCCTGCGGTCTCCTGCATGCGTTTTCCCATTCATGATGTCAATCGCCTCGACGGCGGTCGGACCCGGCCAGTTGTGTTTCCTGCGTCCGCATGTCGGGAAGAGCTGTGCGGCATCTCCATTGCGACAGCCCCCGGGCCCCGCACCGAAAGCGACGTCCGATGCGGGGCCCGCGAAGCGTGTGTCCAGGATGATTATACTCTATCTGTGAAAGAGAGACCTCATTCCTGCCCGTCGTCGGACTGCGGCTTGGTGAGCCGAATCTCGTCGACGGTGATCACCCCCGCGCCGCCGGGAGTGGGTGCGTTGCGGTCGCCGAGACCGATATAGATCGTTTTGGCACCGGCCGGATTCACCCCGGCGAAGTCACCCAGCGGTATATTCCATTCGGTCCATTGGGTTGCCAGGACCGCGTTGGGGTCCGAATGAACCGCCACGCCGACCGTGCCGGCGCTGTCTTCCAGCGCCACGTACAGTTTGTCCGGACCGTTGTCGGCGGCGCCCCGGAAGTACAGGGTCAGGGTATCGACCTCGCTGACGGTCCAGT
>JAFGCA010000682.1 GCA_016932895.1 Sedimentisphaerales bacterium | reverse complement strand
GCTCTGGGTGCGCGTGGTGATAATGCTACGCCGTCTTGCGTCTTCTCAGACGCCAGTTGGCGACGCCCAGGCCGAGTGCTCCGAGCAGGAGACTCCCCGGCACGGGCACGACGCTCACCTGGAACGCGCCCGCATTATCCCAATCGTTGTTGATATCGTTGATCGCGAGGAAGAGGTAGCCCCCGCTGAGCGGGGCGGTGATCTGCCCTGAGCTCCCAATCAGGTCGAAGCCGTCCGAGAAATCACCAAATCCCGTCGGTGTCGGGTTGAGAGAAAAGCCGCCAACGAGTGCGCCGTATGGGGCATCTACAAGATGCGCAGCCCAGCCAGAAAGTACCGTCTTCTGGGCCCCGACCACCGGCGCCACGCCTACGGTACCCGCACTCCAGGTAAAGAAGTTGTAAGCTCCTGTGCCGACATCCGGCGCAACGACGATCGTCCCGTCTGGATCGGTTTCGTACGGCCCGTCAAAACAGGCCAAGTTCACGCTGACGGAGCCGGTCGCTGTAATAGAGTAGGTCTCCCCGCCCGCCGCGTAGATCCCGGTAGGATTGAAGAAAACGTCAGCTTGAACGTCAGAGTTGTACATGTATGCCATCGCGGTGCTACTGACAAACACAAGTGAAAACAACGCAATGACCGCCATGGTCGTCCTTTTCATTATCATTATGATCTACCTTTCAATTTTTGGCCAAGTATTCGGAACATGCAACTCGAACACAATAAAACTGGAACTTCCATCCGTTGGTTACCCGTCACGCGTAGCACTAAATGAACATGTGGATCCAGACAAATGCTCCATGTTGCGCCACTCCTCCGTTTCTTACCGCATTGCATGACTACAACTGCTGTTCCACTACCTGACAAGGCATCAGGCACTTGCCCAGGAACTCATGACAACCTGGGGCAGTGACCTATTTGGGAAATGACAATGGATTGTATCTCATCTGTTTTTCTCCTCCTCGTCGCGTGGTTTCTTGAATTCGCCACCAAGTACCGCGTTTCATTTCGCATGTTAGTCTGGCGCGATAGGGCCCGTGCCTGTTATGGCCCCCTGCTTCGCCGGGGAGTCCTCCGGTGTCTTGCTCTTTTCATCACCTTTCTCCACCAATCAACTACTTGCCTGTTTCGTGTCTACGTATCCGCCGCACGCACGTCTTGCGGCGATCTCAGTCCGGTCCGGGGACGTTTTTTCTGCGCCATTCGGCGTTGGAGGTGGGCTTGTCGGAGACCTTGATTCTCCAGACCTGGTCGATTTCCCAGCGAATCGGCGGGCCGTCTCCGCCGCGTACGACGGCGACGAACTTGTCGGAATGCCGATTCAAACACAAGTCTTCGTGCGGATACGGCTTTATGTGAGTCCCTTTTGTCCAGGTGGCAACGGTCCAGCGGGTCGCGTCATCGGGCCCGGTTCGTCTGATCGCGAGATTCCCCCGTTCGTCCGACGTGAGATACCCGCCGGCAGCGACGGAGTAGAAGAACACGATGAACTGGGGGAAGCCCAGGTCGTCGTCGAATCGCGCTTCCCACAGGCCCGCCTCTCCCGGCTCGTCCGCATTGCAGGTGATTCGCGTGCCGTCCGTCACCAGGTACTTGCCCGACTCCTTGTGACGGATATGGATGCGGATGATGTTGCCATGCTTGTCGTGATGCAGCGTGGAACGGACCTCCTGAACCAGCGTGGATTGCGTCTCTTCGGCCCCCTCGGCCTCGGCAATCACAACGGTCTCGCCGGCCACGGTTGCAGGGGGCGACGGTGTCGAGTCGGCAAGCCGATCGACGGCGCGTCCGTTCGTCAGTCCTATCAGGGCCAGGACCGCCAGCAGCACCAGCGCGAAGCGCGATCTCCGGTAGGCGGCCCTCTGGAACGAGGCGATCATGGCAATCCGTTGTTTGATCTGGTTCCTGTCCCCGCACAGGGCGGGGACCAAGGTCCGCCGGCGCGAGGTGAGCAGTCGCTCCATGTGCCGGACGATGGTATGGCCGTAGGCACGGGTCTCGTCGCGATGCAGGGTCGAGAGCGCCAGACCGTCGCAGGCCAGTTCCCGGTCCAGGCGCATCTGCCGAAAGCCCAATGCAATCACCGGGTTGAACCAGTGCAGCACGTGCAGCAGACTGACGATGTGACCGGTGAGGAGGTCATACCGTTTCATGTGCGCCAGCTCGTGCAGGAAGATGTGGCGGATTTCGTTGCGATCCCGCTCGGCCAGCAGCCCCTTGGGCATGAGCATCCGGGGTCGCAGCAAGCCGCACAGAGCAGGGCAGCCCACTTTGTCCGTCACCACCACGTCCAGGGCGGTTCCCACGCCCATCAGGTCCTTGCACTCCTCCAGCACGTTCAGCACCCATCGATCCTGAACGATGCGGCCCCGGCGCACGATGCGACACAGGCGAATCCCGTTGACGACGATCCACCCGGCCAGACCGCAAACGCCCGCCAGCCAGACGAAGGGGATCGCCCACGTGGCGGAGACTCTCGCGGATCTGCGCGGCGATTCGAGGGGGTCCGCCGGTGTCGTAGCGGCCACCGGCAAAACGCCTGCGTCCCGCTGTCCGCCGGCCCGAGGGGGCAAAACCGCCCTCGCGGCGTGATCCACCGGCGTCACGCGGGCCTCACGCCCGAGCAACGTCGAGAGGGGCAGGAGGTTGTACAGGCTCAAGCCGCTCGCAGGAGCCCAGGGCATCGCCATGCGGACCACCAGGATCAGCCAGAGACAGTAGCGCCCCCGCACCCCAAGCCATCGCCCCGCCACCATCCGAATCAGGAGAATCAACAGGACCAGCACGCTCGCCTGGCACGTCGTGCTGAGAAGCCAGGCGAAGAACGGCCCGAGCGGCATGGCCAGCGCGACAGGCATCTACTTTCCCTCCTTTCGGTCGAGCCTCTCCCTTAATTCCCGAATCTCCGTCGCTGATAGCTCGGCGTCCTCGATGAAAGCGGCCAGCATCGGTGTGACGGTGCCTCCGTAGACGCGTTGGACGAACGATTGCCTTGCCTCCTTGACGCATCGTTCCCGACTGACGGCAGGGAAATAGCGGTACCTGCGACCCTCTCTCTCGTAGCGGAGCGTCTTCTTCTTCAGCAGGCGGTTGATGAGCGTCCGGATCGTCCGCGCATTCCAGGTCGTCCTGCCCTTGAGCGCCGCGACGATCTCCCCGGCCGTCAGGCCCGGCCTCGACCACAACACCTGGATTACCTGCCACTCCGAATTCGAAATCCTGGGCAATTGCTTCATAACTCCTTCCGAAAAAACCACCTGAACGGCAATTAATAATATTACATTCGTAATCGTCATGCAATAGAAAAACCCAGAAAAATGAAAGAAATGGCCGATTCGCTCGGCATGAGAACAAACCCAATTCACCGGCGAGAATCTCCCTGTTGAATAGGGACGCGAAACGGTATACTATAGACGTCGATGCTGATGGTCTCTACTTGCAGCCGAGACCGGCCTCTGAACGCTGTACGGAAAGGAGCGGCACCTATGACAGGCAAACAAAGAGGTTTCACCCTGATCGAGCTTCTGGTCGTCATCGCGATTATCGCGGTCCTGATGGCAATTTTGATCCCCACGCTGCATCGCGCCAAGGAACAGGGCAAACGGGCCGCATGCCTGAATAATCTCCGGCAGATGGCCCTGGCCTGGAACCTGTACGCCGACGACTACGAGGGCAAGATGGTCAACGGCTGCACCTCGACGGGGACGCAGAACAGAGACGGGGTGTGCTGGGTCTACTGGGCCGGACGAAACGCCACCGAAGAGACGCGGCTCGACGGAATCCGCGACGGACTGCTCTATCGGTACTGTCCCGAGGTCAAGCTGTACAAATGTCCGACGGGCATACGCGGGGAGGTGGTGACCTACGCCATCCCCGACTCGATGAACGGGCACTATTACATTCCCGGAGCCCAGGAGCAAATCAAGACGCTGCGCAGCCAGATTGCCCGGCCCACCGAACAGATCATCTTCCTGGACGAAGGCCGGCTCAGCCCGTCGAGCTGGACGATCTGGTACGACCAGGAGCGCTGGTGGGACCAGATCACCGCGCGCCACGGTGACGGGACCAATATGGGCTTTGCCGACGGTCACAGCGAATACTGGAAGTGGAAGGACCTGCGCACCGTCGAGGTGGCCAAGATGGACTACGATCAGTGGCAAAACAGCGGGCGTAACGGCGGGCTCTCCACGCAACCGGGCAACGAGGACCTGCACCGCGTGCAGCGCGGCGTCTTCGGCAAGCTCGGGTACGAGCCCAGCGGCTTGTAAGCACAGTCGCCGCGCCGTCGGCGAGTTCAATCTGCGCCGGTGGTGTCGAAGTAGTGGTAGAAGACCTCACACAATCGAGCGCCGAAAGACTGCCAGTGTCGCGCCGAGGGATAGTCATCCAGCCCGGCGATCCAATTGGCGTTGAGCTCCAGGACGCAGGCGGTAATGCCGAAGCGTTCGAGCAGGCCTTCCCCGATCGTCCCCGGATTGCGATAGCCGGCCCCGGTGCTGCCCTCGGTGAACCAGGTGTGCCGGCGTAGCGCCACTTCCAGGACTTCCATACTCTTGAGATAGCTCTCCAGATCGATGTTGGGTCGAGAGACGTGGAGTTTGCCATAGCTGTCATTGTGAAGGTCGATCATGAGGTCGGGCCTGTGTCCCTTGGCGACCATGGTTTCGAGCCAGGCCTCGAGCGCATAGTTCTCGGGGTTGACGCGCGGATCAGGAGACTGGTCCCATTTGCGGTTGAGGTCGGCGCCCATCATGTTGAACCGGGTGCGGCCGTGAGCGACGCCGTCCTTGTTGGCCATGGGCATGACGTATACGCAGAATTCCCGGCCGAAACGAGCCGCGTCCGCGTCGTCGCGCAGCAGCCGCTCGATCAAACCTTCGACGACCCAGTTTCCGCCCGACTCCCAGGGATGGGCGCGGGCCCGCAGAAGAACGCGGTGAGGCGCGTTCGGATCGCCGATGCGAATGATCTCCAGCTCGCGTCCCTGGACGGTCTTGCCGATCGTGATGATCTCGACGCGAGGGGGCCCGCGAATCTCCCGCTGGAGCCTCTCGAGGTCGGAGAGCCGGTAGGGCTCGAGCCGGGCCATGTAGAGCGCGCCGCTCTCGCTGACGACGGTGACTTTGACGGTGTTCTCGGCCGTGGTTTCGGCAGGCAGCGCCCGCCACGTCTTCGCGTCCTCCGAGACGAAGCAGACGGTTCCGCCTTTGACGGGCGAGCCCTGGCGACCGTTCCAGACGTTGTCGAAGTTGTGCAGGACGACGGTCAGCACGGCGCCGGGGGCGGTCTGAAGCTGGAAGAACCAGTGGCCGTTGGCCCGGTTCGGCGAATTGCGCTCCTGGTCGTACACGAGATACACGTGAACGAGACCGTTGGGGTCCGTTTCCCAGTACAGGGGCGAGGCGTTCTCGAAACTCGTGTTGATGTACGCCAGATCCGGATGGTGCGGCACCGTGCCGGCCGGCAGGGGCATGGCGAGCACCAGACACAGCGTCAGCGCAGACCAGAAAAGCGCACGCGAGAAACTGGCTCTGGGAACGTCAATGCCGCATGCGGACGCCTGCCCGTTCGTGTGTCCCATTCGTATTCTCCTTCGTCTTGCACGTCATGGCCCGTGCAGAGTAGCAAAAACTCCGGGCCGGTGCAATTCGCAGCGGAGTTCTCTTGACCTGCCGCCGCCGGCCGGTACGATGGAGCCCTTTGCCTGCCCGACCGCTCATCGACGGGACGGGCCGCTGACACGGAATCAAAATGTCAATCGAGGATCTTTCGACACATGACATCAGAAAACGGAACATTGGGGGTGATATTCGATCTGGACGGCGTCCTGGTGGACAGCGCCTGGGCCCACTGCCAGGCATGGCACGATCTGGCCGCCAAGGAAGGACTGGAAATGTCCGACCGGTTCTTTCGCGACACGTTCGGGATGCAAAATGATTCGATCATTCCGATGCTGCGGCCGGACATCACCGCGCAGGAGATGGAACGCATGGGGCAGTGGAAGGAACAGCGCTATCGAGAGTTGATCCGCAGCCGCCCGGAATTAGCCGAGGGCGCCGACGCCCTGCTGCACGACCTCCGGGCCCACGGCTTCAAGCTGGCAATCGGTTCGTCGGCCCCGAAGGAAAACGTGGACGTCTTCTGGACCGCCGCACACCTGGATCGGACCATGCAGGCGCGCGTGACGAAGGAGAAGGTCCGCGAGGGCAAGCCGTCACCCGAGACGTTTCTCAAGGCGGCCGAAGAGCTCGGCCTGCCGGCGCACCGGTGCGCGGTCGTCGAGGACGCCCTGCACGGGGTGCAGGCGGGCAAGGCCGCGGGCATGCCCGTGGTGGCCGTGACCACCACGCGCAGCGGCGAAGAGCTGATGCAGGCCGGCGCCGACCGCGTGCGGAGCAGTCTGGCTGAGCTTTCGGCTGCTGATTTCCTGGCCCTGCTCGCCAGCCACGCGCGAGACGCCAAATGAATATCTATGTCAAACAGGTACTGACGGCCGTCTTCTGGGGAGGCACCTTCATTGCCGGCCGGCACGTCTCCCAGCACCTCGGGCCGTTCACAATCGCCTTCCTGCGCTTCGCGATGGCCTCGGCGCTGCTGCTCGCACTGACCCGCCGCAAGGAAGGCAGACTCCCCCGGCTGCACCGAACGCAAATCGTGCCCATCGTCCTGCTCGGCATGACTGGCATCTTCGCCTACAACGTGATGTTCTTCAAAGGGCTCAAGCTGATCGAAGCCGGGCGGGCCGCGCTGATCATCGCCACCTGCCCCGCTTTCATCGCGGGCGTCTCGGCCCTGCTCTTGAAAGAGAGGCTCGGACGCGGCGCGCTGGCGGGCATCCCCCTGTCGGTGCTGGGCGCCGTGGTGGTGGTTTCCCGAGGCGACCCGCGCCAGATCACCGCCGGCGGAGTCGGCTGGGGCGAACTGTTCATCCTGAGTTGCGTCGCGTGCTGGGTCGCCTACTCGTTGATCGGCAAAGCGGTTATGCAGAAGCTCTCGCCGCTGGCGTCGGTATCCTATTCGGCCGCCGTCGGCGCCGCGGCGCTGGCGATTCCGGCGACGCTGCTGGAAGGCCTGGGTCCGAACCTCGGCCCGGCGTCACTGCTCGACTGGGCGGCCATCGCCTATTTGGCCATCTTCGGGACGGTCATCGGCTTCGTGTGGTTCTACGAGGGCGTCAAGCTCATCGGTCCGACACGCGCCGGGCTCTTCATCAACATTGTCCCGATCTCAGCGGTCGTGCTGGCCTTCCTCCTGCTCGGCGAGCCGATCACATGGTCCCTGGCGGCCGGCGCGATCCTCGTGCTGTCCGGCGTCTATCTCACGAACAAAAAGTCGATGGCGGGACCACGGACCTGACGGCATTCCCGACGCACACCTTGATAAATGCCCACGTTTGCTGTATGCTGAGGTTCACGAACACCGAAGGCGCGTTTGCGTCGATTGAGTTTCTGCAGGAGCACATCGAATGAGGCGTCGCACGTTTCTCAAGGACGCGGCAGCGGGTATGGCCGGGGCCCTGGCGCTGCCGAGCCTGTGTCGCGGCGCCGCGCGTGCGGAAGCGTCTCCGGACCGGCCCGACGTCGCCGGTATGAACGTCCTGTTCATCGACATCGAGGATCTGACGGCCGCGGCCGTGGGATGCTTCGGCAACTCCCTGGTCAAGACGCCGCACCTGGATCGCTTTGCGACACAGGCGGTGCGCTTTTCCCGGTGCTACTGCCAGGCCCCGATGTGCAACCCGTCCCGCAGCTCCTTCTTGACGGGACTGCGGCCCGATACCACGTGCGTCTACACCAACTCAGACCCGATGGACCGGCGCCTGCCCGAGGGGACACGGTCGCTGCCGGAATTGCTGAGCCGGAAAGGCCTTTACACCATCAACATCGGCAAGCTCTTCCACCACACCTGGACGGCCCAAAAACAAATGAGCGCTTTCGACCGCCTGGAATCGTGCGAGCGGCCCAAGGGCTACGAGGGCGTCACCACGGGTATGCCGAAGGACCTGGCCGAGCAGATCGCGACGCTTCCGAAACCTCGCTTTCGTTACTCCCCCGACCCGGCGGTGGAGAAACGCATGACGGAACTCAAGAGACAGCGCGACGAGATCTGGGGCCGCGCCGAGAAAGGCTCCCGGGAATATGACAAGGCGCGGGCCATGTTCCAGCAGCCGATGGCAAATCTCTTCGGCGATTCGGGACTGCTGGCCGAGCAGGAGTCCGACGGGAAGAAGGCGCGTCTGGCGACCCACATTCTCCGGGAAATGGCCGCTGAGAAAAAGCAGTTCTTCCTGTCGCTGGGCATCTCCAAGCCGCATACGCCCCTGCGCTGTCCGAAGGAATATCTCGACCTTTACGACCTGATGTACATCCCGGCGCCGAGCGCGCCGGCCGAGAAGGACAAGCACATCCCGGCCGTCGCCCGGCGCTTCGGTCGCAATTACGATATCTTCAACGGCCACTACGACGGCCCCGTCAACTCGAAGACGGCGCGCGAGGCGGTCCTGGCCTATTACGCCTGCGTTTCCTTCATCGACGCCCAGATCGGCCTGGTCCTCAAAGCGCTCGATGACACGGGGCTCGCCGACAACACCATCGTGCTGATCTTCGGCGACCACGGCTTCCAGTTGGGCGAGCACGGCCTGTGGAGCAAGTACACGCTCTTCGAGCAGTCCACGCGCGTGCCGCTGTTAGTGCGCGTGCCCGGCGTGAGCCGGGCGGGCGCCGAGTGCGATGAGATCGTCGAGCTCGTGGACCTGGTGCCGACGTTCTGCACGCTGCTCGACATAGCAGCGCCGAAGAACCTGGAAGGCACGAGCTTCGCCCCGCTGCTGACCGACCCGAGACAACCCTGGAAGAAGGCGGCCTTCACAACCTGCACCGTCTCCGGCTACGTCGGACGCTCCCTGCGAACCAAACGCTGGCGCTATACCGACTGGACCGCGCAGAAAACCGCCGCCCGCGAGTTCGAGCTCTACGACCTGGAGGCGGACCCCTGGGAACAGAACAACCTGGCGCATGATCCGGGGCACCGCAACCAGCGTACGATTCTGGCCAATCTCCTGCAGCGGGGCTGGCGTCAGTGCCGCCCGCCGAGGGAGACCCGCGATATCCCCATCACGCAATTGCTCCTGGCGCCGTAGCCTGCGAGGTAACCGGCCGAGAATCGCCTTCTCCGGCCCGCGGGAAAAGGGTTGAATTTCCGCCGCAATCCCGTTAAGGTGTGGCCATGCTTCTGATGGAAAAAGGCTGAAACGCATCACGTCTCTATCGAGGAGAAAATCCATGAAAGAGCCAATCCACCGTCGTACGTTTCTCAAACATAGCGCCGCCCTGGGAACGGGTCTGACGATTCTGAACTCGGGCATCCTCAAAGCGGGCAACTCGCCCAACGAAAAGCTTAACATCGCGGTCATCGGCGTTGGGGGCCGGGGCGGGGCCAACCTCAATGGCGTCAAGGCAGAGAACATCGTAGCGCTGTGCGACGTGAACGAGCAGAATCTCGGCGCCGCCGCCGAGCGGTTTCCGCAGGCGAAGACCTACGTTGATTGGCGCAAGTGCCTCGACCAGAAGAACATCGACGCCGTGGTCTGCTCGACCACCGACCACACGCACGCCTTCGTCAACGTCTGGGCCATGAACCGCGGCAAGCACGTCTATTGCGAGAAGCCGCTGGCCAACTCGGTTCACGAAGCCCGGGTGGTGCGCGAGACCTACCTGAAAAACAAGGGCAAGCTCGCCACCCAGATGGGCACGCAGATCCACGCCAGCGACAACTACCGCCGCATGGTGGAGTTGATCCGCCGGGGCGCGATCGGGACGGTCAAGAAAGCCCACGTCTGGTGCAGCCGCATGCCCGCCGGCGGCAGCTATCTGCCGGATGCCGGACCGGTGCCCGACCATCTCCACTGGGACCTGTGGATCGGGCCTTCGACCTACCATCCGTACAACCCCAAGTACTTCGGCGGTTGCCTCGCCTGGAACCGCTTCTGGGACTTCGGCAGCGGCCAGATCGGCGACATGGGCAGCCACATGATGGACATGGC
>JAFGCA010000681.1 GCA_016932895.1 Sedimentisphaerales bacterium | reverse complement strand
TGACGCGCACAGTGCGCGCGACGCTGGAAGACAATAACCGCCTGGTCGTGGAATGCGACGTGTCGCTGCCCGAGTCAGCCCCTTCCGCAGTGCGTTACGATGCGATGGAACTGTCTCTTCAGGAGGGGGATCTGGCTTTTGAAGGATTCCAGGTCATGGGCAGGTTTGCATACTATGCGAACCGCGATAGGCGTCGTATGCAGCTGGGCAAAGTACCGGGTTATGTAGTGTATGTCGCCAGGGATGTTGATTTACATGTGTTCATGCCGCGATCCTTTATGACTCCGGGGATCTGCGAGGGATATCTTGACGGCGCGCTTCACAGGTTCACGCTCTACAGTGAGGTCGATAATGCCGTTGCGGATGAAGTCCCCGTCAGCACCACGAACTGGTTCGAGAATGTACTGAAAGGCAATGCAGGTGAGTGGAGGCCCGTGCCGGGCGCCGTGGCGCCGGGGCAGACCCGTCACGGTCGGTTCCATGTTGCGCTCTTCAGACAGCCAACGCGACGCACGATCGGCAGGATTGATCTCGAAGATCGTCCGACTAATCGGAGGCCGCTCGCGTACATCAACACGTCAGGAACGGGCAGCGGGGAGAGCCAGAGGCTCAAGGACGCGAGCTTTCGCTACACCACCCGCGACAAGCTCCTGTTCATGGGTGTGCGCCTGCCTTCACCACGTTGGGATAAGCCGGGGCACATGATGAATGATTCCCCCTGGCTGCTCAACCAACCCGGCGTTGTGGACCGGCTGCAGCGTGCCGGGTTCGGGGCCGTGTGCCTCATGATGCGTGATTTTGTCGATGTATCGCATGGCATATCCCATGAGGGAGACTACAACACGGCCCCGCCCTGGCTTGAGGAACTTCTGGACAAATTGACCGCCGTCAATATTCGCCCGGTAATCTGGTTCTCGCCCAATGGCTTTCTGAACCAGAAGTGGAAGCAGCGCCCGCCAGATCCTTTGGTTCACGAGCATCCGGAGTGGTTTCGAAAGAGCGCGAGTTGGGCGGGGCGATATCAGAATTCCAATGGGTACAGAAAAGGGCTGGATGATTGGATTACAGACAAATTGCGATCGGATTTCCGTCGTTTTCCACAGCTTGCCGGCGTCGCGTGGGATGTTTTTCCCACCAGAGGGACTTTTGTTGACGTGGACGAGGCGACGGGAAGGCGGGTGCCCTTCTCCCAGTTGGAAATCGAGCGATTGCAGCGATATCACGACGTGATCAGGGCGGAGCGTCCTGACGCATGGTTAATGAAGAATCATGGCCTTCCGCTGAACGGTGAAGGACGCTGGGTTGATTTCGGGGTTTCAGAGGGAGCTGCAAAACAGATGATGAATGAACTCCAGCCGGGGGGCTGTCCGTTTGGCCGGGTTCATTGCGCAAACCAGCAATGGACTCAGCTCTACCACTGGATGGTGACGCTAACCTTCATGCACCACAACTTCGCCAACTTCGACCAGGGACTGGGGTGGTTTCACCACATCTGGATCGGCTGGCATCCACATCCAAAATACCGGTGGATGAGGAAGGCGAAAGACCTCGACGCCGAGGTGGTCCCCCTGTGGTACCTCATGGGCAAGGGCCGGCGGATGTACGTGGCCGAAACGGGCCCGCGCATCAAGCAGACCGAAGTCCGCATGCCCGACGGCGGCATCCGGATCGTCGTGTCGAGCTTCTCGCCCTGGGCGAAGGACATCGACGTCGTGCCCCGGCATCTGCCCGCGGGCGCCTACCGGGTCTCCGGCACGATCGACACCTGCCTGGAGCATCGGGAGATCGAGGCGTTCGACGCCGACACGGCCGCGCAGGCCATCCGGCTCACGCGCCTGCCCGGCTACGGCATCGCCGTGCTGCGCTTCGATGCGCCGACGGAGGACGAACCAAGGAGAGTTCTGCCATGAAGCCCAACATCATCTCGTTTATCTGTCACGACCTCGGCAAGCACCTGGGGTGCTACGGCGCCATGGTCCCGTCGCCCAACCTGGACCGGTTTGCCCGAGAAGGGATCCATTTTACCAGGGCGTTCTGCAGCTCGACCGCCTGCAGCCCGTCGCGCGGTTGCCTGATGACCGGCAAGGCGGCGCACAGCAACGGCTTGATCGGCCTGGCCCACACGGGCTGGGGGCTTCCCTTCGACCAGAAGACAATCGTCGACTACCTCAACGAGGCGGGATACGAAACCGTTCATATCGGCCACAACCACGAACGGCATCCCGGCGAAAATCGCTACCAGATCGACACCGAGGTCCCCGGCGACCAGAGCGAATCGGAACGCAGCGACAACGTCGTAAGCGACGCGATTGCGCATCTCAAAAGACGCCGGACCTCCGAACAGCCGTTCTATCTCAATCTGGGCGTGACCGAGGTGCATGCCTCGCGCTACAGCCGTTCCAACCGCCTTGAAACGTACGGCGGCATCACGCCTCCCGAAGACGTCTATCTTCCCAACCACGACCCCGACCAGCTTCCGCTGCGGCATCTCTTCGGCAAGTTTCAGTCGGCCATCCGTTTCATGGATGAACAACTCGGGCGATTATTCCGGGCCGTCGAGGAACTCGGCTACGATGAAAATACGATCGTGCTTTTCACGACCGATCACGGCATCTCGAACATCCGGTCAAAAACCACGCTTTACGAACGCGGGACTGAAATTTCCCTCATGCTCAGACTCCCGCGCGGCATGGCCAACGGGCGAACGATCGAGCATCTGATCCCCAATATCGACATCATGCCCACCTTGCTCGAAGCCTGCGGCATTCCAACGCCGGCGGATGTGCAGGGACGCTCGTTCTGGCCGCTTCTCACCGGACAGCCCTATACGCCCAATGAACAGGTGTTCACCGAACGCAACTTCCACGCCCCCCCGCCCGAAGACCCCGGCAACCCGGATTATGGATTCGACCCCATGCGCGCCGTCCGAACGGAACGATTCCACTATATCCGCCGCTTCCGGCCCGAAGCCCGAAAGGCGGACTGTCTGCCCTGGGAGATCCCGGACCTGAAACCTGGAGAGACCTACGACGCGATCTGGCCGTCCAAAACCAAGCCCCGGCCAGTCGAAGAGCTCTATGACCTCTTTCATGATCCGGCCGAATTCATCGATCTCGCCAACCGCTCTGAATACCGCCACGTCAAGGACGACCTGAAGGCGCGGCTGGAAACCTGGATGCGGGAAACCGGCGATTTCATGCCCGACGGCCCCCCGCCGGAAGCCTGGCGCGAACCCGGGTTCGGGAACCGCTCCGCCGACGAGATCGCGGACCATCGCAAACGCGCGGGTCTGGATAGGTAAAAAAAGAACACCGATGCCCACCAAATGAATTTGTCGGAGGAGGTTGCGATGCACAGACAACGACTGAATGGGTCCGCCATCATGCGGCAAACGATCCTCTGCGCGCTCATGTGGTGCGGCCTTGCGACATCCGTCGGCGCCGCGCCGGGTGTGAACGTCGAGTGCCGGGTGGACGTGCCGCCGGCAATTCGCAGCGACGATTCGCTCAACGACGTCTTTCCGCACGTGGATTTCCATCTCGCGGAAGGACGGGTGGCTAGTTGCCTGGTCGACGGCTGGGACGAGCCGCGCAGCGAGCGGTGGCGGCGCAGTAACAGCATCGTGGTGACCTACGGGAACGGGCCGGCGCACATCACGTTCGACCTGGGCCCCTCCGTCGATCCGGCCGAGGCCCAGCTCGACGAGCTG
>JAFGCA010000680.1 GCA_016932895.1 Sedimentisphaerales bacterium | reverse complement strand
GTGATCGGCGTCTGCATCGTCGTGGCGCTGGTGGTGTTTCTCAAGACGCGAGGCGGCGGCAGCGGCATCGACAGTCTGGACGATTCGGAGATGACCTGGGTCAAATGCCTCAAGTGCGGCGCAAGCTATGAGATGGGCCTCAAGCAATACTACAATGAGGTGAAGGCCAAGAGCGCGGCCAATCCGTCGCCGATCCCCGTCACGCTTCCGCTGACTTGCCAGAAATGCGGCCAAGATGCCGTGGTGAAGGCTTTCAAGTGCGAAAAATGCGGCGAGGTCTCCAAACTCAACAGCGTCCCGGCGGACTTCGAGGACCGCTGCCCCAAGTGCAAGCACAGCGCGATCGAGGCCTCCCGCAAGGCGCGTCTCAACCAGCAGTAGCCCTGGCGACAGACCGCGAGATTCGCGTCTGGCTTGTCTCCGCGCACGATCCATCCGAGCCGGTCTTCCCCGGGAGGCCGGCTCTTGTCCTTACTCTATCTCCCAGGACTCGTTGATCTGCGTATTGACGCGCGTCTTTCGGCGGCTCAAGGGCGCCAGGACCTTCTCGGCGTACTCCTCCTGCCCCTGCTTCAGACCGGTCATCGTCGCGTACCGGCGTTCGATCCGCTCCTTGAGGTACTCGATCCGGCTCTCCGGATTCGGGTGGGTGGAGAAGAACTCGACCGGCCGATACGTCTGAAGCTCTCCGAGGATCTCCATGGTCTGGACCATGCCGTTGGGATCGTAGCCGGCCTGGGCCATGTAGGACAGCCCGGTCAAGTCGGCGTCCTTCTCATCCTCCCGGCTGTACTGCAGGGTCAGGACGCCCGTGATGAACGCCGTCGCATGGACAACATCGGACGGCGCGTCGCCCACCGCCGCAGCCGCCAGCAACGCCGTGGCGCCGATCTGACGGCTCATGGCCACCATCGTATCGCGTGCGACGACGTGGCCGACTTCGTGGCCCAGAATGGCCGCCAGTTGGGACTCGGACTTGAGCTCCTTCAACAGCCCTCTGGTAATGTAGACGTACCCGCCGGGCACAGCGAACGCGTTGGCCCCTTCCTCCTCCACGGCGGCAAAGTAGTAGGCCAGGTCCGGCCGGTGGCACACCCGGGCGATCCGCTGGCCGATCTGGTTGATGTAGTTCTGCAGGTTCTCGTCCCGGATCCGCCCACCGAGCTCGTTCTCAATGTACGGGGCGTACTTGCGTCCGAGCTCGACATCCTTCTCCGGCCCGAAGAACATCATTTCCTGCTCGCCCGTAACAGGATTGACCGCACAGCCCGACAGCACGGTCAAGGCGAGACCCAGGCATGCGGTCGCGAGAATTGTTCCACGTGTCACAACAAGGCACTCCGGATCAACGGATTTCCCTTGAAAGTTCAACCCGAGCTTATTATAGTGCGGGCTTTACCCTGATGGTAGAGAAAAGGATGGCCCAATCCAAGTCCTGCGAAGGCTGCAGTCAGGCCCACGACTGCAAGAAGGTTTACGAGCAACTCGGCTGTGCCGAGGGTCCGTCGGTGACTTCGGCGGCGCTCCTGGCCTTCCTGCTGCCGGTTGTGGTCTTCGTGGCGGCGCTGGGCGGATTTGGGTGGCTTCTGAAAGGCGTGGTGGCCGGGCCGTACCTGACGCCGCTGGCGGCGGCGCTGGCCCTGCTGACTACCACCGGGGTGGTGCTGGTCGTGCGCATCGCAGCTCGGCGTCACCGGAAGTAGTGTTCGGAATCGATAGATATGACCACAGCAATACAAGACAGCCGCTCTTTCGCCGGTGGAGTGCATCCACCGGAGGGCAAACATCTCACCGAGGATCGGGGGATCGAACCTGGGCCGCCGGCGAAAGAGCTTGCCATACTTCTCAGTCAGCATATCGGAGCCCCCGCCCAGGCGGCAGTCAAAAAAGGCGACGCGGTCGCCGCCGGGCAGAAGGTCGGCGAGTGCAAGGCGTTCGTCTGTGCGCCGGTTCACGCGCCGGTCGCCGGCAAGGTGAAAGAAGTTTCGCTGCTGCCCCACGCGGTCCTCGGACGCGCCCTGGGCGTGATCGTCGAGGCCGAGGCGCCGGCGCAGCCGATCCCGCCGGTATTTCAGCGGCCGCAGGGCTTCGACCCGGGCGCGTACACGCCCGAGCAGATCTGCGACGCGGTCCGCGAGGCGGGGATCGTCGGCATGGGTGGCGCGGGCTTCCCGACGAGCGTCAAGATCCAGCCCGACCCGAAGGTGCCCAAGGAGACGCTGATCGTCAATGGCTGCGAGTGCGAGCCGTACATTACCTGTGATTATCGCGTCATGCTCGAATGGACCGAGCAGGTCATTACGGGCGTCCAACTCGTCGCGCGGGCCTGCGGCGCCAAGGACATCTCCATCGCCATCGAAGACAATAAGCCCAAGGCCATCGAACGAGTGAATGCGACGCTTCGGGACTTAGGTCTGTCGGCAACGATCCGCGTCGTGCCCGTCAAGACAAAGTACCCCCAGGGCGGCGAACGGCAGCTCATCCGGGCGGTGACGAAGAAGGTCGTCCCCACCGGCGGCATCCCGCCGATGATCGGCGTGGTCGTGACGAACGTCGCCACCGCGGCGGCCATCGCCGATGCGGTCGTCACTCATCGCCCGCTGACCCATCGCGTGGTCACTGTCACCGGTCGGGGCATCGCCAGGCCCGGCAACTACTATGTCCCAATCGGGACCACGTTCCAGGCGCTGATCGACCACTGCGGCGGCCTCGCGGATGACGCGGTGAAGGTCGTCTCAGGCGGTCCGATGATGGGCATCGCCATCGCCGATCTGAGCACGCCCATCACCAAGACCGGCGGCGCCCTGATGGTCCTGACCGAGCAGCAGATCGGCAGGGACCGGTTTGAGCAGCGTCAGAGCCCCTGCATTCGCTGCGGCCGATGCCTCCAGGCGTGCCCGGAGAATCTCAACCCGACGAAGATCGCCCACGCCGTGAAGAACAACCTCATGGACGTGGCCCAGAGCTACTACATGAGCGCCTGCATCGAGTGCGGCTGTTGCAGTTACGTCTGCCCGGCCAACAT
>JAFGCA010000075.1 GCA_016932895.1 Sedimentisphaerales bacterium | reverse complement strand
GCTTTCATACCGTTACCTTCTCTGATTATTCAATCGCCCCGCCACACCCTTTGTTTGTACCACCTCCGTGACGGACCGGCAACCATCCAACCGGGCCCCTTCGCGCTGCCAGCCCATTGCCGACCGGGCACTCAGACAAACCGTCTCTTTGGCATCGCCGGACACGAAAAACCACCATTCTGTATGGAATCGCGTTCAGAGGCTGACATCAGAAGGTAGGTTTCCCGATCCGTCCAACCGCTATATCCAGCGGGACTGCTGCCGGGACGGAAAGGTGAATCGAGTGTTGTAGCCCATCGGCACGATGCCCTCGCTCGGGTGCTTCAGCAGCGCCTCCTCGTCCAGCTCTATGCCCAAACCCGGGCCCTTGGGTATATCGAAATAGCCGTTCTTCTGATGGGGGAAGGGCTCTTTGCAGAGCACACCGTAGTCGGCATGGCCTCCTTCCTGTATGAGGAAGTTGGGCGTGCAGGTGACCACGTGGAGAGCCGCCATGGTGTTTACCGGACCATAGGGGTTGTGCGGCGCGAAACCCACGTAATATGTCTCCGCCATGGCGGCGATCTTCTTAAGTTCCAGGATGCCTCCCGACTGACATGGGTCGGGCTGGACGACCGCCACCGCCTTCCTCTCCAGCAGGTCCTTGAAATCCCACTTGGTATACAGCCGCTCGCCGGTGGCCAGCGGTATGTTTATCGCCCTGGCGACCTGCTCCATGGCGTCGGCGTTCTGGGGCGGTACGGGCTCTTCATACCAGAAGGGCCGGTACTCCTCCAGTTTTTCTCCGAGACAAATGGCTTCGGCCGGGGTGAGTCTCCCATGCACCTCCACCATAAGCTCGACGTCGTCGCCCACCGCTTTGCGTACCGCGGCGACCTTCGCCACAGCATCCCGCTCCGACGCGGGACTGGTATAGAGCCCCTGGTGAGCGAAGGGGTCGCCCTTCAGAGCCGTGAATCCTTCCGCGACCTGTGAAAGGGCATGCTCCACCGCGGCCTCCTGTGTGTCCCCATCAAATCTGCCGTAGCCCCAGATCTTGTCCCGCATTGCGCCGCCCAACATCTCGTAGATGGGGACACCCAGAACCTTGCCCTTGATGTCCCATAAGGCGATCTCAATGCCGCTGATTGCCGCCGTGTGCAGCACGCCGCCGCGGACGTTGTGATGGATGTGGTAAAGGGCCTGCCAGTGCTCCTCTATACGGAAAGGGTCTTTACCGACCAGCGTCCGCCCGAGTTCCTCGACCACATTCGCGACCGAGTCGATACCCACGGAACACTCTCCCCAACCCACAATGCCTTCGTCGGTAGTCACTTTGACGAACACATAGTTGGTCCACATGCCCGGCAGTTGCGCAACAAACGCTTTTACCCCGGTGATCTTCATATCCACTCCCTCCGATTTTTACCAAAGCTAAAGCCGCCTCCTATAGGGGCGCAACCCTCAAACCGCCTGCTTTGCAGGCGGTTGTTGATTCGTTGGACAATTGTATGTCTTCAAGCCTGTTTGAACAATCGGCAAGAGAATCTGCGGTCCTCTCATAGCTACTATTGTCGTGTAGATATTCTGATGATTCAATTCGTTTCCTTGATAGCCCGGGTAGCGGCTCGTATCATTTTGTAAAAAGGAGTCATGTCGCCATGCAGATCAAAGATGTCAAAACCTGGGCCGTAGCGAATCCACCCCCCTTCCGCGGCGGCCCGTTCTGGATCTTTCTCAAACTAACCGCCGACAACGGTATTGCCGGTTACGGCGGGGCGTACGGCGTACCGTTCGCTCCCGGTAAGGTTCGGGAATTGATCGAGGATATCGCTCGTCGCTACGTCGTTGGCCGCAGCCCGTTTCAGATGGAGACCATCTGGCGCGTTATGTACGCAGCGGGGTATTCGCATCATCCTGAATTCACGATGGCGGACGTGATGAGCGCCATCGAGATCGCGCTCTGGGACATTGTCGGGAAAGCGCTTGACCAACCGGTCTACAACCTGCTCGGCGGCAAGGTCAGTGAGAACCTGCGTAAGGTCGCCGGGAACAAGGCCGATCTCCTGGTGAAAACTCATGGCGAGATGACCACATCGTCGGCAATCCGGCTGGCGAAGAGGCTGGAAAAGTCCGACCCGCTCTGGTTTGAGGAGCCGGTACCGCCCGAGAACCGCCACGAGATGGGGCTCGTCGCGCACGCGACGAGCATCCCCGTGGCGACAGGCGAACGGTTGGTGAGCAAGTACGATTTTGTCGATCTGCTGCGGCACGACGGAGTGGCGATACTGCAGCCGGCACTGGCACGCGTTGGAGGGATTCTCGAGGCCAAGAAGATCGCGGGCATGACCGAGGCACATTACGTGCAGATGGCATCCCACCTGTACGCAGGACCGATCGAAGCCGCGGCAAACATTCAGCTGGCGACATGCAGCCCGAGTTTTCTGATACAGGAGAGTATCGAAACCTTCGGAGGCTTCTACGGTGAGGTGCTGAAGAAACCAATCGAATGGCAGGACAGCTACATCATTCCGCCGACCGATCCCGGTATTGGATACGAGCTGGACGAAGAGGTTTGCGACGCAGACCCGTTCACCGGAGAAGGCGTTTACCCTCCTATGGCACAGGTGCCGGTCGTGCCCGAACTGGAAGGGCGATAGGAATCGAGGCCAGCGCTTCGGCGATCCCCAATTGCGCAATCAGATGAAGTCCGAAAGTCTTTCCGGAAGCTCGCGCCTGCGCCGCTTTTCTCTCGCTTTGACCGCGTCCGGGTCTTCGGGCTGGCCCACGTACCCGAGAGGCTGGGCGAGACCATTCGGCGCGAACTTGCAGGCCCTCACAAGCGCCTCCACGTTTTCCCTAGTCTCAATATGGCGCCAGTGGATACCCATGACACCGCGGTCGAGGAACTGCAGGATCGCCGACGGCTGGTTATTGGGCACCCTGGCGAGGACGGGCATACCCATATGGTCGGCCGGCATACACATCCGTTCAATGTCCTTCAAGGTAAAGCTGCAGCAGTAGAGTCTCCTCTCTGCGTTATGTGAGACGTCAATAGCCACCGGCACTGCGCAAAGGTTCAGAAAGCCTGAATAGCCATGGCCTCATTTCCAAAAGTGGGAGTTTTCTAGCTCCACCATGGCTCATCCTCTGCGCGATTGGCCTTGAGATAATCAAAATCCAACTCCAGCCCTAGACCGGGCCGCATTGGAATTCTCATCCTGCCGTCGCTGATGACGAGCTTCTCGCCTGTCGCTTCCGGCGCTTCGGCCGCGAGCCGCCGGCACTCCATGAGCGGGCAGTTGAAGACGGCAGCCGAAAATTGCAACGAAGCCATGTTCAGCACGTAGCCGCTGACGTTGTGGCACGAAATCGGAATGCGGTAGAGCGCGGCCAGGTCGGCGATACGTTTGGCCCCGGTAATACCACCGCAGTTGATGAGGTCGGGCTGAAGGCTATCAACGGCCTGGTGCTGCAAAAAAGGGAGCGCACCCTCGGCCAGGGCGATGTTCTCACCGGTCAGAATCGGTAACCGCGTACTCCGGCGCAAGGCCAACCAGGAATCGCCGAACTCGGGGGCTATCGGATCTTCGAAGTAGAGCGGTTTGATGGGCTCCACCGCCTCGGCCACTTTGATCGCGGTAGGCAGGTCCAGTTCGTTGTGGCAATGGACGATGATGTCGATTTCGTCGCCCAGGGCCTCGCGGGCCAGCCCGTATGCTTTGGCGACATTTCGCGCCACCCGCGGGCCCATGCTGGGCACGTACTGCAGCATGTGGCCGCCGTAAACATGATGGATGTCGATCTTATAGGCCTTGAAGCCGTAAGGATCATCTTTCATATCCTGCGCGCGGGCTCGCCATTCGTCCTGGCTCAGGAAGTCGCCGCCGCCGCAGTGAGAATAGAGCGCGATTTCATCACGGAATGGACCACCGAGCAAACGGCATACCGGCTGTCCTAACACTTTCCCGGCGATGTCCCAGAGCGCGATGTCGATGGCGCTCAACACGCCCATGACGCGGCCCCCGCCCCGTTGCGGAAACGCGTAGAACATGTTGTGGAAATGAACTTCTACGGCCAGCGGATCCTTTCCGATAAGGCCGAGGTGCGGGCACCGCGGCCCCTCAAGAGCGGCAATGGCCGCGCGTATAAACGGCCCGGTGACGCCATGACACGGGCCGTAGCCGTGGATACCGGCGTCGGTTTCCACTCGAACAAACGTCTCACCGCTCTTGAGCTGCAGCGCTTTGATGGCCGTGATCTTGAGTTGGCCTGTCGCGTTTTTCAATGCACTCGTCATTCTCTTTGTCTCCTCTGCATGACGGCAAACGGATCTCTATGATCCGCCACCATATTCTTACCACCCTTACGAAAGATCTACAACAGCCGGACGCCCGCTAAACAGCGGTCCGGCCTTTGGCTGTATGTGTCCTTCGGTATGTGCGGGAGCTGCCGGTGCCGGCTCAGGGCGTTGACGCCGGCGCTTCAGCGGGGGACTATAAGATCACAAGAGAACACAAACTCCACAAACTGTCTTTGAGGAGAGAACCAATGGCAAAACGTGGTAATCTGAGAATCGGCATCGTCGGTTCAGGCTTCATGGGGCGGACCTATGCGGAGTGTTTAGCGCGATACAACGAACGTGCCCGGCCCGCGGCCGTTGCCGGCGGAAAACGCGCTCCAAAGCTCGCGGCCGACTACGGTCTTGAGCACATCCCCAATGTAACAGATCTCATCGCGCGAGCTGACATAGACGCGCTGGTTCTGACAACCCCGGACATAGCCCATCTCGAAGAGATTCAGCTGGCGGCGGCGGCCGGCAAGCACGTACTGGTCGAAAAACCGATGGCTCCGAATGTTTCTCAAGCCCAGACAATCATTGAGACCTGTGATAGGGCCGGTGTGATCCTCATGGTGGTTCAGAGCCAGCGTTTCCGACGGGCGCATCAGCTGGCCCGGAGTTGGATCGACGAGGGGCGAATCGGGGCGGTGCAGCAGATCCGCCATTGGGGATTCCAAACCCTTGACAGCTCGCTGAAGATGGTTGGCGACCGCCCTTTCTACCTGGATGAGGCCGGCGGAGGCCTTTTTATGGGGTTCTCCGTTCACGCCTTTGACATGGTGCGCTGGCTTGCCGGAGACAATGCTTCATCGATATTCGCCCAGATAAACCGGTACGGGGCGCATCACATCCCGAACTCAAGTTCGATGGCGCAAATCGCCTTTGAACACGGGGCGATGGCGCAGGTGTGGTCCTGTCTGGAGCTACCCGGTCACGTCTTCTCCTTAAGCCAATTCAGAACCCAGATCGTCGGTGAGCGGGGCTTGCTGGATGTTGACGGATACTCGCACTTCGACGCCGCAACCGAAAAAGGCTGGGAACGCGTCTTCGAGCAGCCGCCGCTCAATCCGATGAACCCATCCGACCCAGTCCGTCTCGAGGCTTACATCAATATGGTTCAGGAGTATATCGACGCCGTTTTGGAAAACCGAACACCATCCGTGACCGGAGCCGATGGCAAAGCGGCGGTTGAGCTGTGTCAGGCGGCCCTGCAATCATCGGAGAAGCGCCGGCCGGTGCTCTTACCTCTTGAACCGTAATCGTGGTGTTCGATATTCGCCGCCAGGTCAAACCGGGAACCCGACGAGACCTCGCGCGGGGATTCGCAGCTCGATGCTTATGCCAAGGCACAATCCGCGCCCGTGGATCGAGTCGCTCCGCATGCCAGGTGAATTTTACCAAAGCAAAAGCCGCCTGCTTTGCAGGCGGCTGCTGATTTCGTTCTTTCCTTGACAGCCCGGATAACGGCTCTTATCATCTTGGTAATCCCCGCTCGACCCGGGCAGCAGGCCGGTTCAGCAAACGTGCCGAAGCTGCTCGTGACACCGTCGATGTTCGTACGGCAGGAAGGGCGGGGCAATGTCCACGGAAAAGGAAGAATATATGAGAATCACCGACACGAAGGTTTATACCGTCGATGCCGCCGGCACGGGACGTGAACACGGCACCTGGACTTATTTTCGTATCGATACAGATGCCGGCATCACCGGATGGGGCGAGGCGGGGGCGGCCCAGAAAAACGTTGCGCGCGTCTGCCGGACGGGGCTCGAAGAGGTCCGCGAGCTTCTCATCGGCGAGGATCCCGCCGATGTCGATCGCCTGTGGCACAAGATCTATCGCCAGTTCACCTACTTTGGGTCCCGGGGCTTTGGCACGGCTATCACCTCTGCCGTCGATCTCGCACTGTGGGACATCAAAGGAAAGGAAGTTGGCAAGCCCGTCTACGAGCTTCTCGGCGGCCGCTTCCGGGACAAAATCCTGCTCTATAACAATACCTGGTTCATCGGCGCCAAGACGCCCGAGGAATTCGCCGATTGCGCAAGGAAGAACGTCATCGACCAGGGATACACTGCGAGCAAGGTCGATCCGTTCCTCACGATGCGCCCCTTCCATCGCATGCATCAGGACGGCCAGATCTCGGAGGAAGGTGAGCAGCTCGGCTATGACATCATCGATGCCGTCCGCTGCGTCGTCGGTCCCCGGCACGAGGTATTGATCGACGCACACGGCCACTACAATGTTCCGACCGCCATCCGGCTTGCCAACACGCTCCATGAGCGGTTCGGCATCCACTGGTTTGAAGAGCCGGTACCCCCCGAATCCGTCGACGCGCTCCGCACGGTGCGCGAGAACACCAAGGTCTCGATTTGCGTGGGCGAGCGCCTGTACACCCGCTGGGACTTCGTCCCCATCCTCCAGAATCGTCTCACCGACTACATCATGCCTGATACACTCTGGACAGGCGGTATCAGTGAAGCCCGCAAGATCGCCAACCTGGCCGAACTGTATAACATCCCCTTCAGCCCGCACTGCGTTCCGCTCGGCCCGCACGAAATCATCGCGGCAGCCCACGTCTGCTCGACAATACCTAATTTCTACCGTCTCGAAAGCGGTTTCCAGGCCATCCCCACATTCAACGAGATGCTCGATGAGCCGCTTGACTTCACCGATGGCTATCTCATCCTGAACGGGAAGCCGGGGCTGGGTTACAGTCCAAAGGAAGACTGGCTGGAAGCGAACCTTATCCAATGAGGATGGCGTTATCCGGGGGCTTCGATAACGCCGGTTTTCCCGCGGAACGCCGAACTTGACCGCTTCAACATCCCCTGAGCGGGGAGTGGGTTCGCCGTGCGAAAAAAAAGGGGCAAGGTAATCAACCTTGCCCCCCATGGGTTTTTACAGCCAGTAATCAGCTTGTCAGAATCCCAACTCCTTCTTCCTCGCCTGGTCTATCCAAATCCAGGACATCATCTCAGTCTTATTTCCGTCACTCAAGCTGTACTCACCGAAGTAGTTCTTGACCCAGTCCCACCAGTACACTCTGTACGCGGAGACCGCGAGCGGTATGCAGGCCGCGTCCTTCATGATGATCAGTGAAGCCTCTTTAATGAGCTCGTTTTGCCTGTCGAGGTCAAATTCCTGCAGCAGCTCGTTCGTCACACTATCAAACTCGGGATTCGAATAGCCCGTGGTGTTGTAGTACGCACCCGTTAGCCCTTCGGAAGAGAGTACGGCGATTGGATTTGACGCGTCAAAACCGTCGGGGATTGCCAAACCCTTGTATTCCACGGCGTAGGCATCTCGGTCAAAAGCTGCCGGCTGGAGTACGTTGATTTCGGCTTGGATACCGATTTTCGCCCACTGTTCCTGCAGAATCGCGGCGATATCCTGATTAAGGGCGCTCGCGCGTACGATCATCTCGGTCTTGAAACCGTTAGGATAACCGGCCTCGGCAAGCATCTGCTTCGCTTTGTCTACATCATATTTCCAAAGCTGAGCTGTTTCCGCCGGCAAATCGCTATCCGGAATGAAGCCCGGGGTATCTGGCGGCTGCGGCCAGTACCGTATCGGGAGATCTGCACTCCTGATGAGTTGTGCGATAGGCATCCTGTCGGTGCCTACCGAAAGCGCCTGCCTGACTCTTGCATTGTTAAATGGCGCGACCTTATTGTTGATCCACACCGCCTTCCCGTTACCGATGCTATAGGCGTCCATATTGACACCTTTACCGATCTTGTCATAGTCGTCCCACATGTTGCTCGACGGG
>JAFGCA010000679.1 GCA_016932895.1 Sedimentisphaerales bacterium | reverse complement strand
GACGCCACGCGCGCCGAGCCGATCAGGGCCAGCGAAGCGTCCCGGCGGAGACTGCCGAAACCAAAGAGCGAGGCAAGGTCCGTCTCCACCCAGAGAACCCCGCCGCGATGCACCCATCGCTGCAACGCGTCGCGGGCCTCGTCGTCCGTGTCGGCCCGAGGCAGCGCCACCCAGAGAATGCCGTGCGTCTGGGCCGACGACAGCGCGCTCTTCAAAGCCTCCAGACTCGTGATCCGCGTCGGCCGTTGCTGCAGCGCATCCGACGGCGCCGGCGGAGACGCCCGTCGTTCCCCTTGCGGCAGCGTTGGCCGCCCGGGCGCTTCCGGCACACTCGGAGCCACATAGTCCGGCGCGCCCGGAATCTCTCGCCCCAGACAAAACAGGCGGAAGTTCAGCCAGAACCGGGCGCCGTCATGCTTGGCCGTATCCACCGTCTTGGCATCGCTGACCCACCCGTCGCCGTACGGAACCAGAGACCAGTAGGCATATCGCTCTTCCCGATACGCCGTGGTCAACAGCGGGATGACCCGGGGGTGGTTGAGATTGGAAGCCGCCGGATGTCCCTTGCTCGCCACGATCCGCTGGCAGCCCGAGACGACCGGGCAGGATTCCTGCGGCACCGCCGGCACGCATTCCTTGGCCCCGGCAAGCCAATAGCCAACCGTGTACTTGATGTCAAACAGCGAAAGAACGTCGTTGTTGGCCCAGAGGATCCCTCCGCCGGCCACCCACCGGCGCAGCATCTCGATCTCCTCCGAGTTGAATTTGTTGGCCGTGCATCCGTCCGTCACGCGTATCACATGCACCAGTTCGGGACTCTCGGCCAGCGTGCGTACGGCCGCGGGCATCGTCAGGTCCTTGATGCTCAGGTCCTCGTCGAGCTGCCGGGCCAGGGTGTCGAGTTCCGCCGGGAGCGTTCCCAGTCCGACCTGGACGCGCCATTGGGCGCGGTCGTTTTCGATCTGGATTCGTACCGGTGATTGCGGCGTCGCGGCCAGCAGATCCTCGGTGACATCGAGAGCTGCGTCATATTGATTGTCCCGGGCGAGTCGTTTGGCCAGTTCATACACCCGCACGTCCAGCTCGTTCGTTCGCGGCCATTTCTCGATCAGGGTCCCGGCCGACGCCAGGCCGGCCGCCAGATACGACTGGCTCTGCGAACGATTCCACCGGCCGTAACGATCGAACACCGTGGCCGCATCTGTCACGACGATCCGATGCACATCCGCAAGATGCGGACTTTCCGGGTACTTGCTCAAAAAGAGCTGGCACTGGGTCAGCTTGGTGTCGTCCGGATCCATGAGGCGGATGTAGAGCAGCGCGTGCTCCTGCGTCTGCAAAGCGTCGCGATTGAATTCCAGGGCTTTTCGCAGGAACTGCTTCGCCTGCTCGCCGCCCCCCGACCCCAGCAAAGACTCCGCGCGCTTGAGAAGCTCGGCCGAGACACCCTTGGCGACCTCCGGCCTCTCAGCGGCCCACCGTGACAACAGGTTCAGAACGCTCGAAAGCCCCAGCCCCGAGACCTTGCCGGTGGGCAACACCTGTGCGACCACGCGATCCGCAAGCGACGGGTCCCAGTCCAGAATCTGCGTGGCCAGCTCGCCGGCGCGCAGAACATCGGAGGGATTGCTGCTCTGCTCCAGAGATCGGAGCAGCTCGGCAGCCAACTGCTTCTCGTCGGCGAGCTTGAGCCGGGCCTGAAATCGCGCGCCCTCCAGAGATTGCATCTGCCCGGCCGGCGTGCCTGAAGGCAGACCTGAAAGAGCCGCGGAAACGTCCGACCGCGCCTTCTCCAGCCATTTCGTATCGGTTCGAAAAAGCCTGCCAAGCTCCTGCTCGGCTTCCTGCAAGGCTCCACTGGCGTTCCAGAAGCGGTCCGTATCGCTCTCGGCGAACTCCCGAATCCGGGCCATGGCGAGCAGATACGTCGCCTCTTCATCCAGCGGGTTGCTTTTCACGTACGCCCGCAGCGTCTGCGCCGCCTGTTCATGGAGTCCGGCGGCCATGAGCTTCTTGCCCTGGGCTACCTCGGGAGGGTCCCGCAGGACGAAATAAGCGGCGACGGCCCCACCGGCAAGCGCGAGTACAACGACGACGCCCAGGGCCATCCTTCGAGCCCGTCGTCGCCCGGCGCGGCGGGCCGCCTCAAGCTCCTGACGAAAGGGGTCGGTCTCGCCCAGGGGCTGCCAGTCCGACATGCCTTCCTTCCAGCACAAGGCGTCCGGGGCCAGCCGGCCGTCCTGCAAGCCCTCAAGCACCGTGACGGTGTCATAGGGTCCCTGGGGCTGGTTGTCGTCACCGGGAAGATACCAAACAGGCGCGTCCTCACTCATTTCTCTGCTCCCACAAGTTCCAGAAGCGTCTTCACATTCGGCATCACCCTCAGCCAACAGGGCGCCACCTCGACATCGGCCGTACGGACAATCACTTGCTACGGCGCTCCCGCCGAAGCGCGACAGCCCCCATTATGGCGCCGGCAGCGCCGGCTTGCGCCCCGGCGGCTGTTTCGCATCCCATAACAAATACCCGTGCAAGGCCGCTGCGCAGGCAAAAAGCAGCATCGCAAGATAGTAGCCACCACCATACTCGGCGCGGAGCACTCCCTCACCCTCCCGGAGAACGGCATCGTCGATTCTGAGTTTCAGCAGCAACAAGGTCAGCACCCCTACCCCGCCGATAATGCCACCGCCGAGATACCGCCTTCGATCCTTCAGGGCGAATCCAGCCAGACCGGCGCCGGCACTCAGGAAGGCCAGGATCGCCCAGAATTCGCGGCCCACTCTCTGCTGCGATGCACGGGGGTTCTGTCCGAGCAGCTCCATGTCAGCCATGGATATCCGCGTCCCCACCACCAACTGGACGCCGCTGAACGTCGCCACGCGATCGCCCTGGCAGGAGATGTGCGTAAACGGAAAGCAAAAGCACAGCAGAACCAGGCCGAACAGAGCCGGGGAGTACTTCCGGGCGTGCGCCTTGGCGGTCCGCACCTGGTCGGGACGCAAGGCCCGCCCGAGACCCGCAGGAAGCGTCTTGCTCGCTGCCGGCGTGGGCAGGGGCTTGCTCGGCCCTGCTGGTGCGGCCGCCGCGACGGACGGTTTCTCGACCGCCCGAGGCTGCGGCAACGGGGGCGGCACCGCCGCCCCGGCAGGACGGACCGGCCCGCTCGCCCCGACCGACGGCCTCTGTGCCGCTCTTTCCGTCTGCCCCGCGTGCTCGGCGCGTGCAGCGCCGATCACGCGAAAGACCTTCTTGCACCACGGGCAACAGACGCGGTTGTCGGGCTGGATACGAACGGGAGTCACTGCGACAGGCGTGCCGCTGTGGTGCGCGGCGGGTCTGGTCTTCTTTGACTGCGACGGCAGGGCCGGAATCGTAAACACCTTCCCGCAAGCCGGACAGGCGCGGTGCGCTCCGGCCAAGTCCTCGCTAACTTTGAGCCTCTTCCTGCAATGAGGACACACAACCACCATTGTTCTCCCCTTTCGGACGACGCCTGCGACATCCACACACTTTTTCAGTAAAACACTTTGCCGCCTTCGCGTCAACCGTTTTCCGTGTGCATGAGATAATTATGGATTGCACCTGACTGCATTTGCGAAACGGACACAAGGCGATGTCAGCCGCTCGCAACGCGCACGCCGCTCAGGCAGGATACGCCAGTTTGGCTGCCAGGTCTTTGTACCCGGCGAGCTGCAACAACGCGAGCTGGTGGTGCAGCCGCAGCCCGATGAGCCGGTCGCTGTACGTCGACGCCTCGGCAACCGCCGCGTCGATCTCTCGCTCGATCTGCTCTCGCGACGTCGCTTCGTCGTGCAGAAGCATCTTCTTCAATCCGTTGCGGTTCGTGTGGAAGGCAATCCGGACGGCGCGCAGAGTCACACGGTCGTTCCGCCAGGCGCGCTTCGGCCCCGAATCCAGGTAATCCGTCAGGGCCGCTTGCTCGCGTTCGACCCGCGCGGCAAAGCGTTGCGCTCTGTCGATGTCACGGCGTCGAAAGCCGAGCGTTTCCAGATCGTCCGCCAGGTTGTTCTTCACCGGCTCGCCCGTGTCCTCGCTCACATAGTCCAGGGTCCCGTCGCAGTACTGCGGATCGTACCGGGCGCGGAGTTCGGCGGCGAACACGAAACAGGGCAGAAACGCGCGGTCAATCATCTCGGCGGCATGCTGCCAATCCCGGCCCAGCGCCGCGTGGACAATGCATTTGCGCAGCGCCAGAACGTCCTGGCGGGCTCCGGGCCACCGGTCCAGCCACGCGGCGTCCTCCTCGCCCGGCCACAGCAGGACCTGGGAGTTGAAGGCGTCGGTGCCGTACTTCTCGCTGAGCTGCCGGATCGCTGCACCGGCGCGCGTGGCGATCTTGCGCGTCACCAGGAAAAACCAGAACTGCGAGGCCACCTTTTGCGACAGTTGGTGGATGCCGTCGAGGCGGCCGAACCCTACCGCCTTCTTCACCTCCGCCAGCAACTGGTTGCCCGCGTATTGCTCCGAGAGCTTCACGTCGCTGCGGTCGAAATAGGCCCCGTCGCACAGGTCTTCGTACAGGCTCAGGCGAAAGCCGACGTCATACGCTTCGCTGGACTGCGGCAGACAGTGCCGCAGCGCGTACAGGGCCGAGACGACGAAGCCCTCGCGCGACTTCTCGAAATCGCGCGTCAGCGGGCGCTCGCTCAGGACCGCCGTCACGACGTCCTCGAAGTCACTGTCCTCGATCAGGCCCAGCGGCTGCAGGACGTCACCGTCCCAGGCGCGAATCTCCCTTTCCACCTGCCCCCGCAGCGCGCGAATCTGGTCGCGTTCGGCGTGGCGCTCTTGACGGTCGTAGCGAATCTCGGACTCGTACCAGAAGACCTTATCCCACAGCACGTCGAGATGCTCGGGGGCCTGGCTCTTACGGTAGTCCTCCATCAGGTTCAGATCGTTGGCCTCGGCCACGGTCGCGAGCCGGCCCGAGAGGGCCCGGGGGACATAGCGCAAGGCCGCACCGAGAGCGAGGAAGCCGCCGCCGACCACGACGGGCGCCGTCAGGGCCTGCCAGCGCGTGAAGCCGGGCAGCCCCAGGTAGCTCGCCAGGCGCCCGGACAGGGCGATCCCCGCCGTCCACATCGTGGCCTTCGGACTGCTCCGCATCAGCACAGAACCGAGCCGGGACAACAGGTCATCCACGCGGGCCAGCCGCAGAAAATCCTTCACCGGCTTGCCCCACGGGCCCCGGGCCTTTTTCATCCTTGCGATTCGCATGGGCTCACGAACACAAAACGACAGATCGCGCCTCGGGCCCTTCCGACCGGGCCCCACCGACGACGTATCCGTCTTATACCATCGATCGCGGGCGCAGGCCAGTCCCGGTCATCGCGCGCTCCCCCTTGCCCTCCGGCCCCTGCATGCGTTATCCTAACCCAGTCGAAGGAGCCACCGCCTATGGCCAGGCAAAGCGCCGGATTGCTGATGTATCGCAGACGCCGCGACCGCGTCGAGGTATTCCTCGTCCACTCGGGCGGTCCGTTCTGGGCCCGCAAAGACCGGGGCGCGTGGTCCATCCCAAAGGGGGAGTTCACCGCCGAGGAGGACGCGCTGGCCGCGGCCCGGCGCGAGTTCGAGGAAGAGACGGGCCTGGCCGTGGCCGGGACGTTCGCGCCGCTCGAACCGGTCAAGCAAGCCGGCGGCAAGATCGTCCACGCCTGGGCCGTCGCGGGCGACTGCGACCCCGCCGCGATCCAGAGCAACACGTTCTCGATGGAATGGCCGCCCCGCTCCGGCCGGCAGCAGGATTTCCCCGAAGTCGATCGCGCCGACTGGTTCCCCATCGAGCGGGCCCGTGACAAAATCCTCAAGAGCCAGCGTCCCCTGCTCGATCAGCTCGCGCAGCGAGTCGACGCCGGCAGACTGAATCCGGGAGGTACCGCATGAAAAAGAGCCGAATTTGTCAAAGAGCCAAGCGGTTGCTGCTTCTGGCCCCCGCCCTTCTGGCCGGATGTGTCAGTGTGCCCGACGGCATCGAGCCGGTGCGCGACTTCGACGTCCAGCGCTACCTCGGCACGTGGTACGAGATCGCCCGGCTCGATCACAGCTTCGAGCGCGGCCTCAGCAACGTCTCGGCCACGTACACGCGTCGCGACACCGGCCGGATCGACGTCCTGAACCGGGGCTTCGACGAACGCTCCGGCAAATGGAAGGAGGCCAGAGGCCGCGCCTACCTCGTCGGCGACCCGACCACGGCCCATCTGAAAGTCTCCTTCTTCAGACCCTTCTACGGCAGCTACGTCGTGATCGCTCTCGAGCCCGACGACTACGCCTACGCCATGGTCTGCGGGGCGAGCCGCTCCTACCTGTGGATCCTCGCCCGCGAAAAGACGCTCGACCGCTCCGTCCGCGACGACCTGGTCGCCCGGGCCCAGCGCCTCGGATTTCAGACAAACGAGCTCATCTTCGTCGAACACAACCGATCCGACTGACGCCAATTGCGAAGCGTCCGTACGAAACCAGCTTGTCATACGAATTTCGATCCGTCTTTGCCCGGTTTGTCATCCTGAACGAAGCGCAGCGCAGCGAAGGATCCAGCCCGCGTACGAGAGTAACTTCCCGTTCTCAGGCCAGATCCTTCGCCCGCGGCTCAGGATGACAGCATCCTCTTGCGCGACAATGTCTCCTGATGCGGCTGCGCGTCGTCTACTGCTTCTCCATTTCTTTGACCTGCTCGCCGAAGTTCTGCAACGCGGACTGGATCTCCATGATGTGCTTGCGGGGCAAGACGAGATCGATGGTAAACCCGTCGTCGGCGCTGAAGGCAGCGAACGCCACGTTGCCTTCGGTGGGCGCGTTGAGCGGGGCCAGCTTCTTGCCTCCGGGCAGCGGCATGGCACTGAGCGTCGCGTTGAGCATGCGGACGTAGTTGAACGTCCCGACCGCGTCGGCCTTGTCGCTGTTCGGAATCGACGCCAGCGCCGCCTGCATCTCGGGGCAAACACCCTTGGCGCCACCGGCCTTGACCTGATCGATCAATCTGCGCGTGTGCTTGTCGGCGTCTTTGCCGATGACGTAGACGCAGTGCCCGTCGGTGACACCCCAGCGATAGTCGAATCCGCCGCCCCACATGGCCTGGAGCATCTGGGCCGGCGGCGAATCTTCGTCGTCGGCCTCGAACGTCAGCCGGGCCGAGTTGATGCGCACGTCCCGGTACGTCGTCGTCTCGGACTCCACCACGGCGCGGACCTGCATGCCGAAGTTGGCCATGAACTCCCGGTACATCTTCGAGTTCGCCACCTGCAAGCCTTCGCGAATCGCATCTTCCATGGCCGCTCCGTCCTCGACCTCGAACACGTATTGCATCGAGAACATGCCGGGCCCTTCGCCTGCCGGGACAAAAGAGAAGCTCAGCGACTCGCCCATCGCCCCGAACGACTTGCTCACGAGCTTGCGCAGGTCCGCCATTTCGGCCTCTGAGACCTCCGCCTCGATCATCTTTGGCATCAGGTCGATGAACAGTTGATAGCTCTTTTCCCAGGCTTCGCCGTCCATCGCCGCGGCAAAGTTGATGACCGCATCGTCGTGCAGATTGCCCAGCGCCCTCTTGTACGCGCTGGCGTGCGGCACCGCGCCCATGGTCCCGGCCAGCTTCGTCCCGGGCAGCGTCTTCATCGTAAACGTCGCGTGGCAGGCCTGCGACGACGGCGTCAGGCCCACGGAAACCCAGGCCGTCTCGCTCGTGATCATATCCAGCAGGCCCGCATAGAAGCGGATGATCCCTTCCGGATTGGCGATCGGCATGTCTTCCTGCTCTGAGGCCTTCTTCAGTCCGGCCTTGATCTGCTCGAGCTTGCCGAACACCATCGGCTTGACAATGGCCGAGGCCTTTTCGACGTTCGCGTAGAGCCAGATGGGCGCGGCCGCGGCGAGCTCCTTGTCTTGCGGCTTCAAGGCCGAGCCCAGGCTCGCCTTTCCGCCCTGGAGCATGCGCCGGGCTCTCTTGAGCTTGTCGTCGGCGCCCGGCTGGCTGAGCAGCGCGTAGCGTCCGAGCCGCATCGCAATCGCGCGAGGCTGGCCGTCCACGCTGACAGCGGCGATGCCGCGTCCGGCCGGGGCGTCACCGCCCACGAAGGCGTCGTAGTCCTTGACCGGCACCAGCATCCCCGTGAACAGATTCGCAAACGGATTCTGGTTGCCTTCGCCGTCGGGCAGCATGACGCCGAACATCGTGAAGTTGCCCCGCCGGCGGACCTGCTCCATGCGGTCCTGGCCCACCATGGAGCCAAGCTTGGCAGTCACCATGGTCCCGGCGTTGAAGCCCTCGGGCGCGATGCCGGTGAGGAAATCCGTCGCCCCTGACAGGGCGCCGTCGAGATTGTTGATGCGGACGCAGAAGAGGCTCTCGGCCGGAACCAGGTTCAGCACCCGGTCGGCCTGCTTTCGACCCGCATCGGCCGCCCACGCGCCCGTCGCCATCGCCAGAACCGTTGCCACGATGATACCCGTTCTCACAGAATTCCCTGCCCGTTTCATTGTCGGTCCCTTTCAAAACGACCCCTGTTTTCCGCACGAGAACCCACATTACGGCCGTACCCGTGTACGGCCACCAGTACTACAGACGCACGACCGTCCGAAAACTCAAACTTTCTTTCCACATTTCCCTCCGCGCATGTGACCGACGCCCTCGAATCGCCCTTTACGGCCTTCCAGGGCGCTTTTTCGCCGCGGGAGCCGCCTTCTTCATATATATAGACCCTCCCCGACCAGAAGCGTAACACGCGAAATGCCCGCTCCAACCGCGCCTGGCTCTACTGGCAGAACTCCCCATCGCGGCTGCGGCCGCACAGGTCGACCGGCCTGTCGGGTCTCTGGGTGGCAAAACCCGCCGGCACGGCCCCGGCTGCGCCGGTCCGAATCCAACCTTCGACCCGGCCGAAGGCCCCGGAAGCCGTAGCTCCGAACCAACCGTCCTGTTCGTGGAGTTGTACCTCGAAGCGTTCTTTGGCGCCGAACACGGCCATCACGGCGGCGATCCGCGCGACACGCGATTTCTCCACGGTTTCAGCCGTGACGTGCCAGTGATTGGCTCTCTGCTTGTGATAGGCCAGCGGAATGCCCTGGTTGTACGGGGTGTCGAATTCATCGGTCTGAGACAGAACCAGACCTTGAGGACAAGCCAGATAGACGTCCAGGGCCGCGCCCTTTCGTCGCGACCGGATCCCGGCATCCGTAACGTCCATCTTCTCAAACGCGTGCAGCATCCACTGATACCGGCTGCGCGTGGGTGCGACGATTTCGTCCAGGAGCAGGAACAGACCCGGACGCAGTAACAAGATGCGGCGAATCCACTTGCCAAGCTTGCCCTCGTACGCCGGCGTCGCATCTCCGGCAACAAAGGAATAGCCCGGTCTGTCGCGAAAATCGACGATCTCACCGCGCGCCGCGGCCGAGCGGATCGTCTGGCCCTGGCCGTCGATCAATATGCAGTTGTTCGCCTTGGTGGACCGCGTCCACTGCGCGTGGTGCGGCTTTCCGTAGGAGGGCCCGTAGTAGCCCGACGGAATCGCCAGGGCCGCCCCGCCTTTCATAATGGCGAACGCATTCTGGTCCGCGTGACTGTGCGAGACGCTGCCGTACGGACTGCTCTTGAAGATAAGGCAAGTGTCGTTCTGCGGATCGGATACGTCGCTGTGCAACCCGGCCCACCCCACGCTCTCGAACGCGCGGGAGTTGGGCAGGTCCTTCGGCGCTTTGGCGGGCAACTCGTCTGCGTGCAACAGCGAGAGCGATCCACCGCCGCCGCCCGAGCGATCCGGGATCTGATTGACCCACCAGCCGATGTAGGGATCATCGTACCGGTGGGCGTGAAACGCCATCAAATCGGCATATCCGCTGCCTCGATGGACGCCGGGGCCGCCGGTCTCCGCACTGTCACCGAAAGGCCGGATTTCGCCGTGATTGGCCGTACAGTAGAAAAAGAAGTAGCGAATGTTGTTGAAGAAAGGACGCTGCCAGAGATCGTAACGGCAAAGCTGCCGCAGCCCTTCGAAGGCGGGAATGTAGAAGGTGTTGTACCAGAGCCCGTACGCGGTCCCTTCGGCCCAGCCCCCATCGATTCCGCCCCAATGGGGATAGAAGGTCAGCAGGGCCTTGAGCGAGTACGTCAACCAGGTCTCGGCGTCGGGCGTCTCACCGGCCATGACCAGGGCCATGTCGGTGAGATACGCGATCAGGCGTCCATCGTGGCTCTCTCCCGGAAACGTGAGGTAGTTCTTTCTCGTCAGTCGCCGATACGTCTGCCAGGCCCGCGCGCGGCACATCCGGGACACAAGTTTCTTCTCGCGGTCGTCAAACGCGTCGTAGAGCCAGTCGTAGGCGATGTGGGCGCATTTCGAAAAGGACAAACCGGCCTCGTCCCCCCACCGGGCACTGACGGAAGTCACGTCCTCGTCATCGGTGGGCCAGGAGGCAATCTCGAGCAGGATCTTTTTGGCGGCCTCCGCATACTTCGCTTCTTCGGTCATCAAATACGCCAGGGCCAGATCCATCAAGGCGCCGTTGACGTAGCCGCGAAAATAGCCGAAGTACTTCTGATATTCCAGGCGCCGTGTCACGGCGTCCTTGATGTGATGGTATTTCGGGTAGTCGGGGACACCCTTGGACAGGGCTCTCTCAGCCGCCACCCGGCAGGCTTTCCACGACGTGCCGCGCGTGGTTGCCAGCGTCGAGCGAATGCGCTCCAGAGCCGACTTCGGGTACAAAATCCGCGGATGCCCCTCGGGCACGCGACGCAAAAGCTCTCCGGGATCGACCCAGGGCAGCTTTGCCGCGTCCCTGGAAATAACGAACGAGCGCCGGCCGCGCCGGGAGATTTCCTTGCCGCTTCGGTCGAGGGCGACAACATCCCAGGTGTACGCGCCGGCCGGAAAGACCCGATCCGGGCAATGCACGGGATCCTTGCCGGCTCCGGCGCTGTAGAGGCGCTTTCGGCTCTCATCGAATATGTCGACCCGGTACTCGGCGGCCGCCGGACAGGGCAGCCATGCCAAACCGACGGGCGAGATCTTCACTTCCGCACCATCGTGCGGGCGCGCAAAGAGCATTCGATCCGAGGTTTTCTCCTTCAGGAAAGTCGAGGACCGTCGCTGCGGGCTCGCCGAACCGTCCCACGGCAGAGCGACGCTCAATCCCCATGCCCCCGTCGTCTTGATAAATGTACGTCGTTCCATTCGTTGCTCCCTCAAGTCCATCTGATTTCGATCCGGCATAAGCCCGGACAACGAGAAATCCCCGGCGTCTACTACGCAACCGCAGGGCACGCCGACCACGTCCTCAAGAAATATCAAGAGCGTGCTCGTTTGGCAACCGCTCGCAGTCCTTCATTCAAAACAGTCCGGAACGTCGAGCTTGACGGACTCGGTCCGGCTGGCGTAAATATTCCAGTATATCGAGCCGTATCCTACGCTCGAAATGGGCCCGGTGAGCGCAGCGCTCCCAGTGACAACCAACGAAACCATGTAAAGGACACCGAGTTATGAATCGACGACAGTTCATCAGAACGGTAGGCGCCGCCGGCGCGACACTGTGCGCAGGAACAAAGTGTGTCACCAACCAGGCCGCCGCCGCAGCAATGGCTCGGAGCAAGACTACCGGACGGCGACCGAACATCGTTTACATCATGTCGGACGAGCTGGCCTACTACGAACTGTCCCACATGGGGAATCCGCGCATCCGCACCCCGCGTATCGACCGCATGGCGACCGAGGGGATTCGGTTCACGCAGGCGCTGGCCGGGGCGCCGGTGTGCGCGCCGCTGCGCTGCACCCTGATGACCGGAAAACACATGGGACATGCCTCGGTGCGCGTCAACGACGGCGGAACGCCGCTGCGGGCCGAAGAACAGACGATTGCCTCGATGCTCAAGGGGATCGGCTACGCCACCGGCGGCTTTGGCAAGTGGGGCTGCGGCGGTCGGGACTCGACGGGGGTGCCGGAGAAGCACGGCTTCGACGTGTTTTTTGGATACTACGATCAGGTCCACGCCCATTCCTTCTATCCCCCCTACCTGATTCGCAACAGCGAGGAAGTCGAGCTGGCGGGCAACCACGGCGGACGGACCGGGCCGACCTACTCCCACTACGCCATCATGGACGAGGCGCTGAAATTCATTCGCAGCAACAAGGACAGGCCTTTCTTCTGCTACCTGCCGATTACACCGCCGCACGGCATGTATGACATTCCCGAGAACGATCCGGCGTGGGAGTTGTATCAGGATGACGACTGGGTCAAAGACTCTGACGTGCCGCAAGACACCAAGAACTACGCGGCGATGGTCACGATGGTCGATAACAATGTCGGCCAGGTTCTCCGTCTGCTGCGGGAGCTGAATCTGGAAGACAACACGATCGTCTTCTTTACGGGCGACAACGGTGGCCAGGACCGTTTCCGAAGCAAGGACTATCCGCGGGGCTACTTTGGGCCCAACGTCGATCCGAGGACGGGCGTTGAGTTTCGCGGCGGAAAAGGGAATCTCTACGAAGGCGGCTTGCGCATTCCGTTCATCGTCCGCTGGCCCGGAAGGATCGAGCCGGGTCGGGTAAGTGACCTGCTGTTCTATCAGCCGGACGTATTGCCCACGCTTGCCGAGCTGACCGGCGCCGAGCCGCCCGCCGGCATCGACGGGCTCTCCATTCTTCCGGAACTCATCGGCCCCAAGGCGGCCGGCCGCAAGCAACGGAAACACGAGTTCCTCTACTGGGAGTATGGTTCCCAGGTCGCCGTTCGCATGGACCACTGGAAGGCCATCCAGCCGAAGAAGAACGCCCCGTGGGAACTCTATGACCTCGACGCAGATATCAGCGAAGCGAGTGACGTCGCCGGCAAACACCCCGACGTTCTTGCGCGCATGAAA
This sequence comes from Sedimentisphaerales bacterium, assembly GCA_016932895.1. The sequence continues at coordinate 3,176 of JAFGCA010000679.1, read as the reverse complement.
GCGTACGCCGAGCAGTCACACACGCCGGTGCAGCCCGGTACATTTGCAGACCGCACGCGCCACGAACGGGATCGCAAGGCCAAATGGGGATCGACCCGCGCCGAAGCCGACAACTACCGAGGCAAGGTCAACCGGATCGTTGAAAAGGACCTGATCCCGGCGGCGGAGATGAAACTGGTTCGCTTCAGCAGCGAGAACCACGCCAACGACCGCCGAGTGGTCTACGCCATCGACGGCAATCCGCGCACCGTCTGGCACTCGCAGTTTTCCGGCAAGCTCGCCAGGCACCCGCACGAGCTCGTGATCGATCTGGGTGCGACGTACGACATTCGCGGATTCCGTTACCTCGCGCGTCAGGACAGCGGCTGGAACGGTGCATTCGCCGAAACGGAGTTCTACGTCGGCAACTCAGCAAATGCGTTCGGCAAACCGGCGGCGAGGGCGACCTTCAAGAAGGTCCGCACGCCGCAGGCGGCCGATTGCAAGAGGCCGGTTCGCGGCCGCTACGTCCTCGTGCGCGTGCTCTCCGAGGTCAACAACAACCCCTGGGCCTCCGCCGCCGACATCGGCGTGATCGCATCCAAGTGAAACGAGTGAACACCCGGTACATAACGGCCGACGCGACTCGCGCGCTTGATCTGCGAATCGCCACGCCTCTTTGCGCAAACCGCCGGCTCCGCGGGAGCATGAGACGGTCTCTGCCGGTTACCTCGGAATCTCAATCCCATGATCCTGGGCGATCTTGGCCAGGATGTTCTTGGCCTTTCTCGGATGGGCACGCAGGTAGTCCCGCACGAGGGGCACGGCATCGGCTTCCATCCAAGCGAGAACGTTGAGGAGCGTACGCTCGGCCGTCGTCCCGCCGTTCAAAAGGTTTCGCAGACACTCCAGGCCGGCCTCTTTGCGACCGAGCTTGACCAGCGTCCAGGCCGCCATGATCTTGACTTCGTCCGACTCGTCACGCAGAGCGTTCTGGAGCGTCTCCGTCGCGGGGGCTGCTGCGCCTTCGAGCAGATGAAGTCCCACAACCGCCCAGTAACGAACGCCGCTGTCGGCGTGGGACATTCCCTCGACGAACGTCGGCAGGTCATTGGCGTTGCGGGCCAGCGCCCGGTCGGCGGCGTCCAGGTACGACTCGAGGGGATAGAGCTTGGGATCGCGGACCATTTCGTAGATGGTCACGTTGTGCTCCCGCGCCCGCCTCTCGCGCATCGATTCCGGCAGAAGTCCCGAATCGTACAGCTCCAGTTGCTTCTGTCGCAGGGCCTGTCTCATCCGGGCGATCCGCTGCTGCTGCTCGGGGGCGTCGATCAGGTTGTGCACGTTGTCGAAGTCCGTGACGGTATCGTAGAACTCTTCCGAGACGCGCGGCCTGAAGAACCTGCCGGTGATGGCATTGGTCTTGCCTTCTTTGTGATGCGTCTCCCACGCCGGCGCCGCCAGGATCTTCCACAAGTACTCCAGGTACTGCCCGGCCGGGGCGTAGGGCATGTAGTTCTTGTAATAGGCGAACCGCTTGTCGCGAATCATGCGCACGCAATCGCAGCGTTCGTCGGCCCGCTCGCGGAAGCTCAGATGGTACTGCGGCTCCGGTTCGACGCCTGCGCCCAGGAAGATCGTGCCCTGGAACGTCTCCGGGATCTCGGCGCCGGCCAGGCTCAGCCAGGTCTTGGGCATATCCACGAAACTCACGATGCGATCGACGGCCATCCCCGGTTTTTCGGCCGGCCACAGATGTTTGTACTTCCGCGGGATACGAACGACCAGCGGGCAATGCGTCCCGCTGGAGTACAAGAACCGTTTGCTGCGCGGCATCACACCGCCGTGATCCGAGCAGTAGATGACAATCGTGTCCTCGTAGAGGCCGTCTTCCTTCAGGGCATCCAGCGTCTCCTTGATGTCGTTATCCATGTTCTCCACGGCATCGGCGTACTTGGCGTAGCTCTTTCGGATGGCGGGTAGATCGGGATGATAGGAGTGCAGCTTCATCCTGCCGGGATCGTTTCGCGTATTGTCTGCATTACCATGTGCCCGGCTCTCATGACTGCTGGTCGAGTTCACCACGGCGAAGAACGGCTGGTCCGGCTTGCGGTATCGCCACCCGAAGCGTCTCTTTCGATCCAGGAGATCCCAGCAGTCACGATCCGGGCGTCCGCCAATGTTGTAGTCTGTCTTGGTCCAGTTCGACGTGTGATATCCCGCTTTCCGCAACAGGTCGGGATAGTACTTGATCACGTCATGCGGAATCTCGTTCCGGCTGCGCATGGGTTGCGTTCCGTTGGAGATGGCATACATGCCGGTAATCCAGGTGGAGCGAGTGGGGGCACAAACCGCGGCGTTGTCGAAGCAGTGCGTATACCGAAATCCCTCTGCGGCCAGCCTGTCGATGTTGGGCGTCCGGCAGTTCGTTCCGCCGTAGCAACTGACCCAGGAAATGCCGTTGTCTTCACTGGTCAGCCACAGAATGTTGGGGCGATTCACATGGCCGGACGCCCCGGCCCAACTGTGGCGGAACCCCAACAGGGCGCAGCCGGCTGCAACCGAACCGGTCCTCAAAAGCTGTCGTCTCGAAAGATGCGTTCCATCCGTCATGCCTGTGCTCCCAACTCTCATTCGTTGTTTCGCATCCCATTCTATGCCATCGGCGGCCCCTCGCACCGAAAATCGCCCTGTAGAACGGACACGCCCCGGCGCCGAATCTGGGCCCACCTGAGGCGTACTATACACCGCTATCCCATGCCGTCAAGGAGATCATTAGCAAAAGGGCCTGTACCGTGCCGGGTTTCCCGCTTGATTGCCCGGCTCGAACCCGTTATAATCCCGGCAGACTTGTGTGAGGCTTGGGTGGGAGAAAAAAGTATGCGATTGAGACGCTCGTTCGATACATTCGAGAAATATGGGCTGTGGTTGGTTGTCGGGCTCGTCGTTGCCGGCCTCCACGCCACCACCTTCTACGACTATCTGGTCTTTCACACCATCGTGGAAGTCTTCGCGATCGTGGTGGCCTGCGGCATCTTCATGATCGCCTGGAACTCGCGGGAGATGAGCCGAAACGACTATCTCCTGTTCCTGGGCATCGCTTACCTGTTTGTCGGTGCCGTTGATCTGATGCACACGCTGGCCTATGAAGGCATGGGGATCTTTCCGGGACGAGGGACCAATCTGCCCACGCAGCT
>JAFGCA010000678.1 GCA_016932895.1 Sedimentisphaerales bacterium | reverse complement strand
CACTTCATCGGCTACGATACCGTCTTCATGTGGGCGTGGAAATACCGCGAGCCCGTCCTCGATCTGCTCGAAGAGATCACGGGCAACCGCAACAACTACGGGAACGTCAAAGTGGGCGGCTGCCGGGAGGATGTCCCCGACGAGCTCGCGCCGAAGATCCTCAAAGAGCTGGACGTGATCGAGAAGAAGACCGAGATGTTGACCAAGGCGGTCCTCGACGACCCGATCATTCATGCCCGGCTCAAGGGCGTCGGCGTGCTGAAGAAGGAAGATGGTGTCAAATTCGCCGTGACCGGGCCGACGGCTCGAGGCAGCGGTATCGATATCGACGTGCGTCACGATGACCCGTACGCGGCCTACGCCGATCTGGATTGGAACGTCATCAGCCAGCCGGAAGGCGACGTGTTCGCCAAGGCCGTAGTGCGCCTGCTGGAGACGATCGAGGCTGTCAAGATCGCTCGACAGGCCGTCCAGAAGCTTCCGAAGGGCCCTGTTGCCGTGGAAGTGAAAGAGATTCCCCCCGGCGAAGGATGTGGGCACGCCGAGGCGCCGCGCGGGGAGACCTTCCACTACGTCCGCAGCGACGGCGGCAACCGGCCGGTGCGGCATAAGGTCAGGGCCCCGAGCTACGTCAATGTCCCGTCCTTCAAGGCGTCGTGTATCGGCGAGCACATCGCGGACGTGACGATTACCCTGGCGGCCGTCGATCCGTGTTACAGTTGTACCGAGCGAATCGCCGTGGTGGACCGTCACAACCAGATTCTCCACGACTATGAAGCCCTGTTGCAGTTGAGCCGCGCGAAGACGGCACAGCTCAAGAAGGACATCGGTGCGCCGGAAATGAAATTGGAGGATTTCTAAATTGGACAGGATCCTTTTATATCCGGTTTTTCTGCCTCTGATTGTGGGCTTCGTGTTGCTGTTTGTGCCCCGGTGGGGCAAGCCCTTGTTCAAATTGGCGGCGCTGGTCGTTTCCGTCATCGCGTTTGTGCTCTCGATCCAGATCTTCCGAGGTGGCGGACTTTCGTATGAATGGCCGGTGCTGGCGCTGGGAGATTTCCGCCTGGATTTGCTCCTGGCGTCCCGGCCGCTCGGCTCCTTCATGCTCATATTCGCCATGGGCTTCGGTGTGCTCATTGCCCTGTATTCAGTCGGCTCCCGGGCCGGCGTGGCGCGGGCCAATGAGTTTTATGGCTCGCTGCTGCTGGCGATCGGAGGGTCGGCCGGCATCTTGCTCTCCGATCATCTCCTGTTCCTTTTGATCTTCTGGGAGATTGTCACGGCCTCGTTGTATCTCCTGATCAGCACCGGCGGGAAGAGCTCGAACTTCGCGGCGACCAAGAGCTTCGCCATGATCGGAGCTTCCGACGCCGGCTTCCTGCTGGGCATCGGCATGATCTGGGTGCTCTCGGGCAGTTTCGTGATCTCTCAGATCAACCTGGCGACCACATCAGCGCTGCCGATCATCGCGTTTCTGCTGCTGATGCTGGCGGCGATCACGAAGGCGGGAGCGATGCCGTTGCATACGTGGCTGCCCGCTGGCGGCGAGTACGCGCCGGCGTCGGTGATGGCGCTTCTACCGGCGGCGTTGGACAAGCTGTTGGGGATCTACCTGCTCGTGTTGATCGTGACGAGGATGTTCAAGCTCGAACCCGGAGCCCTGAGCATCGTGCTGGCGGTCATCGGCGCGGCCACGATCGTCGTCGCTGTGATGGTTGCCATGGTGCAGCACAATCTCAAAAAACTATTGTCCTACCACGCCATCAGCCAGGTGGGCTACATGGTATTGGGCATTGCGACCTTAACGCCCGTGGGCATTGCAGGCGGCGTGTTTCACATGTTGAACCATGCCATCTACAAGTGTTGTCTGTTTCTTTGCGGCGGGGCGGTGGAGGAGGCGACCGGTACGGCCGAGCTGGACGAGTTAGGCGGCCTGGGCCGGAAGATGCCCTGGACGTGTACGGCGTGTTTCATCGCGGCCCTGAGCATCTCGGGCATCCCGCCGCTCAACGGCTTCGCCTCCAAGTGGATGGTTTATCAAGGCATCGTGCAGATGGGAGCGGTCGAGACGGGCAGTGGGGCCGGACTGTGGCCTTTCTGGCTGGTCGCGGCCATGTTTGGCAGCGCGCTGACCTTGGCCTCGTTCGTGAAGGTGTTGCACTCGGTGTTCCTGTCGCGTTTGCCCGACCGTCTCAAGGATACGAAGGAAGTCTCTGCGCTGCAGACCGTTCCTATGTTGGTACTGGCCTTTCTCTGTGTCTTGTTCGGAGTCTTTTACTATCAAGTTCCGTTGCAGCGGTTTGTCTTTCCGGCGCTCAATATGACCGACGGCGCAAGCGCCTTTATTGGCTCGTGGAATTCGGTCCTGGCTACCGGATTGCTTCTGATTGGTCTAGGCGTGGGGCTGTTGGTGCTCAGCGGCGGTGCATTCGCCAAGAAGGTCAGACGGGTTCCCACGTGGACTTGCGGAGAAGTGCAGGCCAATGACGAGATGATTGTTCCCGGCACGCATTTCTATAAGACCGTTTCGTCTATGAGAGGTCTCAAGCAGATATACGCGGGTCAGGAACGTGGCTACTTCGACCCGTACAATCAGAGCGGCAAGGTGGGACTCGCCGTGACCGGTCTTTTGCGATGGCTTCACAACGGGATTCTCCCCGTGTATTTGACCTGGGTGACATTGGGGTTGCTTATGGTGTTGTTCTTTTTGTGCGGGATCTGGTGAGAGGTGCAGTCCATGGCGTTGTTCTACATTCTGCTGTTCTTCATGATCGTTGCTGCCATCATTGCAGTGGAGACGAAGGACCTGCTCAGCGCGGTAATCTGCGTCGGTGCCATCGGTTTCGGCGGCTCGCTGATGTTCCTGCTCCTGCGCGCTCCGGATATTGCCATCACCCAGATTGTGGTGGAAGTCCTCGGCCTGATTATTTTGATTCGGGCGACGATTGCGCGCGACAAGACCTTTATCTCCGGTGACCGTGAATTCTTCGGCACGGTGGTCTCGATCGTAATACTCTTTGTGATTTTTCTGGCCGGCATCAGAGTCTTTGGGACCCTGCCGGAGTTTGGCGTGCCCGTTTTCTCCCAGGTATCCGGGACCGCCGCGGAGACGTATGTCCGTGAGGCCCTTGACGATACGGGGGCGACCAATATCGTCACCTCGGTATACCTTGACTATCGTGCCTACGACACGCTTGGTGAGGCAACCGTACTGTTTACTGCGATTGTGGGAGCGACGGTGATTCTACGCGACAAGAGTCGCAAGCTCTTGGAGGACTCCGACGCATGAAAGGGATGACCGTCATTGTGAAGACCGTGGCCAGTTGGGTCAAGCTGCTGATTTTCTTGTTCGGCATCTACATCATTCTGTTCGGCCACCTGACGCCGGGCGGAGGATTTGCCGGCGGTGTGATCCTGGCTTCTTCCTACGTGTTGTTGATGCTGGCCTTCGGACGTGAGTTGGCTCAGGAGAACCTGCCTTTGCCGGTAGCGTCGAGACTCGACTGCCTGGGCGCGTTTCTGTTTGCTTTGATCGCCATCCTGGGGCTTGTGGTCGGCGGAACATTCTTCGTCAACTTCCTCTACCAAAGGTATGCCTTCGGAGAGTCGTTTCATCTCCTCAGCGCCGGAGCGATCCCTTTGTCGAATATCGCTATCGGTTTGAAGGTGGGCGCCTCCTTGTTCCTGGTGATCTTCGCGCTGTCCGTCTTTCGTTACGAGGGTGACAGGTCGGCCGGCGCCGGCGAATCCCCCCTTAACGAGGCTGTTGAGAAGAAGGAGTAGGATTGATGCTGTACGCGCTATGTTTCCTGCTGTTCATGATCGGTTTGTACTGTGCGGTTGTGAAGAAGAACATGGTGAAGATTGTCATTGGCATCATGATCATGGAGTATGCGGTCAATCTCTTTTTGATCATGTTGGGGTACCGCGCCGGGGGGACTGCTCCGATCCTGGGCGTCTCCGACGTGAATCGTCAGACCGGGAGCGTCGCGGCCCACTTTCTCAATACCGCGGTCGACCCGCTGCCCCAGGCGCTGGTGCTGACTTCGATTGTTATCAGTCTGGGCTCGCTGGCCCTGATGATCTCCATTTGCATTAGAACGTATGCGAAGTACGGCACGTTCGACATCACCGAGATAAGGAGGTTGCGAGGATGAACGTACCGCTGCCCATGTTCGTGGCCGTACCTCTGGTCGTGGCCTTTATCCTGCCCATGCTTCCCAAGGCGGGCAAGGCGGTCGCCACCCTGCTGGCCAATGCGGCGACGATTTGCCTCCTGGTCTTTGCCGTCATGTCGGTTGGCCAGGCGAAGGTGTACGAGGTCGGGGGCTGGTCGATTCCGCTCGGGATCAACCTCGTTCTCGACGGCCTCAGCTCCTTGCTGCTGTTGGCCGTCAGTGTGGTCAGCGCCGCGGCCATGCTGTTCAGTACGCGCTACATGGAGCAGTACACCGCCAAACCGAAGTACCTGACTCTGTTTCTGCTGATGGTCGCCGGCATGAACGGCGTCGTTCTCTCGGGCGACGTTTTCAATCTCTACGTGTTTCTGGAAGTTGCTTCGCTCGCCTCGTACGCTCTGGTCGGGTTCGGCTGCGAGCACGAGGAGCTGGAGGCTTCCTTCAAGTACATGGTGCTTGGCAGTATCGCTTCCACGTTCATTCTGTTTGGCGTCGCCCTCGTTTATGCCAATACCGGTTCGCTGAATATGGCCTACATATCGCAAGCCATCCGGGCGACCGGTGTCAACGCCGGCTTGGCATTCGCCCTGAGCTTGTTCATTGCGGGTTTCGGTCTCAAGGCAGCCTTGGTGCCGTTTCATGCTTGGTTGCCTGATGCGCACCCTTCGGCGCCGGCTCCCATCTCGGCGATGCTCTCCGGCGTACTCATCAAAGCGCTCGGTGTGTACGCGCTGTCTCGAATTGTGTTCAACGTCTTCGGTGTCTCCGTTCCGGTTGGCTGGGTGCTGGTGACGCTCGGTGTGCTAAGCATGGTCGTCGGCGTTTTTCTGGCTGTGGGGCAGTGGGATTTCAAGCGGCTCCTGGCCTACCACAGTATTTCGCAGATGGGATATGTCGTTCTGGGCATCGGTATCGGCGCCTTGATATTGGCGCGCGGGGGCAATACCCTGTGGGCTTCGCTGGCCATTTTGGGTGGCTTGTTCCATTTGGTCAATCATGCGGTCTTCAAATCTCTGCTGTTTCTCACGAGTGGGTCCCTGGAGATGGCTACGGGAACGCGTCAGCTCAAACAGATGGGCGGGTTGGTCGAGCGTATGCCTTACACGCGGGCGACGTGCGCGGTGGCTTCGGCTTCGATCGCAGGTGTGCCGCCGTTTAATGGCTTCTGGAGCAAGCTGATTCTCGTCATTGCGGCCGTCCAAGCCCGGTTTTTCGTGCTGGCTGCGGTTACGGTCCTCGTCAGTCTGGTGACGTTATTGTCGTTCTTGAAAGTCCAACGTTACGTTTTTCTGGGCGAGCTGCCGGATGAGCTACGCGACACGAGGGAAACCGGCCGCTCCATGTTGCTGGCGATGGCGTTTCTCGCGGTGTTATGTCTCTTGATGAGTTTGCTTCTGCTGGTTCCGTCTCTGCGCGCCGGTGTGTTGGAGCCGGCGGTCGTTGTTCTGGTTGAAGGCGTGGACCATTCCACGAAACTGATCCAACCATAAGTGCCGAAAGGGCGTGTTTGATGCGACGACTCATCTTTTTCGTTCTGGCGTTTGTCGTCTGGATTCTGACAGCTTGGCCTTTTGTTGACGGCCGCGTTGACCTGCAGGTCGTGATCGCCGGGCTCGTCGCGTCTTTGCTCGTGGCGGTGCTCTTCCACGACATCCTTCCCAAGGAGCACCACGTTTTCCTTTCTCCCATTCGCGTGTTCTGGTTCCTGGTGTACGTTCCCGTCTTCTTCTATTACGTGATCCGGGCCAACCTGGACGTTGTGTACCGCGCCTTGCATCCGGCCATGCCGATCAAGCCGGGCATCGTCAAGATCAAGACGAATCTCAAAACCGACTCGGCCATCACCGCCCTGGCCAACTCCATCACCCTGACGCCCGGTACGCTCACCGTCGATCTGACCGACGACGGTTATCTCTACGTTCACTGGATCAACGTCAAGTCGGACGACGTGGAGGAGGCGACGCGCTGTATCGCCCAACGCTTTGAATATTTCTTGCACAAGATTTTCGAATAGCACGAGGTCGTTATGCAGGTGCTGATGCAATTGTTCTATCTTGGCTTGTTGGCGTGTTGTTTCATGTGTCTCTACCGCATCGGTCGCGGGCCGAGCGCGCCGGACCGGACGGTGGCCATCGACATCCTGGGTATCGTGATCGTCGGGTTTTGTGGATTGCTCGGCGTGGTCACCGGCAAGGATTTCTATCTGAACGTCGCGCTGGCGTGGGCGCTGCTGAGTTTCATCGGAACGATCGCGCTGGCGAAATTCCTGGAGGGCCGAGGCTTCGATGAGTGACGTCATTGGATACAGTCTGGTCGTGATCGGAATTCTCTTCGATATCTTCGGTTGTGTCGGCCTGGTGCGCTTCCCCGACGTATACAACCGGCTGCAGGCGGCCACGAAGTGCGTGACGCTGGGGACCGTGCTCCTGTTGTTCGGGGTGGGCATCGTCAGCGGCGTCGGGCCCACGGCGGCCAAGGCGTTTGTCTGCGCCGTCTTCATCCTGGTGACGTCTCCCACCGCGGCCCACGCCATCGCCAAAGGCGCCTATGCCTCCGGCGTCCAGTTGTGGGAGCGTACCGTTGTGGATAAGTACGCCGAGCAGTTTCCTGAATCCAAATCGTAGCCAAAGTCACATTGGGCGAGGAGTCTGACATTGCGTCTTCCGAAATTGCGAGAGTTGAAAGAGGCCGTGACGGCCGTCGTTTCGCCACGTTTCACGACCCGGTTTCCGGCTGAGCCCTGCGTCGTCCCCGAGCGATACCGGGGCAAGCCCGAGTTCGATCCCGACACCTGCATTGGGTGCGGGGCCTGCGTGAACGTCTGCCCCAGCCAGGCGCTTACGCAGGTCGACGACCTTGAGGCCGAGACGCCGACGAGAACGATCAAGCTGCGCTACGACACCTGTATCTTCTGTGGGAATTGCCAGGACAATTGCACGACGGAGACGGGGATCAAACTGTCGGACCAGTGGGACCTGGCCGGCCTGGACCGCGCGAGCATGGCCGAGACGCACGAGTACGAGCTGCAGATGTGCGAGAAATGCGGCGCCCTGATCGGCACGAAGAAGCATCTCGTCTGGCTTTATGAGAAGCTCGGGCCGCTGGCGTATGCGAATCCGTCGCTGCTGCTGGCCAAGAGCGGCGAGTTGCTCAAGGAACCGCCCCGGGTGCGGCCGCCGGAGTCGCAGGGCGCCCAGCCGAGCGATTTCATGCGCATTCTCTGTCCCAAGTGCAAGTGCGAATTGAACATCCGGCTGTGACGTCATGGCCCCCGACACGCACCTGCTGGAGAGCCTCCGCACGCTGGCCGGCTCTCGCACCGTCATTCTCGGTATCGGCAATACTCTCAAGGGCGACGACGGAGTGGGGCCAATCATTTGCGAGCGCTTGGCCGACTGTGTCTCGGCGCAGGTGATTGACGCCGGCACCGTGCCTGAGAACCACATCGCCCGCATTGCTCGACTCAAGCCCGACAATCTTCTCGTCATCGATGCCATGGATTCTGGCGCCGATCCCGGAACCATTCGTCTATTCGACCCGAGTGACATTCCTTCCGTCGCCCTGTCCACGCACACGCTGTCACCCCGTCTGTTCATCGATCTGATCCAGCGCGAGGCGGAGGTCACGGTCCGCTTCCTCGGCATCCAGCCTTCCCACACGCAGTTCGCCGCACCGCTCTCCGAGGCCGTGCAAGGGGCCGTCGAGGTCCTGGTCGATCTGCTCGGCCAGGTGTTTCCCCGGGCCTCGGAACAGCCGGAGGCATAATCCGCTAACGGTAGGGGGGATCCTTGGCCCACGCGTTCCTGCACGCGGGCTCTGGCCTGCGGCGCGTGCGGATGATACAATGGCCGCCCGTATACAATTGCCAAAGACCTGTGTTCTATCTGTCCGACAACCATGAGCCCGACGAGACTCATCCTGAGAGCCTACTACGAGCGATTGTACGAGTTCACAGCCGGCGCCCGCGACGCTGTGACGGAGCGTATCGACGAGCTTCTCTCGGCCGAGCTGGCGTCTCTGGCGTCCGGCCGTCTGGACGACGACAAACGCGCCGCCTATCGTGAGGCGGCTCTGGCCTTCGTGGACGAACGCCTGGAGAGCTACAACCCCATCGGCATTCAGTACACGTTCGACCGCGTCAACTCGCGCGAGGCCGCCGAGCTGGAATTCCAGCTCAACTGGTACAACAGCCGTCCCGAGTTCGACGACCTCGTCGCCGAGGCCCGGACCCTGGCTGGCGACCGGGACGTCGACGAGGCTCTGCCCCGCCTTGCCGCCGAGCTGATCCAACGGGCAGGCGCCTTTCCCGATCGAAGCATCATCGCCGCCTACGAATCCGCCCCGACGCTGCAGAAGCTGCCCGACTACGTCGTAGCCCGCGCCATCGAGGAGGTCGTCTGCAACCGCCCCCCGGCCTGACGCCACGTATAGGGCGCGTAAGCGAGCCCGCCGCCCCGGAAGTTGCCCAATATGAAATTGGCTTTGTTTGACGCAACGCCCTCCGCACCTCCCCGGCTCACCACGGAGTCACAGAGTACAGAGAGTGTTTCATGTAAACCCTGTCTTTGGATATAGTTATAGTCATCTCTGTGTCCTCCGTGTCTCCGTGGTGCATCCTTGCTTTCGGCAAATTGGCCTCGTTTCGCATTTTGCCGCTCATCTTCCGGCCACTGGATGCCATTGGGATGCAGAGTTTCGGCTTTCGGGCATCCCGGCCTCGCCCGGGCGAAATTGGGTTCGTCTGCCATTCCGGGCCCCGCGCCTTGGGGCAGATTGGCTTTGTTTGACATTCTCCGCTCGACGACTGCCCGCCCCCGCTCCCACGAATCCCCAATCGCATCCCTCTCGCGGCTCACCACAGAGTCACAGAGTACACGGAGAATCATCCATAACTCCTTTCTGTTAATGTCTTTAAGTTCAACTCTGTGCTTTCCGCGTCTCCGTGGTGCATCCCCGCCGTCATCAAGTTGGCTTTGTTTGGCGCACTTCGGCCCTGGACCCGCCGCGAGGCAACGTTCGCAGAGATGCTCGGGATCGCCCGGCGCAAACCCGGCCCCGGCTCGACCCTGCCCGATACGGCCTCCACCTCGACGTGAAAAAGCTCTGCTTGGCTGCTCATGGCTTCCCGCCTTCAGCTTCATGTCATTGCAGCTCTGTACTATTCGTTTTTAAAATATCATACAACGTGCGGGGTTGGCCGTCAAGTCCAAAGCCAGTGTTGTTTCACCAAAAACCTGCGGCAGGGCGGTACGGTGCTTTCGTCACAGTGTAGAAAGGTCCTGTTCGACACGGATTCGTGCGAGATTCACACGGATTCCGGCGGGTGATGTGGGTGTGCGTGGGTACCGCTACGGACACGAGGCACGATGGGCAAGACACGGTATCTTCGGGACGTGTCAACCACGCGAACAGAGGCCGTCCTGCCACCGTATGCATGGGGAAGGCGCAAAGACCGGTTGTTTGCTCGAATTGACGTGCACGTTGCTATCTGGTACACGGGAGCGATGGAAAGGGAGGAAGAATTCTGCTGGTTCAGCTTCTTTATCACGTACGCTGGCAGCACGAGACATTTTTCTTCTTTTCACTCAACTGGCAACGGTCTACAATCAGCGCACAGTCAGATGGCTGGAAGTCGGCCCTATGGAACGAGAGAGATGGGGCCAGCCCATCCGCGATTGGAGATAGCGACGAAATGTGGTGGACACCTTGTACTCGTGTGATCCCAACGAGGAAACTACAGACGTGACTCAATTGGCATATTCTGCTGGTGGTTTGAGGCCGCTCCTGGAGGAGTGCGGCTACTCGGGTACCCGTCTAGCGCCGAATTTCAAGGTCGGCGACGAAAGATACCCGCTTGTTGCTTTTGCCAGCAAACCGTGGGACTTCGATTCAGCGTGTATTGCTGTCGTGGAGACAACGGGCGAGCCTGAAGAGGCGGCCAAGGAGTGCCGTCAGTTGGGCACGCCTATAGTATGGGTACAGCACGGTAAAACCATTGATTGGTGGACGCAACGCCCTGCAGGTCCAGCCTTGTACTACTCCAGGCCGCTCAGTCAATTTCGAGCATTGGTGGAACAACACAAGGCAGACCTCTCTCCCGCGAGCGTTTACAGGGCCAAGGTGCTGGGCCGCCTGCCGGGCGCAAGGCAATTGGATTTCGTGGACGTGGGCCTGATGCCTTTGCTTCGGGCACAGGCGGGCGAGAAGTTAGGGGGGCTTGTCGAGGAGATGACGCGGGCCACGCTGGAAGGGCTCGGTACGGGCGAGCCCAGCAAGGAAACGCTCCGTGATGTGTTCACCTATGTTTTCCGACTGCTTGCCGGGAAAATCCTCAAGGACAAGAAGGTCGGCGACTTCAGCAGGATTGACCTCCAGGATACGACAGCCGTCCTGACGGCTGTAGCAAAGCATTACAACGCAGCGGAGGCCGCTACGCGACTGCCAGGAAAATGGAAAACGGCACTCAAACGACCCGCTGAGTTGGTCTCAGAATATGGCAATGTCCGTGTCGTATCGCCGGAGTCTCTGGCGTATGTCTATGAGCACACACTGGTCAGCCAAGAGCTGCGCAAGAGGCTGGGAATTCACGCGACACCCCCGTACCTGGTAGACTACATGGTCTGGCAACTCTACGATTGGGTTCGTGAAATCCCTTCTGAAGACCGCCACGTCTTTGAGCCCGCGTGCGGTCACGCGCCGTTTCTCCTGGCCGCGATGCGCATGCTGCGATTGGAAATGCAGGGCGAAACAGATCGCAAAATCCACAACTACCTGAAAGGCCACATCCACGGTGTAGACGTGGATGGCTTTGCCCTTGAAATTGCCCGCTTGTCGTTGACTCTGGCAGACATTCCTAACCCTAACGGCTGGGATATCGAGTTGGGCGATATGTATGCTTCGGATGTCTTGGCTGATCGCGCGACGCGAAGTCGGATCATGCTAAGCAATCCGCCCTACGAAGCGTTCAGAGATGTGGACAAAAGACGATATGAAGAAGCGAGGTGTCCTGTTCGTCATAGGAAAGCGGTTGAGATGCTCGACCGCACGCTTAAGCATCTACCACCTGGCGCAGTCTTTGGGGTATTGGTGCCCCAAGGTGTCCTCCACAGTGCCGAGGCCAGAGAGGTGCGTCGGCTGCTGCTCGAAGATTTCGAGGTCCGTGAGATTTGCATGTTCGCCGACAAGGTATTCAATGAAGGGGACGCCGAAACTGCGGTGATTTTGGGACGTCGATGCCCAATGTTGGGAGGGGCTTCCCTCTCGTCAGTCATCTTCCGTCGTGTGCGAGAAGACTCCATAGCAGACTTCGCTGAGAACTATGCTGCGGACGCTGAGCAGGCGATACCTTTCCGCGAATTAGGTAGGGATGATGAGAAGAGCCTCCGACTTCCGGATTTACCTGAGGTCTGGAGGCATCTCTCTAGGAACCCAGCGATTGGGACTGTCGCCGACGTTGGCCAGGGCTTTTCGTTTGCTGGGAAGGGCTTGATTGACAAGGCTCGCAGGTTGGCCAAGGCCAAGGTCGCGGATGCAGTTCCAGCTTACCTTGAGGGAGTCCACGCGTTTTCAATCTGGCAACTGCCCGAAGAGGCCTGGCTCAGCCCCACTCGCACGCCTGTGCTCACATGGCGCAATGGTGAGTATACGGGAACATCTCAGGTGCTAGTCAACTACTCACCGGTCATGCGCGGGCCGTGGCGAATCAAGGCCCTGCTTGATCCGGGCGGCCACGCGGTTACGAACACTTACACAACAGTGCGTCCGCGGGAAGACGCCGTCGACCCCACCTTCCTCTGGGCTTTGCTCAACTCGCCGTTGGCCAATGCCTATGTGTACTCCAACTCGCTGAAGCGACACATTTACGATAGCGTGATTGCATCGCTTCCACTGCCTCAAGATTGGAAGGACCATGTTGCTCGGATCGTTTCAGCAGCGGAAGAATACCTCGAACGGGTAAGAGAATCCGAGGAGTTTCAACTGCAATGCGAAGATGATTCCGGTGTTCACGAGGCTCTTCTGCGCATGGATGCGGCGGTCATGAGAGCCTACGGCCTCCCCGTTCGACTTGAGCGAGCTGTACTTGATTTATTCCGTTTGCCGCGCACGAATAGAAAACGTCGACGGCGCAAAGGTGTGGGCTGTTCGTTCGGCGACTATTTCCCCGCCGATTTCAAGTCGCTTGTACCGCTGCACAAGTACATTTCATCCGGCTATCGCCGTTCGACAATTGACCAAGTTGCTGCACGTATGGAGCCGGGAAAGTCTGAGTCAGTGCTTCAAAGCTTGAGGTCGGCGGCCGAAGCGTTCGGAGAGGATTCTTGAGGTGCGAGACTTCCTCATAGACACGCAGACAATATGCTACTGGTATGATACGGCTCGCGCGCAGCATGCAGCGGTTGTGGCCAATGTCGAGTCATGGCGCAAACAGGTTGAATCGGTCGAGTCTTGGGAACACAAGCCCCGGGTACTTGTATCGGTTATAACGCTTGGCGAGATTGAGTACGGATATCGCGCGAATCCGGCCTTCGATCCAAACATGAAAGCTGAGTATCTCAAGTTTGTCGCGGATGAACTGCCGGTTCGCTGGGATGTTACTAAAGATGCCGTTGTCGCGTACGGTGAGCTTCGCAGGCGGCTATTCGACAGGTATGCGCCAAGGGAAAAGCGTAAGCGGAATATGCGTCCCGAGCAATTGACCGATCCGATCACGTCGAGAGAACTGGGGATTCAAGAAAACGATCTCTGGCTCTGTGCCCAAGCCGTCGCGCACGACATGGTACTCGTAACCAACGATAGAATGCGACGGATTCGCGAAGTAAGTCAGGGCATGCAGCCAGCCTTGTTGATTCAGAATTGGGCTGTGCAAAACGCGGCCAAGGTCGAGTAGGCTATCGGCCCTGTGATCCTCATGCTCGGCGGCTGAACAAGGGGGCAACTCTTGACTCTTGACGGCGCGGCGGTGCTTGACGGGCGGGGGGGGCATGGTTTAGAATAGAAGTTGTCGTGCCGTTGCCCTGGGCAAGGGCTACGGCGCAGCGCATGCGATGGGGTGAATCGCGTGCGGTTGTTTCTTGCTGTGCTGTGCGAGATTGAATCGGGAATGGGTGGAGTTGTCTTATGACGCCGCAAAGCGAACAGATTCTTCGTGAAGCCCTGGATTTGCCGCCCATCGATCGGGCGGAGCTGGTCGAGCAGATCCTTGCGAGCTTCGAATTCCCGGCCCGCAAGGACATCGACGCCGCCTGGGGCAGGGAAGCGGAAGATCGCATCGACGCGTATGAGCGAGGCGAAATCGGCGCATCGCCCGCTGGCGAGGTTTTCAAGGAGATCGATCGACAGGCCCGCCCATGAGGATTGAAGTTCTCGACACGGCAAAGCAGGAATTCGCCGAGGCCATAGCATACTACAACCGGGAAAGCGAAGGACTTGGATACCGATTCGCTGCCGAAGTGCGAAAGACGCTCCTGCGTATCCTGCGACACCCGCGGGCATGGACGCCGATTTCAAATCGCGCCCGCCGCTGCAGAACGAGTGGTTTCCCGTATGGTGTCATTTATCAAATTCGTGACAATGTTATACTCGTTGTCGCGATCATGCACCTTCACCGGCATCCGGATTCGTGGAAGGCCCGGCTGCCCTCCCAGTAGATTCCGCAGCGACGCACATTTCGTAACAGTTCGGGGCACCTCGGCAAGGGGCGGTTGCGGCGGCGAGCCGTGTGGAGCCGTTGACTTTTGGGGTGGTTTTGGGTATTATGGGGGTGGTTTTTCGGTGCGGGAGGGTATGTTCGCGAGGGCGAGCGGGGGTGCATTTTTTCTTGCAGGGGCCGCTTTTGCGAGGGGGGCCTACCTCTTTGCTGCGGGCTTTCGCTTGATACTGCGGCGCAAGCAAGGGCCATCCTCTCATCAAATTCTCACACGGCTTTTGTTGTAATAGCGCTGTGACTTGCCATTGTCTTGACAGAAAGGCTCTGGCGGGGTAAAATAAACGTTTCGGTACCAATTTCTTTCCCGCAGGATGGGGGTCAGTCGCCGGAAACCGGCGGCTTCGAAGGACATAATTGACGATGCGAGCTTCCGTTGGCTGTATTGTGCAGCTTTTGCTGTTGTGCTCACCTTCTCTGGGACAAATCGCGGGCCAGAACCTCGTTATCAATGAGTTCATGGCCGCGAACAACACGTCGATCCAGGACTCGCTCGGCGATTACGACGATTGGATCGAGATCTACAACGCGGGCGAGACTGCGGTTGACCTTGCGGGATACTACCTGACCGACGACCCGAGCGAACCGACGAAGT
>JAFGCA010000677.1 GCA_016932895.1 Sedimentisphaerales bacterium | reverse complement strand
TTTCGTCTGCCAGCGCTGGTAGATGCCCAAGTCCAGCGTATTGCGCTGGTCGGCCACCGAGTCGGTAGCAGTATAGGTGACCGCCGCGATGCTCGGCGTGATCACGTGGCGTAACTGGTGAAGATCCAGCAATCGCGATTCCACGTCCGGATAAACGCGCCACCACGACGGCGTCGACATGCGCACGCCCGCCTCGCCAATCCCCACGGCGTCCTCCCTCGCGTCCGGCGAACCGTCGAGATTCTCCTGAAAACCGGCGCCGTCCTCGTAGGCAAACGTGCCGGCCACGAACGGAACCACCTTCGAGCGGCCCACCGCCAGGGGCAGGTCGATCTCGTTGCGCGTCTGCGTAAAGGCGAAGAAACTGTCCGGCTCGCCGTCCGGCCCTTCCGAACCGAAGCGATACCGGTACCGGCTGAGTTGAGTGTCGCTGAAGAACAGCAGCCGGTCGTTCCAGAACGACTGGCCCGTCCAGTGATACTCCAGGCTCGGAACCTCTTCCACCTGGTCCTGGAAATCGTTGACGCGGGCCTTGGCCAGAACCGAAAGCCCCCGGTTGCCCTCGATGCGTTTGAGGTGCAAGAGCGTCTCCTGCTCCTTGCCCACGTTGAACTCTCCGCGATAGTACTGTTCCAGGAAGTTCTCGTCGGACAGGTAGCTCAGTTCCGCGGTCAACTGCCAGTCGTAGGCCAGGAACTGGCGATGCTGAAGGAGGAGTCGCCCGCGGGTCTCGTCGTCAATCTCGACGTTTTTGCGCGTGCGTCCCAGCCGATCTTCGCCGTCATCCTCGATGATGTAGCCGAGGAACCGGCCGAAGTAATTCTCGCGTTCGTAATCGATGCTGACGCCGCCGCCGGGGCCGCGCTCTCCGTAATAATCGAGCGAGAGGGTGCTGTCGGTGCCTTCCGGCTCGCGGAGCCCGAGAATGCGGCTGAGAAACCACTGCGTTTCCACCGACGTGCCGAAGGTGCTGCTATCGCCGACCCGCACGCTCTTGACGGGCACCTCCGGCTGCTGCAGGTTGCTGCGCAGCGAGGGCAGGCCAAAAAGCGTGGTGTCGTAGTATTTGAGGCGGACGTCCTTCATCTCGGCATCGTAGCTGCTCTCGGGAACCTCCCCTCCCGCGCCCGCCTCATCGGTCACGTCCACGAGCCGCAGGCTGGAAGCTTCGACCGAGATTTGCGGGGTTCGGAACTCGCTCGTGGTCACAGTGACGTCCTCGGCCTCAAACCGGCTTGCATCCAACTGCCGCAACTGCTTGGCCCGGACGTAGATCGGCATATTGCGGGAGACGTCGAAGCTTCGCATCACCGCATGATTGACCAGACCACGACTGTACCGAAGGTCGTAATACAGCTCGCTGGCGCGGATCGTGTGCTGGCCTTCCCGCAGGAGAACGTCGCCCGAAACGTAGATTTCCGTCACTTGCGTCTGCTGCATCGAAGATAGCGCCGGGCCCTCTTCGTTGGGATCGCTCACCGCCCTCCACAAAACGAGGCTGTCGGCCTCCAGTTCGAAGAGCCGGGATTGCCGCCCGCCTTCGTCGGCCTCCTGCCACCAGACGTAGGCCCGGCCGATCACCGTGACAATCTCCTGACCTTCACCCCGGGTCCGCTCAATGGCCAGCGAAGCCTCGCCCAGGGGCGCGTAGAAGACGCTATTGCCGGCTGGCGCTTTGGCCGGCGCTTTGGCCGGCGCGCCGGGCGCGGGCGCCGTCGCAATCGGTAGTTTCGGCAGCGTCAACGCCGCTGGCGGGCTCAAACCCGCCTCTCGAAAGGCGCCCCTGGCCTGCTCGAACAGCGGCAGACCCCGAGGGCTGGCGATCTCCTTCCGCTCGGCGGTGACGAACAATTCGCCGCCTATTCGTCCCTGCCACACGGCCTCCTTCCCGCGACGCAGCATAACTTCTGTAATGCCCAGCACTTGTGGATAGGGGCCTCCTTTGCCGGAGACGTGCCCGCTGAGATAGGCCCGCACCATGTAGCCGGCGGCCACGTCGTTGGGCTCGTTCACGTCGCCCGGTTCGATCCACACCACCGCGTTATCACTGGTGAGTCGACGACCGGCGCAGACCAGCGAAAAGCCCTCCCGAAATACCAGCGTGTGCCCGCCGGAGGCGGCGCTGTGGGTGAGAACCTCATCGGCGGCTAAATGAAGGTCGGCGCCTTCCCAGTGTCCGCGCGCAAGGCGATCGGCGGCACCCGAACGCGGCGAACGCCGGGCGGCACCGCGGCCGGCAGCGTCGGCTGCGCTCCCGGGAACCAGGAGCAAAACACCTATCATCAGTAACCTAAAGCACATACGGCGATTATCTCAAAGCGGGCACAACGGGCCTCCAGACCCTGCCTACGCCCCACGAGATTATAGCCATCCGCCCTCACAAAGCCAGTAAAAACCCAAACGGGTTAACTCCCACTTGATTTGCCCCGGCATTTCCGGTACAAATCAGGGCAAACGAGGACGCGCACCCCTGGAGGCGCCTATGGCACAACGTGAATATTCGCAGCATCAACAGAAGATCATCTCCCGGTACTACGCCCAACTGGATACGATCATGCTCCACAAGCTCCAGGAGCTGGTCAGCGAGCTGTACGTCGCCGACAGCGACGCCAAGCGCGACCGGCTCTGGCTCCGGGTTCAAAAAGCCATGGTCAAACACCGCGTCCCGGCGCCCCTTATCGAGCACATCATGGGCGAAAAGAACGTCGAAGTGCTCGCAAAGAACCTGCAAGACTGGCTCGCACACAGCGGGAAATAGATCCGCACGAACCGGGCGCACACCGACAGCCAAACCTCGAGCCTCCGCCGGAGTCTTCAACTCAGCATGATTTTCCGCCCCACCAAAGAGGACGGGGCCTTTGCCCAAACAGGGCGAAGCGGTATACTATAGTGGTCCCGCACGATGCGGCGGATCTCAGTTGCCCATGCACGCAGATGGCGTTGGAGAGAAAGATATGGCAGAAGGATACTCCCCGGGGGCCAAGGTCTATCCCACGGAGAATCTCGGCAAATACAGCATCCTCGACATGCTGAAATACTTCGAGACGCACGGGGCGATGCGCGTTTCCGACCTGCATATCAAGGTCAACGCCCCGCCGGCCTACCGGATCGACGGCAACCTCGTCAAGCTCAAAGGGCCCAACGTCACCCCGGAGATCGCCAAGCAACTGATCTATCCCCTCATGAAGGAGCACAGCCTCCAGAGGCTCCAGACGCATTACAGCGCCGATTGTTCCTATCGACTGGGATCGCTGCAGTTTCGCATCAACATCTTTCGCGAAAACGACGGGCTGGCCGCCGCCATCCGCGCGCTGTCCCTGGACGTCCCCCAGGTCGAGGAGATCGGCTTTGCGAACGACGTCTGGACGGACATTATCACCCGCAAGCACGGGCTCGTGCTGCTCACCGGCATCACCGGCGCCGGCAAGTCCACCACCATCGCCTCGCTCATCGGACGCATCAGCGAGAAGAGCGCCCACCGCATCATGAGCGTCGAGGACCCGATCGAGTACATCTTTACGCAGAAATACTCAATTATCTCGCAGCGAGAGGTCGGCCGCGACGTGCTGTCGTTCAGCGAGGGCCTCAAAGAAATGATGCGGGAAGACCCCGACATCATTTTCGTCGGCGAGATGCGCGACGCCGAGACCATCGCGATGACCCTGATGGCCGCCGAGACCGGGCACCTGGTCTTCTCCACCCTGCACACGCGCGACGTCACCGGCACGGTGACGCGCATTCTCGACTACTTCCCCGAAGGGCGACAGGCCGAGGTGAGAAATCAGCTCTCGTTAGGGCTGGCGTACATCATCAGCCAGAAGCTCGTGCCGCGCAAGGACGGGAAGGGCCGCATCGTGGGCATGGAGATTCTGAACAACAACTACGCCTGCGCCAACCTGATCCGCACGGGCAAGATCGAGCAGCTTTACTCACAGTTGCAGACCAAGACGCGAAACAGGCCGGACGAGAAGATGATGACGATGGAGAAGCACCTGGCCACGCTGGTCAAGAGCGACAAGGTGGACCTCCTCGAAGCCCAGAAGTGGGTCAACGACCTCAAGGCGTTCACGGACTGCATGCAGCGGGATTAGCCGCCGGCGCCGGGAAGGACGTCCCGCCGGCGCGCAGGACCGAGACCTCATGACGATCGAATTCAACTGTCCGCATTGCGGCGCACTGATTGCGTTCGACAGCAAGCACGCGGGGAAACAGGCGACGTGCCTCACGTGCCGAAAGAAGTTCATCATCCCGGCGCAGAATTTCGAGAAGCCCAAGAAAATCGAGCCCGAGAAGCAGCGGCCGGCCGACCCCCTGCCGGGCTATTACCGCGCGGTCTTCGTCGATAGCTGGAAAGTGTTCGTCAATCCGCAAAACACCACGACGACGGTGTTCGTCGCGGCGGTCGTGTGCTTCAAGTTCTTTCTCGCCACCGCCTGCTGCCTGAACTATATCTCGACCTTCATCATCTGGGGTTGGCTGTTCGGGTTCTACCTGAGCGTGATCGACCGCACGGCCATGGAGGACGACACGCTGCCCGAGATCTACCTGGGCACGTCGATTACGTTTTTGTGGTACGTGATCCGCCCGTTCCTGATCTTCTTCTACACGCTCTTTCTCGTCGAGTTTCCCTTTATCATCGCTCTGTCGCTAAGCCCTGAAAACACCGAGCTGGTCCGGGACCTGGCATCGAACTTCGGCGCTCTCCCGCTGCACCTGCAAATCCTTCTTCTCTGGGGGCTCTTTGTTTTCCCGGCGGCGATCCTGACGACCGCGGTCGGCAAGGACCTGGCCCTGCTGCGACCCGATTACGTCGTCGCCCCGATCCTCAAGGCGTTCATTCCGTACATCCTGACCGTGCTGCTGCTGGTCGCCGCCTGCCTTCTGCAAGCGCACACCACCCAACATACATTTGCCGGGCCCGTGACAACGGCGGCAGACCTCGCGCTCAACCTCGCCGTGCAGGTCGTCGCCATCATCGCCATGCGCTCCATCGGCCTCTTCTACCGCCACTACACCTGCCACTTCAAATGGTGACGCGCGGCACGCCGTGATAAACTGCCCGTCCCCAAGTTCAGCGGTACTTGCTTTGTGTCAGCTCTGTGACCCGGTCGACGTTGGTTGCGTCGATGATCGCGGCGCCGGCGTCGATGTCAGAGGGCACGATGCCATATCGTAGATAGAGCGTCAGTTGCATCACGGGATAGAAGCCCTGAATGTAGGGCTGCTGATCGACGGTGCAGCGGATGTGGCCGGCCTGAATGAGGCGCAGGGTCTGCGGCGAGAGATCGAAGCCGGCCGACCAGTAGTCGCCGCCGGCGAAGGATGCTTCAATGGCTCGCCCCGCCGCTTCCGTGTCCGCCTGTCCCGTTCCCAGGACGATGCGGATATCCGGATTCGCTCTCAGAGTCCGGGTGACCACGTCGGCCCCCTTGGCCGGATCGTTGCCGGTGACAATGACGGTCCAGCGCACGTTTTTGGCCTTGAGAACCGCCTGCTCTCCGCGCAGACGATCCTCCAGCGCCGAGACACCCTCGTCGTGCATGGTCATCAGGACGTGAGCGCCTTCGGGGACATCGGGCAAAACATGCCGGGCGAGAGCCTCCCCGGCCTCGTACAATCGTTGATTGACGCTGCTCAAGCGCGCGTTCGGCGTCGCATGATCGTCCACGTTGAATCCGACGACCGGAACGCCCTTATCGATAGCTTCCTGAATCACATCGTCGAAGGCCTGCGGATCGATGATGTTGACGGCGATGCCATCATAGCCGTCGGCCACGGCCTGCCTGACCATCTCGACCTGCGCCGGCACGTCCACGCCTTCGGTGCCCAAAAAGTCGCAGCGAACGTCCATCATCTCGGCCGCATCGTTCATCCCTTTCTTCACGGGCTCAAAGAACTGCGCGTTGACGGCGCACGTGACAAACGCCAGCCGCAGCGGTTTCTTCGATCCCCCCGCATCCGACCGGGAGCCGGCGGCGCAACCGGCAAGACACAGTCCAACAACAGCCAGCGTCAATGCGTGTGTCATCAAAGATCGCATTTGCATGATTGCCTCCTGCATGCAGTCTCTCTCCTCGTTCCTCGAACTCAGTCGGTCGGGGCCATCTGCACTTGGTATACATTGACCGGCTTCCAGGCCGGTGCGCCCGCCGGTTCAATCGTCAGGTGGTACACTCCGGGCCTGGCAATCTGAACGTGTCCGAAATCGACAAACACAGGCTTGAACCAGCCCCGCGTGCGCGGGACCTGCGCTTCGAGCGATTCTCCCGACAGAGAGACTTTCAGGCGACTGGGGCCCCCGGCACAGGAGAACTCCCCGCGCACGTGCCAGCGGCCGGGACGATCGAGGACAGCCAGCCAGTGAATCTTCTCGGCCGGATTGTCCCAATAGCCGATGTTCTCGCGGTCCTCGTTGACCTGCGTCTTGATCTGGCGTCCCTCCAGCGTCGCCTTGCCCGGCTCCAAACGCACGGCCCCGGGCATGTCGAAGCGCGCATCAGGGTGCAGGTCGATCTCGAAGCCGGTCAGCCGGAAAACAAAGGCATGGTCGCCGGGCATGTCCCCGGGCGGGACAATCACAAGCTGCCCCCGGTCGCCGATGCGGTGCGTCACTTTGTTGCGACCGTCGAGCAGCTCGACCCGCCCCCGACCGGCGACCCGCATCGAGCGTATCGCGACCTCCCGCTCGGGCCGGCCCAGCACAATCACGTACACGGTCTTGCCGTCTTTGCTGCGCGTGAAGCGGACATCGGAGGCAGTGTACTTGCGATCCTGTCGTTCGCTGAAGCCCCCGCCTTTCTCCATGCGGGTGGGCCCTTCCCCGAACGTCAGCCAGGGACGCGTGTCGTAGATCGCCTCGCCGTTGACCTTGAGCCACGCGCCGATGCCGCGCAGGAGCTTTTGGGCTTCCGGGGGAATCGTGCCATCGGCGGCCGGACCGACGTTCAGCAGCATGCACCCGTTCTTGGCCACGATATCGACCAGCACGTCCACCAAGTCATCGACCGATTTGTACGCGTGCGATTTCTGATGGAACCACGGCCCGACGGAGGTATCCGTCAACCACGGATACGGCGTCAGGCGGTCTTCCCGTCCGCGCTCGAAATCCAGGATACCCGTGTGGGCGTGGATGTCACGGTGCTTGTGGGCGACGCCGACGGCAATCCCGTTGCGAACCGCCCAGTTGTAGTAATCGGCGAACATCCGCTTCTGGTACTCGGGCGTGATGACGCTCTTGAGCCCGAAATCGAACCAGATCAGATCGGGCTCGTATTTCTCGACCGCCTCGTTGACCATCCCCAACCACTTGTCGAGAAAGGCTCTCGACGGCGGCGCGCCCGGCTCGTGCGGCTCGCAATAGAGTCCGGCGTACCTGCCGTCGGCGGCGTCGAACTTGTAGGCGGGCTCGAAGTACTGCCACGAGAAGGCATGGTGGAACGTGGTGATGTATTTCAGACCCCGGCTGCGGATAGCTTTTTCCAGCTCCGCCGTAAAATCGCGTTTCGGGCCCCGGTCCATACTGTCCCATTCGGTGTACTTTGAATCCCACATGGCGTAGTTGTCGTGGTGGATCGCCACCGGTCCGGCGAACTTCGCCCCGGCCTCGGCAAAGAGCGCCGCCCACGCCTCGGCGTCGAACTTCTCCGCCTTGAACAGGGCCGCGACGTCCTTGTAGCCAAACGTGTGCTGGTCGCCGAACTTCTGGCGGTGGTATGCGAAGGTCGGACTGTTTTCGAGGTACATGCTGCGCCCGTACCACTGGACGCCCGCCGGGCCGTCCTCGGCGCCGACGGTCACCGGGCCCCAGTGCGTATAGATCCCGAACTTGGCGTCGCGGAACCATTCGGGGGCTTCGTGTTTGCGGAGCGACTCCCAGGCCGGCTCGTAGGAAGCTTCCACCGCCGAAACGACCCCCGCGATCAGCAGGACGCAGCACACACCCATTCGACACGAACGCAACCGAACCATCTTCTGCCTCCTTCTCACGCGAAGATGCAATAGCAGATCACCATCGTGATCACCAACAGCACCGCCAGCACGCGCGGATCGAACAAGCCGGAGATCGGCTTCTCCGTCACCACGGCCCACGGACTCTTCCAGCAGTACCGCTCGACGCGCTGCGGCTCCGGCGGCGGCGTCACCAGGCTCACGCCCACCAGGACGGCGCTGCAAAGGCCGAAGAGAATCCCCGCCTGCAGCATGAACGGCATCCCGCAGGTGCGCGTAAAGAACTGGCGGGCCTGGCCGTCGCTGTCGAGGCCCAGAACGAAGCCCGAGACGGCCGGGAAGTCCAGAACGAAAACCACGGCTCCCAGAACGAAGCCGAAGATCAGCGTCGTCAGCGACGCCGCCGACGTGGCGCGGCGCCAGAAGATCCCCCAGATGAATACCGCGCTGATCGGCGGCGCCAGGACGGAGATCATCTGGTTGATGCCCTTGAAAATCCCCCCGAAGCGCTCGCCCTGGGTGGACCACAGCATCGCCAGGATCATCACCATCACCGCCGTGATCTGCCCGATTCTCACGAGGGTGTGGTCGCTCGTTTTCGGCCGGGTGCGCTTGACGATATCGATACTGACCAGCGTGGCCGTCGAGTTGAGCGCGCCGGCGACCGTGCTCATCAGCGCCGCCAGCAAACCCGCGATGACGAGCCCCTTCAAGCCGGCCGGAAGAAGCTCCTTGATCAACACGATGAGCGTGGAATCGGCGTTGTCACCGACCTTGTCCTTGAACAGAACGTAGCACAGCACCCCGGGCAATACCATAACCAGCGTGGGCAGCACCTTGATGAAGCCGCAGAAGATCGGGCCTACCTGTGCATCCCGCTCGCTCTTTGCGCCGAGCACGCGCTGTACGATGGTCTGGTCCGAACACCAGTACCAGATGCCGAGCACGGGATAACCAATGATCATGTAGTACCACGCGAACTGCCCGTCGGTGCGAATCATGCTGAGTTGCCCGGGCCGGGTCGCCTGGCGCAGCTCCGCCAGGCTGTTGATGTCCGCACGGCCGAGCATGAGCAAGGCAAAGACCGTCACGGCCACCGCTCCGACCAGCAGCAAAACCGTTTGGATGGATTCCGTGACAACCACGGCCTTCAAACCGCCGGTGACGGTGTAGATGACCGTCAGCAGCGAAACGATCAGGATCGACGCCGTGATGGGAATGTCCACGAAGTTCTGCACCATGACGGCGCCGGCGTAGAGGGACACGCCGATGTGAATGAACAGCGCCCCGAACACCGCCATCACCGCCAGGACGGTGCGCGACCCCGGGCCGTAGCGACCCTCGAGGTATTCCGGCAGCGTCGAGATCTTCGTGCGAAAGTAAAACGGCGCGAAGACCAGCCCCAGCAGAATCAACAGAAACGGGGCCATCCATTCGAAGTTGCCCATGACCATGCCGTCGCTGAAACCGGAGGACGCCAGGCCGATCAGGTGCACCGTCGAGATGTTCGTCGCGAACAGCGCCAGGCCCACGGTCGTCCAGCTCAACGAGCGGCTGGCCAGGAAGTAGCCCGTGCTCGAGTCCGTCTGCCGGCGCCCGACGAGCACCCCGATTCCCGTAATGCCCAGCAGATACGCAACGACAATGGTCAGATCGATCCAGCCAATTTCCATGATGCATACCTCTATCCGCGCGGCCAAAGCCAAACGCATATGTGTTGGATTTCCGGCGCCAGGCCGGGTCGAAGCGATCCCCGCAGGGGCACGTCCCCGTGTGCGCCCTTGCCTGGCGAGTCCTGCGACCGATGCGCGTCGCCACAGCATAACGGCCCCCGCCGCAAAGAGCAAGCTCGGGCCGGCCCCTTCGGCGGGAACGTGAAGCGATGGTTGCCGTAGAAACAAAGCAAAATGCAAAGAGCAAAAATCAAAATGGCGGAACGCCCGCTTCGCGGGCATGACTTCCTCAATTTTGATATTTCATTTTTGATCTTTGATTTTTCCAGGGCCTCGGGCCGGTTCTTCTATATGATAGGGCATCTGAAGAACGTTATTCTCGAGGAGATTGAAAGTGAACGCACGATTGATTCTGTCGGCCGCCCTGTTGGGGTGTCTCTCTGTAGTCACGGTCCGGGCCCAGGCGCCCGACTGGGAAAACGAACGCCTGATCGCCGTAAACAAGGAGCCGGCGCGGGCGACCGCCCTGTCCTTTCCCGACGCGCCGTCGGCCATCGAGGCCTATTCGATGACGACCGCGGCCGAGGCGCTGAAGAAGTGGCAGGATTCGCCCTTCCGTCAGAGCCTCAACGGCCGGTGGAAATTCCACTGGGTCAAGTCGCCCGACGAGCGACCCGTGGATTTCTACAAAACCGACTTCGACGTCAGCCGTTGGGACGAAATACCGGTCCCCTCCAACTGGGAGATTCAGGGCTACGGCACCCCCATCTACTCCAACGTGCGCTATCCGCACCTGCGGCAGCCTCCCAAGATCATCGGTGCGGTGCCCGGGGACTACACGGCGGCCCGCGAGCCCAATCCGGTCGGCAGCTACCGCACGGTCTTTACCGTGCCGCAGGACTGGGACGGCCGCAAGGTCTTCATTCACTTCGAGGGCGTGGCCTCGGCTTTCTACCTCTGGATCAACGGGCAGAAAGTCGGCTACAGCCAGGGCAGCCGCACGCCCGCCGAGTTCAACATTACAGATTACCTCAAGCCCGGGAAGAACATCCTGGCCGCCGAAGTCTATCGCTGGAGCGACGGCAGCTACCTCGAAGACCAGGACTTCTGGCGTCTCAGCGGCATTTTCCGCGACGTGTACCTGTTCAGCACGCCGCCCGTGCAACTGCGGGACTTCTTCGTGCGCAGCAACCTGGACGCCCGTTACCGGAATGCCCGCATCCGTATCGCCGCGAAAGTCCGCAACCTCTCGGACGACCGAGCCCGCCGCCGCGTCCGTGCGATCCTCGTGGACGCTGAAGGACGCAAGAGCGTGCTGGGACAATCCGATCTGGCCGCCGTAAAACCGGGCGGAGAGATCAATCTCAGGCTCAACAGCAAGGTGGAGAATCCGCGCAAATGGACGTCGGAGACACCCCATCTCTACCTGGTGGTGCTTGAGCTGCTCGACCCACAAGGCAAGACGACCGAGGTTAAGGCGTGCCGTTTCGGCTTTCGCGAGATCGAACTGAAGGACCGCCAATTCCTCGTCAACGGCGTCCCGGTGCTGATCAAGGGTGTGAACCGCCACGAGCACGATCCGGATCGCGGCCATGCCCTGGAGATTGGCTCCATGATCCGCGACATCGAGCTGATGAAGCAGAACAACATCAATACGGTGCGCACCTGCCACTACCCGGACCACCCCGTGTGGTACGACCTGTGCGATTTGTACGGCATCTACGTCATCGACGAGGCCAACGTCGAATCGCACGGCATGGGCTACGGGCAGGACACCCTGGCCCGCGTCGAGAGCTGGGAGACCGCCCACGTGGATCGCGAAGTCCGCATGGTCCAGCGCGACAAAAACCATCCGTGCGTGGTCATCTGGTCGCTCGGCAACGAGGCCGGCCCCGGTCCCAACTTCGAGGCGGCCGCCCAGGCGATTCGCGACATCGACACCTCGCGGCCCATCCATTACGAACGCATGAATTCCGTGGCGGACATCGACAGTACGATGTATCCCTCCGTCAACGGCCTGATCGCCCAGGGACGCAGCGATTCGCCCAAGCCCTTCATCATGTGCGAATACGCCCACGCCATGGGCAACGCCATCGGCAACCTCCAGGAATACTGGGATGCGATCGAGACGTATCCGCGTTTGATCGGCGGATGCATCTGGGACTGGGTCGATCAGGGCCTCCGCAAGTACACCGGAGAGACGAAGGCGGGCGGATCGAAGGAATGGTTCTTCGCTTACGGCGGCGACTACGGCGACCAGCCCAACGACAACAATTTCTGCTGCAACGGCGTGATCACTCCCGACCGGGCCGTCACCGCGAAGCTGAAGGAGGTCAACAAAGTCTACCAGTACGTCGGCTTCGCCCTCGGCGACGTCACCGACGACGGCGTCGCGGTGGAACTGACCAACAAGTATTTCTTCACGAACCTCAACCGCTTCTCTTTGGAGTGGCAACTGACCGAGGATGGAGAAGTGCTGCAACGCGGCAGCAAAAGGATCAGGCGCGCCGCACCGGGAAAGTCGGTGCGTATCGCGCTGCCCGTCTCGCAGCCCAAGCTCAAGCCGGGAGCCGAGTATTTCCTGAACGTCAGCCTGATCCAGAAGCAGGACGAGCTCTACGCACCGGCCGGTCACGTGGTGGCGTGCGAGCAGCTCGCGCTGCCGTATGCCGGGCCCGAGGCGCCCGCGCTGGATCTCAAGAGCCTGCCCGCCCTGACGCTGGCCGACGACGGTGACGCTGTCACCGTGGAAGGAAAGGACTTCAAGGCGGTCTTCAGCCGGTCGGCCGGCACGCTGTCATCGCTCGCGTACGACGGCGTCGAGACCCTGTCCGACGGCCGCGGCCCCAGGCTGAATCTCTTCCGCGCCCTGGCCGACAATGACAAGTGGATGAGCCGCAACATCGAGCGGACCGGAATCCGGAATCTTTCCTACTCGGTCAAAAGCATGACCGCCGAACGGTTGACCGACGGGATCGTCCGCGTACGCTGCACGGTGGACTGTGCCGGCAGTTCGGACGACGGAATGTTACATACGGCCACATTCACCGTCTTCGCCGACGGCTCGCTCGACGTGAGCAACCATGTTGAACCGTACGGCGGCCTCGCCGTTTTGCCGAAGCTGGGCGTGCAAATCGTTTTGCCCCGGGCGTTCGATACCCTGACCTGGCTGGGCCGGGGGCCGCACGAGAGCTACGTGGACCGCAAGCGCAGCGCCGACGTCGGGCTCTACAGCGGCACCGTCGCCGAGCAGTACGAGCGCTACGTCCGGCCGCAGGAAAGCGGCAACAAGACCGACGTGCGCTGGGCGAGCCTGACCGACGCCCGAGGCAAGGGCCTGCTGGTCACGACGGATGGCACGTATTCGGTCAGCGCCCATCACAACACCGCCGACGACTTCGACCAGGCCAGGCACATCCACAAGGTCGTGCCGCGCGATGAGGTCTACCTTTGTATCGACGCCGCCCACACGGGTCTGGGCGGCGCCAGTTGCGGGCCGCGCCCCCTCAACGAGTACATTCTCAACGCCGCCCCCACGCGTTTCCGTTACTCCCTGCGACCGGCGACGCCGGACCGCGCGACCCGGGCGAGAATCCAACTGCCCAACCTGGAGGCGCCGCTGGTCACACGGGACAAGGGCGGGATGGTGCGCATCGAATCGAGCGTCACGGGCAGGATCGAGGTTCGTCTGGACGACGGATCGTGGAAGACCTTTGGCGGCCCCTTCGAGCACTCCGAGCAAGGCACGCTCCAGGCTCGCGTGCGCCTCGACA
This sequence comes from Sedimentisphaerales bacterium, assembly GCA_016932895.1. The sequence continues at coordinate 6,743 of JAFGCA010000677.1, read as the reverse complement.
ACGGCCTGACCAGCGACGTCGCCCGGGCCGAGTTCGACGAGATCGTGCCTCTGCTGGACCTGGACAAATCGACGTGGAAGGTCACGCACGTCGACAGCATCGAGCCGGGCGAGGGAGAGGTCCGTCATGCAATCGACAATGACCCCGCCACCTTCTGGCACACCAATTGGTCGTCCACGCAGGATAAACATCCGCACGAAATCCACATCGATCTGGGCAAGAGCGTCGGATTGCTGGGCTTTTCCCAGTTGCCCCGTCAGGATTCGGCCAATGGGCGCATCGGCACATATGAGTTCTACGTCAGCGACGACGGCAAGCAGTGGGGCGACCCTGTGAGCAAGGGCCGCTTCCCCAACAGCAGCCGGCTCCAGACCGTCAAGTTCGAGAGGCCCGTCACCGGCCGCTACATTCGTCTGGTGGCGCTGAGCGAGTGGTCGCGTCAATACTACACCACCATCGCCGAGCTCGACGTCATGGCCGCCAAGTGACACGGATTACGGACAATTCGGGTGCGGTGACATAGCGAATCACAATGCGGATGATGCGGACGCGGATGGATTTCTGCGCGACATGGTACGGGAACGAAAGGAGTGACGAGGAAGGGCGTGCCTGCGTGCGACCAACGGGTTAGCGTACGGCGTTTTCCGGGAGGAAGAAGATGCCTCTGCCCAAGGCATCGTCGTAAGGCGGGATACCCTCGGGTCCCATCGACAGCCTCATCGGGACCGCGTCGGAAGCAGACCAGGTCTCGACGTGTCCGTCGGTGTAGGCCGCCCGGAGCTTGATCTCGGGCATCGCCTCGTTAGGATCGCCCGGCGCCGACCAGCAGGAAGACTGCAGCCAGGTCTCGGGGACCACTTCGGCGCCGCGGAGCTTCACACTGCTGCTGAACTGCTCCGGACTGCGCCAGTGGTCATAGCCGAGGTAATCGCTCATCAGCAGCGTGCTCTGCCTGCCCATGGCCGCCGGGGTCCGGGGGCCCCGGAACAGTCTTGGGCCTTCCCCGAGATACCCGATGTAGTTCCACCAGAAGCAATAGCTGCCGGTGGCCCGGTCGGAGGAAAGCGGGGTATCGGGATTGTCCCAGTCGTCGCCGGCGGCCCACATCGCGTCCAAGTGCGTATACTTCCGCGGGGCGGTGGGGCTGAACAGAGTATCGGCGTCCGGGATGTAGATCTGGAGATAGGCGCTCATGGAGCGGTGGACCTGGGGACTGCGCTGCTTTTCACCCGTCATCTGGCGCGGATCGGTCCAGTTCCAACGCTCGTCGACGCCCACGGTGGCGACGGAAGGCGGGTATTTGTCGCCATTGTCCATGGCAAAGAGATTGACCGCGTAGGTGACCTCTTTCTGATTGTGCATCCCGACCAGGGCGCGCGCCTGCCTCCGCACACCATTAACCGCCGGGACGAGAATCGCCATCAACATCGAGATGATCGAAATGACAACGAGCATCTCCACGAGCGTAAACGCCCTCACCCGACCGGCTCCGAAAGAGATGTTATCGCATCTCCGGCCGATTTTTGAATCCTCCGAATTCAAAAAGCCCCTGTTACCTATTCGACTGTACCGGCTCAACTTCGTATTATATGACCATGCGACCGGGCTGACAAGCATAATCAAGCCTCTGGGCCGCAGTTTTCTTCACCCGTTACAATCCCCCAAAAGCCCTTCATATTGCGGTTTCCCGGCCACCGGACCACTACATACTGTACATGCCTGCCCTACTGCCGGTTCACGGGGTCACCAAAATTCCTATTTTATCTATATTTACGAAGAGCGGGTGCACGACCGGGCGAGTCGCAGCAGCGGCCCCGCACCGCTCTCCACAGGTCCCGTGCCGGCGTCTACACCGGCTGTCGGGTTCCCACCACACTCGAGTTCACAACCATCATTGGCGAACTTCACTCCGTTGCGTCCTACATCACCCCGGACCGAAACCAAGATCGCTCTCTTACAGGCGCGTATCGGCCTGCGCCACCTGTCGCCACCGCCGATCAAACCGGTTCGGCGCCGGCACAGGCCTGCTCGTTCCAGGATGCCTACATATCAAAGATCACGCCGGTGACACTCGCGGCGAGGGCACCGGCACGCCTGTCAATTGCACTGAGGCCAACTGCTCAAACTCGCCGAGGCCGTCCCGCCGTAGGCGCCCATGTTGATATGGGTGCCGTTGGGCGTGTGCTCGGCCCGGGGATACTCGTCGGGATCGCCGGCGTCGATACACATGCTCGAGACATTGTCCGTCACCCAGGCGTCGTCTGCGGGAACGTACCGGCCGTACCGCGACTTCAAATGATAATCCCCGTTCTGGGGATCCGCAAAAAGCGGGTCCACGCTGATGTTGCCCGCCCACGGGTTGGGGGCCCCTTGCTGAATGCAGCTATAACGAACCAGCCCCTGCCACTGGGAGGAATATCCGTCGCGGAAAACATCTCCGTCGCGGTTGCTCCAAAGGATGCAGTTGACAATGTCAGGCTCGCCGCCTTCGTACGCGGTGACCCCGAATCCGTTGCCGACGATCGTCAGATTCTTCAGCGTGGGCGAGGTACCGTCGCAGAAGATCGCCCCCTCGGTGCATCCGGTGATGACGAAATTCGCCAGGACGCTGTGGGAGCTCTCGGCATAGTAGAACGAGACACCGATGTCCCCGGGCGCCATGATCACGGCGGCGTCGGCGGCGCTGCGAATGGTGATGGCCTTGCCCATAACAGTGACAGGCTCGGCATACACCCCGGGCCAGACCAGAACCGTATCGCCGTTCTGCGCCTTGTCGATGGCTTTCTGTATGGTCGCGAAGGCGCGGCTCTGGGTCAATCCATTGTTCCAGTCGCGCCCGCTCGTACCGTCCACGTGATAGACGCGATGCTCGGCGCCTTTGCTGGCCTGGGCCGTGCCGCCGTGGGCTCCCATGTTGATCCGTCCGCCGGTGGGCATCGGTTCGGCGGCGACCGACACCTCCGGATCACCGGCATCGATGCACGGGCTGTGCACCGGATCATACACCCAGCGGTTGTACACCGGATCGTACCGACCGAAGCTCGACTGCAAGGAGTAATGCGGATACTGCGGAAACTCGAACAGGGGATCCGCGTTGATGTTCCCCGTGCCGGAATACCCGCGCTCGACGTCCGAGTAGGTCACGGGATCCGTCGAGACCGGCTTGTCGATCAGAACGGGCGTTCCGCTGTTGTTCCAGATGATGCTGTTGGTCACCAGGATATCGGTGCCGGCCGAGTAAAGGGCCGAGCCCGAACCCCACGAGTAGGCGGGCCCGGTGAACCGGTTGTCAGCCATGGTGCAGTTGATGACGGTAACGCGGCACCGGGGAAAGAAGCTCGACGATTCGGTGAAGATGCCGGCGCCCGACTTGGCTTCGTTGGCAGCGATGATGCAGTTGCCAAACGTAATGTCGGTCTCTTTGCCGACGCAATAGGCGCCACCGCCCTGAAGATCGCCCGGCGCGGTGTTGTTGCCGATGGTACAGCCGGAAACCACAGCGCCGCTCTGCTCGCAGTAGATCCCGGCGCCGAAGCTGTTGTAATAGCCGGAGTTGTCCCGGATCGTGCATGAGGAGATCGTGACATCCGCGGCCGCCACGAGTCCGATACCCCCGCCGCGTCCGCCCGACTCGGCGGGGCTGAAGCCGCCGGCGCTGCACTGCTCGATCACGCAGCCGACGATCGCGGGCGACCCGCCGACGCAGCCGATACCCCCGCCGAGTTCGGCACCGCAATCCTCGATGATGCAGTCGGCAATGGTCGGGCTGCTGAACTCACAGTAAATCCCGCCCCCGATCGGATGCGAAGGATCGTCATCCCAATGCAGGGGGTCGGGCGGGATCTCCGATCCGAAGACCCGCCCCCCTCGTATGGTGAAGCCAGATAGCACAGAATCGGCTCCCTCACGCTCGTGGAAATAGAAGCCTCGGTGCGACGCACCGCCGGCGGTTCCTTTGCTGCAGTCGATAATCGTCCGCTCCGGGCCGCTGGCGCTTCGCACCGTGATTCGTTTCCCGCGAAACTCGATGTCCCAGTTGCCGGGTCCAGCGTAGGTTCCGGCCTCGACCTCGATTACATTGCCGTGGTTCGCGGCATCGATGGCGTCCTGGATCGTGGCGTAATCCTTCGGGACACGGAGGGTCACCCCCGGCGAATCCAGCGAGACCTGGAGATTCTCGATCATCGCCCGCGTACCGGAGAACAGGATGTAACACGTTCCCAGCGGCGAAGCGAGCGGAATGTTGTGGCGTCCGGCCCCCAGCGGCTGCGGCGACGACCACGCCGTCCCGTCGGAAGACACCGAATACGTCAGGCGTCCCTGGGGATATTGCGCCACCTGCTCGTTGCAGGGAAAGGAGACATCGAGGGTGAGCACACCTTCGACCGCCTGCCCGGCAAACACGGAGGTCTGCGGGAAACGATACGCCAGCTCGGCGGACCGACCATCGTAATCGATAAAGACCAGACCGCGCGGGCCGCCGGTCTCCATGTAATACAGGTACGGCTCCGGAAGAGGTGTGGCCTCCATCGTCCAGAACATCGAATGGAAGTGGCTGTCCCCTTCGGCCTTGTTGGTCCCGAAGTTGTCGCTGTACGTCCAGCCGGCCTGAAGCGCGCCGGCGAGGCAGACAACCAGAAGCAGAGACACGCTAAAATGTCGAACACGCTTTATCTTATTCATCTGTTGCATGGACGTCCCTTTATCAGGAAAGTCGGGTTTTTAGGTGGGCGGAAAACCCACCCAAAAACCCACCGCCAAACAACCAGCAACTACCATTGCTCCCGGCACGCGTACGGGTCACGTCCCGAGCCGGTGGGCAAACAAAGGCTCCGGGGCCGAGCCGTCGGCAGACCCCGGAGCCGCTCAGGTCATCTTCGTCCGGACTGAGTGTGTTACGAACCATCCAATTCGACGCCCCCCTGGCGCATGTCACGCGCGGGCAGACCGCCACCTCCTCGTGCGGTCCGACCCACCAAACGAAGCAGTCCGTTCCGTGGGTCGTGACATAAGCGACCTCCCTGTCAAACGCCGCAGCCGTCGAGGGCAGATCCGTTGCCCTGTTCGCCATCCTGGCACGTGTACCTCGTGACGGCCCCAGTGGACGAGATGACCTTGACCTGACAAAAACAACTGTGATGCGGCCGAGCCAATTCGTACTCGGCCCGCGGAAACGAACGGGCATGCCCCGCTCAACCGAGACGGCGCCGACGGTAGTCCACGGACAGGGAGCTACCTCCTCAGAGCTCCCTGTCGCGATCCGGGTTCCCCATGTGGGTTTACCATCCTCGGCGAGGTCCCTCCTGGCACCATCCCATTCGGACCATCCCTTTACGTAGCAAGGCGGCATCGTCAAAGACGACGGCGTCGGCTCGGCGGCATCTCTCCGGATGCCGGGACCCGCCGCGACAACCGCAACAGCCGTCGCGAGGATCACCATCCCGCAGCCGATCAACCGTGTTTCCAACATGGCCGTCTCCTATCGTTTCCGTGTTGTCAGCGACCCAGCGTTCCGTTGGCCAGGCGCATCAGCCAGAGCATTCCCTGGTTGGAACTCAGCGACATTCGGTGGTTCTTGGCCCTGGGCGCTGCGAATTCCGTACCGGCGTTTTCCAGATCCTGGAGGTACTCGAATTCCAGGGTTCCGACCGGTGCATCCTCAAGGAAGAACGCGATTTCCTCGACCAAATCGTTTTCGAGATCGATGGTGTATACGAGTCTGGTCTGCCCTCGAACGACCGTGATCTCCACGTCGCTGCCGTCGGCCGACGGCGCCGTCTCGAACCGGGCCTCCCGGTAGGCCGCGTCGCGACGAACGGTGTCGATGGCGTGCAGCCCCATCCAGGGCCTACCCAATCCCCGGAAGAAACTGCCGCCGGTGTGCTTGCTCAGAACCGTGCCTTCGGCGTCGGTCACGTAGGCGCTGCGACCGGTATCCTCCACCGTCACCTTGTCGGCGACCTTCAGCCTCAGCCACGGGCCGTAATCGGTCACGCTGGCATTCACAAAGGGCATTCTTCCGGTACCCCGGACGTCCGCCCCGTTGATTTGCCCGTTCACGCGGAAGTAGGTCCACCCGCGAGAGTGCATGGCGTCCCGATGATCGACCAACCGGGCGCCGACGGGCGCGTCAATCTGGAAGTAGTCTTCCTCCAGCACGTTCTCGTGACGGACGACCCACGGTCGGCCGGGGGAAGGATCGTCGCGTTCGACCGAAACCAGCAGGTTCTCGCCCCGGACCGATACCGGCTCCGGGCCCGTGTACACACCGTCGCACTCGGCCAGAAACGCCCTCAGTTTCAGGCTGTCCGTGGGGAGCCGCATGACGCTAAGATCCTCGGACCAGGCCCGATGATTGTTGACATAAACCACGTTGCCCTGGAAATTGTAATTTCCTTCGCGGTTCTGCAGTACACGTCGCTCCAGCTTGCCTGCCTCGGCCTTGGGCTCGGCGCGCAGCATTACGGCTCCGCCCGGCCCATCGGGGAAGAAGTAGTCGAATTTCTGCGGCCCGCCGTTCAGCGTCGCCAGGGGGCTGACGATCTGCGCTTTCCCCGCCGAGCTGCTGCCGAAGCCGGGGAAGCGACTGGGCCCGAAATCGGTCACAGCGGCGCCCACCGCGAGGGCGCCGGCCGCCGTCATCGAGACAATCGCGGTCTTCGTCGTGGCCACCCCGACCATACCGGCAAGCACGCCCACCTTCAGCGTAGCGGCCGATACCGTCAACTGGGCGGCCGCCGCCT
>JAFGCA010000676.1 GCA_016932895.1 Sedimentisphaerales bacterium | reverse complement strand
GGTCACCCTGGAGACTGAAGACCGGGTCGCGGCCCTCGGCCGTGCCCTTTACGACCGCGCCGGCGGCCACGTAAACCGTCTTGCCGCTGCCGACCTTCACGCCGTCGACTTCATGGACCCCGGGTCCAAAATAGATGACGTTTGGATCGTCGGGACGCGGCGCCGGAGCCTCCGGCGGATTCGCAAACAGGTGCAGCGCCCCGACCCAATTCCCATTGACCTCGACCGTCACCGGCTTCGGTTCCGCCAGCGAAAACGTTAAATGCCGCCCCTCAACGGCAGGGACGATGTTCAAGGAACTGGGCAAGACCTTCACGGAGTCAACCGGCTCGGGGCAGGTAACAGTCACGGCCACGGGCCCGCGCATGTCGAAATACGCAAAAGCCGCCATGTCGAAGTACTCCGCGGATCGGACCTTATCATCCATCGCCTTCCAGCGCTGAGCCTTGTCGGCCGGGGCAACTTTAACCGCATACACCGGGACATCGCGCTCCCCAACCCGGACCGCATAAGCCTCCGACCGCACCTCTCCTGCCGGAACCTGCCCGATGTTCTCCTGGGCCAGTCCCGCCGAACCTGCCAGCGCGAGAACGATAGAAACAAAGAATTGCGTCGTACTTGTGCGTCTCATCAATTCTCTCCTCAGCGTGCGCTCATGGTCGAGACCGGTTTGAAGACCGCGACGGCGCCGCCGGCCGGGGCCAGGTGCAACGTCACTTCGTCCGTCGCGTTGACGGTGCGCTCCTCGGTGACCAGGTGCTCGCCGGCCTTGTCGCTGTCGGGAGCGTCCTTCCAGAGCTTGAGCGTCCACGAGCCGTTGCCGAGGAAGTCGAGCTTCACTGGGATGTCGCGGGCGTTTCGATCCGTTAAGGCGCCGAGATACCACGACTTGCCATAGCGGCGAACGATGACCACGTGCTCGCCCACGGCCGCGTCGAGGGCGCGGGTGTCGTCCCAGACGGTGGGGACGATCTTGAGGAAGTCGAGGCCGGGCTGGTCGCGGTAGTGGCTGGGATGATCGCAGGCGTTGATGACAGGGCTCTCCAGGCAGACGAACAACGCCAGCTCCGCACAGCGGGTGCCCTGCACCTGCGTGGGACGGACGTTGAACTGGAACTGATCGAGTTGCTTGTTCAGGAACCCGCCTGGGGTGAAATCGCCTGGACCGGCCGCCAGGCGCGTGAACGGCAACGTCGTCTTGTGCTCGGGTGTCACGCGCGCGCTCCAGCGGTTGTATTCATTGCCGAGAATGCCTTCGCGCGTGATCTGGTTGGGGTAGGTGCGGATCATGCCGGTGGGCTTGAAGGCACCGTGGAAGTTGACCATCAAGTGGTGCTCGGCGGCAGCCTTGACGATCTTCTCGTACCAATTGACCATCTCCTGGTCGTCGCGGTTCATAAAGTCGATCTTCACGCCGGCAATCCCCCACTTCTCGTACAAAGCAAACGCTTCCTTGTACGCATCGTTGCGGTCGGCGCTGGTCCAATGCAGCCAGAGCCACAGCCGCACGTTCTTCTGTTTCGCCAGGGCGAGCAGCTCTTCCATATTCACAGCCGGGCTGGCCTGCAGGATGCTGTTGCGGCTGCTCCAGCCCGCGTCCAGCAGCGTGTACGACCAACCCATATCGGCGGAGAACTCGATGAGTTCCTTGAACGTGGCGGTGCTGGGCTGGGTGACTTGCGACCACCAGTCCCACGAGGCAATGCCCGGCTTGATCCACGACGTGTCGACCAGCGCGCAAGGCGACGACAGGTTGAGCACGAGGTCGCTCTCGATGAGCCGGCCCGGCTCGCGAGCAATCACGAGCGTGCGCCAGGGGGAATTGTGCGGGAAAGTTGCTTTGACCAAGCCTTGGCCATCCGGCCGGGGCGAGAGACGAGCGAGCAGCGTGACGCCAGTATCCTTATCGGGCATGCGATTGATCCACATGCCGGCCCAGTCGTACAGCTCGCTCTCGGTCAGCAGCACCCAAGCCGGCGGCGTCTTGACCAGCAGCGGCATCATTCGGACCTGATCGGTCGGCAGGCTCGCCAGGCGCATCGACGCGTATTCCGATTCCTGCGAACCGACGTAGCCAATCGGGTTGCCGTCTTCGCCGGTGTTCTCGTTCGTCCCGGCATAGCACGGGAAACTCTCGGGAAAACGGAACTGAGTTCGTTCCTCGGTCAGGACGAATTCCTGTGTGACCGCCGACGGCACCGACGGCAGCACGTAGCGAAAGCCGATGCCGTCATCGAAAGCCCTGACGACGATCTCGAACGGCCGACCCGACTGCTCCACGAAAAACGCCCGCAACTCGTTGTAGCGGTCGCGTACGGTCCGGCGCTTACCGAACGCATTTTCCCAGCTCGTGTCGACTTGCCTCCGCTCCGTTCGGACCAGCTTGGCATCGGCGCCGAGCGTGACACCATCGGCAAACTTCAGCCCCAGCCCCGATCGGGCCAACACCGCCTTGTTGTCCACGGACACCGAGTAGGTCAACGGTCCATTACCTCGGATCGTCATCGTGATGGTGCCGTCCGGCGACGTGATGGAAGCCTGCTCGTCGGAGACGTCGGTCTGGGCACAAGCCGTGTTTTGGGGTCCAACCGCCGCCAGCAGCATGGCCAGTACCGCAGTCAAGCCGATTGCGAAGCGATACGCGGTTTGGGTGGTTTGCTCTTTCATGCATGATCTCCTTGAGAATGCTTTTCACAGCCCGGCTGTGTCTGCAACCTTGCCCCGGCAATCCGCGAGCAGCGGAGCCAGGGCCAAGAACATGGTACGTCTTCGCGAATCAGTTGTCCAGCCTGACGCGATTACCCGTTTTGGCGTAGGGTTGGCAAGAGGCCTCCTTGTGTCGGTAAAATGGTTTTTTTTCGAGATGAGGTCCCATC
>JAFGCA010000074.1 GCA_016932895.1 Sedimentisphaerales bacterium | reverse complement strand
TTGATCAACCAGGCAGGCTCGTTCGCTGAAGGTATCGCCAATGCCCAGGAAGCCATCGACGGGTCGTGCTCGATGCTGCTGCTCACGGACGAGGGCGTGTATGCAGCGCGCGACCAATATGGGCGGACGCCGATCGCCATCGGGCGAAAGCCCGGTGCGTATGCCGCGGCGCTGGAGACGTGCTCTTTGCCCAACCTCGGCTACGAGATGGAGCGGTTCCTCGGGCCAGGCGAGATCGTGCTGTTGACGGAAACGGGCCTGGAGCAGAAGAAGGCGCCCGGCGACAAGATGCAGATCTGCGCGTTTCTCTGGGTGTACTACGGCTATCCGGCCTCCAGCTATGAGCGGGTCAACGTCGAGGCGTCGCGGTATCGGTGCGGGGCGTTTCTGGCCCGCAGCGACGACGTCAAGGTGGACCTCGTCTCGGGGATTCCCGATTCGGGCACCGGCCATGCGATCGGCTACGCCAACGAGGCGGGCGTGCCCTACGGGCGCCCGTTCGTCAAGTACACACCCACCTGGCCTCGCAGCTTCATGCCGCAGAACCAGTCGATCCGCGACCTGGTGGCGCGGATGAAGTTGATCCCCATCCGCGAGCTGGTCCAGGGCAAACGGCTGCTGTTCTGCGAGGATTCGATCGTTCGCGGCACGCAGTTGAAGGATACGATCCAGCGGCTCTACGACGCCGGGGCGAAGGAAGTTCACATGCGGCCGGCGTGTCCGCCGCTGGTGTTCGGGTGCCGGTTCCTGAACTTCTCGCGGTCGAAGTCGGAGCTGGACTTGGCCGGCCGGCGGGCGATTCAGGAGATCGAAGGCTCCGACAAGGCCTGTGTGGCTGAGTACACGGATTGCCAGGGTGGCAAATACTGCGACATGGTCGAGAATATCCGGCAGCGCCTGGGAGTGACCACACTCAAGTACCAGACGCTGGACAACCTGGTGGAAGCGATCGGCCTGCCCAAGGACAAGCTCTGCACCTACTGCTGGGACGGCATCGATAACCGGTAGCCGAGAAAAAGGGAAAAAAAGGGAAAGGGGACATCACTGATTATCCCGTTTCTTCCTTGGCCGGCCGGCGTTTCTGAGTGTGAAGGTGAGGTTCAGACGGTGAGCGGTACGCTGGACCCATGTCTTCTCGCCCCAGGGGCGGCCTCGATTCACGCTGGTACGTAGCTCGGTGAGATCCTCTTCGTCGATGGCCTGATTCACTGCCTTGATCCAGTTGGGTGGTCGATCTACCGGCCAGGGGGTGAGCTTCATCTTCGTACGATGGTGTCGTCTGGCATGCAATCCGCACCAGGGCCAGTCCTCCGCTCGTTTTACCAGCCCAGCGCGCAGCGCATTGGCCTCGACGTATCGGCATAGTGTCAAGAAATGACTGTCATCCTGGACCGGGAAGCTCTTGAATCGCCCTTGATAGAGATGGCCGCCGCCGCGCGTGTGATAGTGCGCGTGGTGCCGGCGAACATGGGTCACACCCACCCAGCCCATCCACTGTCCCAACGCTGTATCCGTTCTCGGCCGTACAACCAGATGCCAGTGATTCCCCATCAGGCAGTACGTGAGGAGGTCCACAGGATACAACGCCAAACTCTCGGCCAGCACGCGTTCAAACGCGCCGAAGTCCGCATCCTTGTGGAACAGGTGCATGCGGCCGTTACCACGATTCAGAACGTGATAGACGAAACCGGCCTGAATGGCGCGCGCGGTACGAGGCATGATGGAACAGACTGGCGGCTAAATGCCACATTGTCAATGATGGGTAAAGCCCCCTTTTCTTTGGAGGAGGGGGTGCTGTCAATAATGAGTGATGTCCCCTTTATTCAGCTCGGTGTGCATTTCCCGAGATAGTTGGTGTTCAGCGCAAGCTGGTAGACGTCGTCGTGGCCGCGGCGGGTGCGTTTGGCGTGAGCGGCCCAGGGCACGTCGCGCATGGTACGCGGGCCCTGGCCTTGGAGGGCGGACGGGGCGTCGCGTCCGCCGATGAGCCGGTGGGAGACGAAGACGACGGCCTCGTCGGCCAGATCTGCGTCGAAGAATGTGCCGAGCGTCTGGCCGCCGCCTTCGATCAGGACGTTGGTCATGCCGCGGGCACCCAGTTCGTCGAGCAGGGTGCCGAGGTCCAGACCCGTGCGGGTCTGCCGCAGGCCCAGCAGTTCGACGCCGGCTCGCCGGAGCGAATCGGCCCGGCGGCCGACGGCTGACCGCCGGTCGGTGACGATGAGCGTGGGGACCTCGGACGCGGTTTGTACGAGCCGGGCTCGCTTGGGTGTGCGGAGGTGCGGGTCGAGCACGATCCGCGTCGCGATTCGCTTCGGTCTGACGTGGCGGCAAGTCAGTTCCGGGTCGTCGGCCAGCACGGTTCCGACGCCGACCACGACGGCGTCAACCCGGCCGCGAAGCCGGTGCGCCCATCGGCGAGATGGCTCGCTGCTGATCCAGCGCGAGTCGCCGGTGCGGGTGGCGATCTTGCCGTCAAGGCTCTGGGCCCACTTGAGGATGACCCAAGGGCGGTGCGTCTGCTGGCGTTTGAGATACGGGGCGTTGAACTGGCGGGCGTCGGCTTCACACAGCCCGGTGATCACGTCGATGCCTGCCGATCGGAGTTGCCGGATCCCTCGGCCGCGGACCTGGCTGAACGGGTCGCGCATGGCGACCAGGATTCGCCGGATGCCGGCAGCGATGAGCGCGTCGGTGCACGGCGGCGTCTTGCCGTGGTGGCAGCAGGGCTCTAGCGTGACATAGGCGGTGGCCCCTTTGGCCCGCCGACCGGCGGCGCGCAGGGCGTTGACTTCCGCGTGCGGCCCGCCGAATCGCTGGTGATACCCTTGCCCCACCGTGCGATCGCCTTTGACCAGCACGC
>JAFGCA010000675.1 GCA_016932895.1 Sedimentisphaerales bacterium | reverse complement strand
GCCGCCGAAGTGCGTTACCTCGCCGGCGATCGATAATCCACGACACGGGCTCGGGACCCCGGACGTGACAAATCCGTCCGGGGTCCCGCGGCGCATTCGGCGCGTCACTGTGCCGGATTCTGTGCCGCGCTGCGGCGAACGCGGCCTCGTGGAGCCAGACAAAGGTGTTTTTCAGCCCTGCCTGTCTTTATCCGTTTCAGCGGGCTTTCGCGTACGCCGGCGCGTTTCACGCGATCCAACCATGCTCTCTGGTCGATCCTGTGTTGGGCAAAAAGCTTGACCTTCCGGCGGGTCTCTGGCATCGTAGGGGGTCCCGACCGTTTTGGTGAAAGGATCTGCATGAGCCAACCCGCAGAGATGCTGGAAAGCGAAACGGCTCAGTCTTCCCGCAGGAGGCTGCTGCTGGTCATGGGTCTGCCCGTCGCCGTGGCGGGGGTGTGCTTTGTCGTTCTGGCGCTGCTGCCGGCGTCAAAGCAGCCCTTCTTCGAGGCGCCGCTGCGAAGCGCCCTGACCGGATTAGGCGTGTTGGGCATCTCCTGCCCCCTCTGCGTGATCGGCTCGATCCTGAGAAGACGGGCCGAATCCTCCCCCTACTTCGAAGAGGGCTTCATCGCCGGCGCGATCAGTCTAATCGGATTGGTCTGCCTGCTCGTGGGCCTGCTGTGTCTGGGCCTGAGCGTCTACGCCGTTGCCCGGAACTTCCTCGGCCAGTCGTAGCCAAACCTTCACCGGGCCGATAGACGCAAGCGCACGACGGTTCGACCCCGATTTCTTCCTCTTGTGGCGGATTTCGTATTAGGCGTGCAGGAGGACATTTCCAGCCCCGGCAGCGTTGACGGGCGGGAAAGGAAGTGGCCGGTGTTGTTTCACGCGGCGGGATTGTGAGGTTGGGCATCGACGAAATCGCACGGCGTATCGCCTACGTACTTACACTGCACGGTCCGACCGGCGGTCTTGTCCGGCCAGGAGACCTGCCACCACGTGCCCCCAAAGCGCTGGCGCAGCGTGGAGCGCGAATAGGTGTAATGGTCGTCGCCGGCCGCCTTGCCCGGCGCGGTCAGGCCCAACAACTGGGCCAGCGTCACGTCCCGAAATTCCGCCTGCCAAAGCTCCAGAAGCTCTTCAAACCGTATAATCGCGGACTTGGTCACGATGGACCTCCTGTCATGGTTTCACGCCTTATCAAGATTCACGCCCCTCGCGCGCCTTTCTCATCGCACGTCCTTACACCACACGGCTGTCGCCCTGCTTTGCGAACATCCCCCGGCCCTCTGCCGGGCCGCGATTGGTGACCGTAACCGCCCTTCCTAAAAGCCCTTTAACACGACTCTAACGCACCCTTAACGAAGGATTTCACAGTTTCCCTGTTACAAACCACCTGTCGCTCCTCTCACACATCGGAGCACGTGCCGACCGACACGCTCAAACGTAGGAAGACCCCCACAAACAACCACGCATTCCCGTTCAAGCATGGTTTCGGGCCCATCATGTTCAAACATCGCGACATCCTGCATCACCTGTCGGCACAGTCGTTTGCTAATACTACGACCGCCCACGCCCTTCGGTTCCGATAACCCCACCGGTCAACCCTCAGCCCTCCAAAGCCAGCAAGCCAAAAAGCCAATCCGCGAGCCCACGCCGCCGCCCCTGCCAACAACACACCTGACGGCGTTGTTGACAAATACACCCCCGTTTGATAGTCTCGAAGTGATGGATGCGCAAGTGCCGTCTCTGACGCATCCGTCGTGAGGATCCTATCTGAAATGTGAAGCGGTGCTGGCGAAATGAGAGGCCATGTACGACCTTCCGAATATGGCATTGCGCCCGCCATCAGATTGGTCACGCTGGCCAACAGGGACAGCATGTACCCGGATGGAAAATGCCGAAAGTAAACCCTGAAATAATCCGTTGGGCTAGAGAGACAGCCGGCCTCAGCTTGGAAGAAGCAACCAGGAAACTCACCCTGCGTGAGGCACGAGGCGTCTCGGCTATTGAGAGACTTATTGCCTTGGAGACTGGTGACAAAGAGCCAACCCGTTCTCTTCTGGTTAGGATGGCAAAGCACTATCGTAGACCCTTGTTGACGTTCTACATGACAGCGGCTCCTCGAAAAGGTGACCGTGGCCAGGACTTCCGAACGCTTCCAACGGACTACTCTGATACCGATGAGGCATTGTTGGACGCTCTTATCCGCAACGTGAAGGCACGGCAGAGCATGGTCCGGGCAATGCTTGAGGAGGAAGAGGACACCAAACCGCTACTATTTGTTGGCTCGGCAAGAAGGACTCAGGGAGTTCCGGCACTTCTATCGTCCATTCAGGAAACGATTCGATTTGAAAGAGCCGAGTTTCGTGCCAAGACTTCTTCTTCCGAAGCGTTCACATTCTTGCGCGATCGAGTTGAGGCGGCAGGAGTATTCGTTCTGCTTATTGGGAATCTTGGAAGCTATCACACGACGATTGACTTGCAGACATTTCGCGGATTCGCTCTGGCAGACGACATAGCACCATTTGTGATAATCAACGACCAGGACGCTCGTTCAGCGTGGTCATTCACGTTGCTTCACGAACTTGTTCATATTTGGCTTGGGCAGACTGGTGTTAGCGGCTGGAGAGTCGGGATCTCACTGGAGAAGTTCTGCGACGATGTGGCAAGTGAGTTCCTCTTGCCACGGTCAGAGCTTGCGCAACTCGACGTCGACGAAACGACAAGTTTTGAAGCGGCTCAAAACCGAATTGCTGAATTTGCGAGAAGTCGAAACGTCAGCGCTTCCATGGTTGCGTACAAGCTATATCGCACGGGCACCATCGACCTTGAGAACTGGAAACACCTGAGTGAGAATTTCCGCCAAATGTGGATCGCGCGACGGAATGAGGAACGAAGAAGGGTACGTGACCAGAGAAGAACAGGACCCACTTATTATCCGGTTCGCCGGCATCGTATAGGCAAAGCATTGCTTGAGCTTGTCGGTGCTATGATGCGCGCGGGAGCGATAACAACATCCAAAGCGGGAAAGGTGCTCGGCGTCAAGGGTAAAAACGTGCAGACCCTTATTGACGCGGGTCGATCCTTGTAGGGACTCTAATTGCTTTACTTGCTGGACGCAAATGTTCTCATCGACGCCAATCGGGACTACTACCCGATAGAACGGGTACCCGAGTTTTGGGAATGGCTCGAGAATGCTGGGCGCAACGGCAATGCGAAAACCCCGCTTGAAGTGTACGAAGAGATCGCCGACGGAAGTGACGCTCTCGCGAATTGGGCAAGGCGAGATTCGATTAAGACCGGTCTTCTTCTTCAAGAGGAGGTCGATGTTTCGCTGGTCTCGTATGTGATCGACCACGGATATGCGGCTGATCTTACTGACGATGAGGTAGAGAAAATAGGCCGTGACCCATTTCTCATTGCATACGCTCTTAATGATAGCGGAAACAGGCATGTGGTGACCACGGAGGTATCCAAGCCCAGTCGACGCCGAGCGAATCGCCACCTGCCCGACGTATGCAACGATCTTGGGGTAAGATGCTGCAATACCTTTCAATTCGTACGCGCCTTGGATTTCAGTACCGGATGGAACTCTTGATAGCCTGTGCACCGTCGTCCAGTTTGACTTGAGAAATCTGGCGACGTCGCACCAATTCTGAGGAAGATGGTGGGCCATATATCTCCCGCCTTCTCTACGCCCCCACCGGTACACCGGACTCTGGACCGACACAAAGCTCGGAGAAGATGGCGAGACTTCGGGAGGTCGGTGGCTCCCTCGTGAGTGACATCGTTGGCCGACGGGGGAGATTGCGGAGGATTTTTCCTTGACGGGCGGCCTGGGAAGTGGTACAATAATCATGTAACTAAAGGACGCGGAATCGTAGTCGCGAGCGGGTAGTGGCAAGATGGGAAATCGCGAGCCGAACATTTCAAATGCCGCCCTTTGTCAGGCGGCCGTCTCGCGGAAGATTGAGGCCGGTCAGGCCGGGCAATTGCGCCAAACGAAGCCAATTGGCCTCGTTTTGGGCCCCGCAACGTGTGTTGTGCCAGAAACGAAGCCAATTTGGCGGGCGAATCGTCGGCAGACTCCGCCCATCAGCAGTTCAGCCATCGGCAAGTTCCCACTTGGCGCTGCCTCCCCGGTTGTCAGGGCGGGTCGCGCCAAACGAACCCAATCTTCGAGGGCGAACGTGCGAAACGAACCCAATTGGCCGGGCTTTTCGCCCGGAAACGGGGGGCACGTGGCAAACGAAGCCAATCTGGCCCGGTTCTTGGCCCGCAAACGAGGGCGGCGCGTCAAACGAAGCCAATTCACGGTCTGGCGGCATGGGAACCACGGTGCCCCCTGCGTTGTCCATCGGCAAGCTGACGCTTCCCGCTGCCACCCTGTTGTTGGAGCGGGCTGTGCGAAACGAACCCAATTGGGGCTGGGGTGTGGGGAAATCGCCTGGGGCTTGTGCTCGGGCCTTACGGCGGTTACGCTGACGGGCGGCTGCCTGCGACCGTTGGCGTATCGGCCGGCAGCAGGATGCGGGCCGCAGGTCCCGGTTTGGACAGGGAGTAAGGAGGCTGGAGCTATGGAAGCCAGAATCGGCAAGAGCATTCTCGAACTGGTGGAGGGAGACATCACCGAGATGGCGACGGACGCCATTGTCAACGCCGCCAACGCGCAGTTGCAGTTGGGCGGCGGCGTGGCCGGCGCGATCCGCCGCAAAGGAGGCCCGGCCATCCAGGCCGAGTGCAACCAGATCGGCGGCACCTTCGTCGGCGGCGCCGTCATTACCACCGGCGGCAACCTCAAGGCCCGCCACGTCATCCACGCGGTCGGGCCCCGGATGGGCGAGGGAGACGAGGACGAGAAACTCCGAAACGCCACTCTGAATTCCCTGAAGGTGGCCGACGAAAACGGACTCAAGAGCATCGCGTTTCCGGCCATCAGTACGGGCATCTTCGGCTTCCCGATCCAGCGCTGCGCCGAGATCATGCTCAAGACGGCCGCCGACTATGTGGACGAGCAGACGGGCCTGGAACGCGTCGTCTTCTGCCTGTTCGGACAGGAAAGTTACGACGTGTTTGCCAAACAGTTGCAGCGGGAGACCGCGTGCTGACCGAGGCCGCGACGACCTGGGAGGATCGGCGACATGGGCAAGCTGGAGACAAGGCGCAAGACGGACGAGCCGCCCGGCCCCGGGGCCGGCGGATGTCACCCGGAGAAGGTGTCTTTTCCCTTGACTTCTTGTCCTCAATCACTATCATGGTGTGCGTCTTTGCCGGATGTCCTGCGTCCAGGGGCGCGGTTTGAGTTGACACCGGCTTTGGCGTAGCGTCTTTCCGGGGAAAGCAATAACGACTTTATTCGAGACCGCACGGCATGGAGACGAAATTTAACGTCTTCGAAATCCTGCAAATCGCCGAGCAAATTGAGCATAAGGGGGCGAAGTTCTACGTCAAGACCGCCGAGCTCTTCGCCGACGAGAAACTGCGCGACATCTACTATCGGCTGGCCACGTGGAAAGCCAAGCACGAGAAGATCTGGGCCCGCCTGCGGAAGCGGTTCTCGGAAAAGACCGGCGAGTTCGGGACGTTCGATCCGGACAATTACGTCCTGTCGAATCCGGAAGTGATGGCGGGGCTGACGTGGTTCGGCACGAAGCAGGACGACCCCGGCTGGTTTACCGGAAAAGAAAGCAAGGAGATGATCGTGCGGGACGCCATCCGGCGCGCCAACGAGGTGATCATCT
>JAFGCA010000674.1 GCA_016932895.1 Sedimentisphaerales bacterium | reverse complement strand
GCCGGGGGCAGCGGCACCTAAGCCGCCACGTACGCCCAAACCACCGCCCAAGCCGACCCCGAAGATCGACAAGCCGGCAGCACCGCCGGCCAAGCCGAATCCGGGGAAGGTGCCCAACCCGCCGGTAGCTGAGAAACCGCCGCCGACACCAAAACCGGCGCATGCTGAACCAGTGACTGAGCCATCAGGGCCTGCTCCTAGGCCAACAACTGATCCGCCGGGGACCGTCCGAGATGCTAGTGGGAGATTACGAGACGCTAAGACAGGACGTCTCGCCAAGGACCCGAATAGACCGCCAAGTCCTTACGAAATGACCGATGCCGAGCGTGTTAAGGCTTGGAAGCGACTGGCTGAGGATCCCAGTTCGCCGCTAACGGCTGAGGAGCGTGCAATGGTAAGGGAGCGTGGGCGTGGACCTCAGCGCTTCAATCCTGAGACCGGAGAATTGGAGACCATGGAGTTGTCCCACGAACCAATCCCTCTGCGCGAAGGCGGAACAGAGGTTGTCCCCAGATGGCCCGCGGATCATGCCAGGGTAGATCCGCACCGCAAGCTTGGAAAGGCCAAGACCCCATGACCGAGACGCTTGCGCCGATTGACTACGGCAGCAGTGGGATGTCGATTCAGCGCGCCATGCTCGACCATGTTCGCCGATTTCCACGGAAGAGCAACAGGCCCCCCTACATCCTGTGGGGAGGCAAGAAGGTACTTACTGCGGATGAGTTACTGGTCCCTCAGCAAGGCTATCTCATTGGGGAATTCCTGAGCTTGAAGGGCGATCCGGACCAGGGATTCGACATATCTATTAGAGGGTACATCCAGTTAGAAGATGGAGAACGCGTACAGCGTTTGAGGACATGGAATGATCCGCAGTATGAACCTCGCGTTCGGTATCCTTTCCGAAGTGAAGATGGCACGCTACGCGTATGGAATGTCTACAGAGTCGCTCGCGGCAAGGGGAAGCCGGTGGATGAAAGGTGGACAGGCAACGCGGGGTTCTGGGTGGAGCCCATCAGCGACTTGGACAAGATATACCATTGCAGCCCCGGCACGGCGAACAAGCCTGATTTTGAGTCGCTGGTGTTCAGGATAACCGTGCAGATCGGGGCCGAGGAAGATGAAGCCAACTGGAGGGCGGAGCGGACCAAGAGAATTGAAAGAGAGAGATGAGAGTGAAAGGTGTCGACGATGGAACTACCGAGGAACATGCCACAGTTTCCCGGTCCAAGATCCATGGCGGGATCGGAGATCGGCGTCTTCTGGCTCGGCATGAGACCTTGCACCCGTGGCCGCGCGTGGGAAGGAATGCCTATGAGTAGAAGTCGGTCCCTTTGGGTCCTCTTGTGTGTGCTGCAATGCGCCATATATTTTGCTGTGAGTCGTGCAACCCTCGCCGGGGAGCCGCCGACCAAGCCCGTTGACCCGGCGATGGAGAAGGTGTGCACTGAGTTCGCCAAGAAGATCGAGGTCACCATCAACGCGTCCGACCCGGGGCCATTCAACAGGGCGGTTGACAACAAGGCGATCGCTGACGCCGCGCTTCGTGGCTTCGAGGTGCCGGAACAAGTGAGGACCATGGTCAAGGTGCAGTTCATAGGCGTCAACCTGGGCACGACGTTGGTCACCGAGTGCATCCGCAAGGGCGGCAGCTACAAGTTCCTGCGGCTGCGCGTGGTCGACGGTGAGCCCCGAGTGCTCTTCCGGCTGCTGCCAGGCCCCACTCCCGATGCCAACTACCACGAGATGCGTATCTCCGGCTGGAAGGAGGGTGAACCGAAGGTGGTGGATCTCTATTTCGCCAACAAGGGGGAGTGGCTTACCGGCGAAGTTCGCCGTTCCATGCTGTATCCTGTCACGGTGGCCCGCAAGGAGAACGAAGGCAAGCTGACGGCTTCTGAGAAGGCTCTGCTCGACGCATCGCAGAACATCTCGGGGGCCGAGCAGGCGGCTGCAGACGGCAAGCCCGCCGACGGGCTGGCGGCCCTCAAGGCCCTGCCCGCCTCCGTCCGGGGCTACAAGCACGTCCTCATGCTGCAGGTTCGCCTCGCCGCGGGCGCGGGTGACGAGGAGCTCTCCGCCGCCGCGGAGGAACACAGGAAGGCCTTTCCGGGGGACTGCTGGCTGGAGCTGTTCCTGATGGACTGGTTCCTGGGCGCGAAGAAGTATGCGGAGGGACTCAAGGCCATCGACCGGCTGGATGGATGCCTCGGGGGCGACCCCTATCTGCAGGTGCTTCGAGCCTGCGTGCACAATGCCGACGGGCACCGAGAGAAGGCCATGGAATGCTGCCGCAAGGCCATGGCGGATGAGCCCTCCATGACCCTGGCCCACATGGTCGCACTGCCGCTGCTGCTGGAGGCCAAAGACTACGCCCAGGTGGCCCGTTCGTTGACGGTGATCGAGGGCGCATCGGGGGACGGCCCGAAGCCAGGCCTCTCCAGGGAGCCCGCCTTCAGCGAGTTCCTCAAGTCCGAGGAGGGGAAGCGGTGGATGGCCGCCAGGGAGGCCAAGGCGGCTCCGGCCGAGGAGCCGGCCGCCATCCCCGT
>JAFGCA010000673.1 GCA_016932895.1 Sedimentisphaerales bacterium | reverse complement strand
TCCTCCTCTTCCGCCCGCGACAGCACAGCCCAAATGGGCCTGCCCCGCACGAGGAAAAGGCGACTATCCGGCCCGCTCCTCTGCAACAACCTGTTGACTGGCTCTCTACCAAATCCTATTAAAGAGTTTACCACTGACTGCCCCTGGGGTCAATATCTTATCAGCCAAAAGTTCTGCCCGTGTATCACCTCTCCATTTGGGTCTGGCGCCTGGCAACCATAAGCATAAGGGGCAGCGACAGCAACTGAACACCGACCGAGAAGGCGATGAGTGCCGGAAGTGATAGATTATAGAGTATTCCCATGAGGGCGCTTCCCAGGAACCAGGCCAAACCATAACCCGTGTTGAAGATCCCATAAGCTGTGCCGCGGCGCTGCCGGGTTGCCATGCTGGCTACGGCTGCCCGCATGATCGACTCCTGCGCGCCCATACCGATGCCCCAGAGCCCCATGCCAAGCAGCGCCGCATAGAAGTCACCCAGAAAGACCAGAGGAGCAACCAGCGCCGACAGGACCGTTGCCAGCAGGAGCATCCGAAATCCCAGACGGTCGAAAAGCCGCCCGAAGACAAGCGCAGAGATCGCATCCGCGCCCATGGCGACAGCATACAAGGTGGGAATCCAGACCTCAGACACGACCCCTGCCCGACCAAAGTGGAACGCAATGAGCGGAAAGTCGGCAAAACCGGCAGCAATCAACGCAACCCCTGCCAGATAGAGCCAGAACAAGCGGCTCATTCCCTGAATGTGCAGCGTAGAGGTCTCCATCTCCAGATCTTGCGGGCGTGGGTAGAGCCGACGCGCGGCGATAAGCACAGCCAGGGCCACTAACCCGGGCGCGAGAAGTATGGCGAACCCGGTGCGGTAACCGCCACCGGCGTATAGAACGGCCGCCACAACGAGCGGCCCCAGCACTGCCCCCACCTGATCAAGCGCCTCGTGCAGGCCGAACGCCCAGCCTCGCCCCATGCTGCCCGTAGCATGGGAGAGCATTGCGTCACGCGCCGGGGTGCGAAGCGCCTTACCTATCCGCTCCAGAATGATCAGGGCGGCAGCCAGCTCCCACCGTCTTGCGAGGGCAAGCAGCGGGACAGCGAGGAGATTCACGGTGTACCCCGTAATCGTGATGGCCCAGTACCGTCCGGTGCGGTCGCTGAGGTATCCGGAAACGAGGCGAAGGGCATAACCGACCAATTCCCCCAACCCGGCCACGATCCCGACAGCGGCAGCGCTCGCGCCCAAAATCCCAAGATAGCGGCCGACGGCACTTCGGGCCCCCTCGTATGTCAAATCGGCGAATAGGCTGACAACGCCGAGAAGAACTACGAATTTCAGAGCAGTACGGGGATGCCCAAGAGCCGGAGGCGGCCGCAAGGCATCCTCCGGCAGTTCGTGCCCGTCAGCGGGGCTTCTCCTTCTCATCGCAAATCTCTCTGTTCGCTGTTTCCCCGGTGCGGGACGCTTGTGGTATTCCTTCGTGCCCTGCAGCGCGGCGGGCTATCCCGGAGATTGCCTCGAGACACTTGATCAGGAATTTGACTTTCGGGTCGAAGCAGGCGGCGAAGCCAGCGGGCACCTCCCCGTACCGGTTGAGCTGCTTGGACTCCAATTGGACCAGAAACTCCCAGAACCAATCGCATTGGGATGCGATGAGCTTCGTTATGCTGGCTTGTTGCTGGTCGAGCCCGAACTCCTCTCGCATGTGGCCGAGAGTGGCGCGCGCCGCGAAAATCTGCGCGAGTATGGCCTGTTTTTGACTTTCATCCAGGTCGTCGCGTTCCCGGTAAAGCGGCGCTTCTGCGGTTAAGCCCTTGGCCCATCGCTCGAAGCGACAGAGCCTCTCATCCAGCAATCCCAGGGTGTTGGAAATGCTGCGCCGATGATTGTCGCTAATGGCATCAGCCTTTGGTCGTCGCATCGGAGGCTTCTCCATGAACGAGTCGCGGCGCCGTTGGCTCGCTTGTCGCGATCGTTCGCAGGCGCCTGAAGACGGGTTTTCGTCAAGCTCTCGCCAGCGGGTTGGTGAAAACCGCTGCTGTTCCCAACTCCGCCTCGATCTCCAGGAGCCGATTGTATTTGGCGACCCTCTCGCTGCGGCAGGCCGAGCCGGTTTTGATCTGTCCGCCGCCCATTGCCACCGCGAAATCCGCCATGAAGGTGTCTTCGGTCTCGCCGGAGCGATGGGATATTACATAGCCCCAGCCAGCCTTGCGACACATCTCGATGGCCTCGATGGTCTCCGTAACGGTGCCAATCTGGTTGAGCTTGATGAGAACGGCATTGGTGGACCGCTCGGCGATGCCGCGGGCGATGAATTTTGTGTTCGTGACATACAGGTCATCGCCGACAATCTGGGTCATGCCGCCCAACTCAGCCGTGTGGGCCTTGAAGCCGTCCCAGTCGTTCTCCCCCAAGCCGTCCTCGATGGAGACGATGGGATACTTGGCGAGCCACTGCTTGTACAGCGCGGTCATCTCGGCACTGGTCTTCTTACCCTGGCCAGACTTGGCGAGGACATAGATGCCGTCTTCGAAGAAGGAGCTGGCGGCCGGGTCCAAGGCGATGGCCACGTCCTTGCCGGGTTGATAGCCTGCGGCCTCGATGGCTTCGACGATCACCTCGCACGCCTCCTCGTTGCTTTTGAGATTGGGAGCAAAACCGCCCTCGTCTCCGACGCTGGTGGCGTACCCCTTCTTGGCGAGGATTTTCTTGAGAGCATGGAATGTCTCGGCGCCGTATCGCAAGGCCTCGGCGAAGTTCGGGGCGCCAATCGGCATGACCATAAACTCCTGAAGGTCCACGCTGTTGTCGGCGTGCTTGCCGCCGTTGAGGATGTTCAGCATCGGCACGGGCAACCGCATCGCCCCGACGCCGCCGAGGTAAGCGTACAGGGGAAGGCCCGCCGTCGCGGCTGCCGCTCGGGCCACGGCCATCGAGACACCCAGGATTGCGTTGGCCCCCAGCTTGCCCTTGTTGGGCGTGCCGTCCAACTCGATCATCAGCCGATCAATCTCCCCCTGGCGGGATGGATCCATGCCGATAACACGTGGCGCAATGATCTCGTTGACATTCTTGACCGCCGTCAAGACACCCTTGCCGCCGTAGCGCTTTTTATCACCATCGCGCAGTTCGACCGCCTCGTTTTCGCCCGTCGAGGCCCCGGACGGCACGGACGCGGAGGCCGTCATACCGTTCGTGAGCGTGCAGGATACCCGCACGGTGGGGTTGCCTCGAGAGTCCAGAATCTCCATTACGCTGATGAATTTGACCGCTGCTTCCATTTCCTGTTCCTTTCTTTTCTGTTTTCCGGAATGCACCTTGGCTGTCAAGTCCTGTGCGTCGCGGGCACCTCACACCACCGCATCCACGTCGCGAGCAATTCAGTGACGGCTTCCTTACGCCCGATCCTCCCGATGGCTGCGCCCGCCAGCTTGATCATGGGCAGGTCGTTCCGGCCGTTGCCGACGGCCTCATACCGCGTCATCCCTCTTCGCTCAAGCCCTCTTCCCCAGGCACTGCCTTTACCAGCTTGCCCGGGGTCGGCAAGAGATGCCGGGGAAGAAAAGCAAGGCCAGCGATGAGAGTGGGAACGACAGCGCTCGTAATGACCACCGCCACCAAGAAGGAATACTGTTCCTGGGACACGATGTTATGGGAAAGCCCATAAAGGGCTGATATTGTCCCAAATGTCAGTCCTGTGGACATCATCAAGGTGTAATACCAACGCTCATCGTGTTGTCGCCGGAATAGCCCGATGAATGGATGCAGTCCGAAGATTTTCGATAGCACCTTGCCTGCTACCAATGCCAGGAAAACAGTCGGCGCCGACACCAGCGCCGGCAAAGAAACGAACGTTCCCGCGCGAAGAAAATAGAAAGGGGTGAGAAAGCCGAGGGTCAAGGTTCGAAGCCGCCGAATCCAAAGGTCATCCCCATTTGAGAATTCGGCAAGCACCATGCCGACGAGATAGGCGGGAAGAACCGCTTCGCTGCCCGACCAAAGCGCGAGCGCGCCCAAGCCGAAAAGCGATAGAACCAGCCATTTGGTTCGGATCGCCGCGGTGCGGTAGGCATAGATTCGAGTCAGCCAGCGAGTCATAATCGGCAGCATCACCAAAACAAGACTTGTCACGGCAATGAAGACGAGGGTCTTGTACGTGAATGGCGCAAACAACAAACCCAGCGCGATGACCGTCCCAAGATCATTGATGAAGCAAGCTCCCAGAATGCCCTTGCCGAATTCGGTCTTGTTGAAGCCTGTTTCCAGCATTACCGCGTACACAACCGCCATCGAGGTGGTGGACAGCGCCACTCCACAAAGTAAGCTGGCACGGAGACCCCAACCCAACGCATAATGTGCGATTGCCGTGCAGCCGAGAAAGGGCGCGAAGAAACCGACTAAGCCGACGACGGTGACCTCTTTCAACTTCCTTCGAATCACCTCGGCTTCAAGCTCGGCGCCTGCCAGGAAAGTCAGCAACACGGCGCCCGATGACGCCAGGAAACGCAGCCATTCCTGATTCGAACCCAAGTCTTCTGTCCTGCCGAGGTGAGCGGCCACGGCGGCGGTAACTACACCCACGCAGATTTCAACCAGCGCTATGGATATGCGCAGGTGATAGGCGACGATTGCAGAGATGACAGCCAATCCAAGCCAAAGGGAAGCCGTAGCGAAAATCTGTTCCACAATAGAGTCCTCCTTTCCTGAAAGCTCCCGGGCCGTCTCGCAGGCACAAAAAAACCGCTTTGCAGCGGATTCTTGGCGGCATGGTAACGACCCCTGCCGCCACAGAAACCTGCGCGGTAGGAGTCATCAGCCCGGCCCGGGCAGTTATCAAGGGGGACTCCATCCCCACAATGGTCTGTACGCTACTGTCTCTTTCCGGCCCGTGCCAATAGACTGAATTCGCTGAGTCTACCCGAAGACTCGCAACTCAATCCTTTCAGGATTGCGGCAACTTGGCTACGACCTGGAAAAGACGTGGGGGTACTTGTGATTCGATTCTCCTCCCCGTCTCCCACTTCGGTGAGCTTCATAAAGGAATCTGTCCCTTTTTCACCCCGAGACAGTCCTTCACACGCGCCAATTCTCCTTCCTGCCCCGCTCACATCGCCACTGTTCTGGTTTCCAGGCTGACCTCTGGAACCTTTATTCTGCTTCCTCAGGTTCTTCCTTCGGGATGTACAGAATACGGGAGCAGTTTTCACAGGTGACAATGTTCGAGGCGTGGCGTCGCAGTACGCTTTCCACGCCCGCG
>JAFGCA010000073.1 GCA_016932895.1 Sedimentisphaerales bacterium | reverse complement strand
TGGGACACGGCCAGGCAGCAGTTCGTTGACGACGAGGAAGCCAATCGCCTTGTCGACGTTGCACGACGAGAGCCCTGGGTGATTTAAGAACGCGAACGTTGCGACAAGGAGACTTGATTATGACGAGCAAAGAAACGACTACGACGACACTGGCGGCTGGTGCGGTCACCATCGCCGCTGCCCGGGCCGGTGCCCAGACGAATTCGGCCGCCGTGGACGAGGCATTGACAACACTCAAGACCTATGACTGGGGCGCAGACCCCAAAACGCTGGAGGCGATCGACGAGGCGATCGTCGCCACGCACAACGATCCCGCCGCACGCAACGCGCTGGAAAAGGGCCTGGTGGACGTCCTCGCCGGCGGCATCTCGCGATCGGCGCAGGATTACGTGTGTCGCAGGCTGAAGGTCGTGGGCACGGCCCGGTCGGTTGAGGCCCTCGCGGCCCTTCTGCCGGCCGAGGAGACCTCGCACATCGCCCGCTACGCCCTGGAACGCATTCCCGACGAGAAGGCGGCCGCGGCCATGCGGGATGCGCTGCCGAAGGTCAGCAGCAAGCTCAAGCCGGGCCTTGTCGGTTCGCTGGGCAAACGTCGTGACAAGAAGAGCATGAAGGCCCTCGCGAAGCTTCTCGGCGACTCCCATCTTGAGGTCGCCCAAGCCGCGGCCCAGTCGCTGGGCCTGATCGGCACGCCGGCGGCGGCTCAGGAACTGAGCCAGTTCGCCAAGAAGGCGCCCGCCAACATGAAGATATGCGCAGCCGATGCCTGCCTGATCTGCGCCCAGCAGTTGCTGGCCGACGGCCAGAAGGCTGAGGCCGTAGCCCTGTACAAAGAGCTCAAGGGCGACGACCAGCCCGCGCACGTCAAGATTGCCGCCATGAGAGGGATGCTGACGGCCGCGACGAAAAAGTAAAGCTGCAGGTACATCCGTCGTCGTGCGGGTCGGTGCTTCCGGCCGATGTCAAGTGCGCGACGGAATGGACTCCGCGAGTTCCGAAAACAAAAGGGCTGGCAGCCTTCGAGGCTGCCAGCCCTGTGCCTAACGATGCAGCGCCGCTCAACGATCCGCAGGCAGCGCCGCAAACCCTCTATACCTTTCTGGCGTCCGGCACCTGAAATCCGGGGCGATTGGCGTTCTTCAACAGTTCGTTGGCCTCGACGGCGTATTGCCCCGTATGAGATTCGGTTTCAGGATTGAAGGTCAGCCAGGGACCCACGACGTAGTTCGTCCCGTCCGCGGGAAGGCCGACGCCATCTTTCATGATCGTGTGGAGTTTCATGAAGTGCTCGCAGGCGTCGCTGTTGTCGCCGAAACGTTTCGCCGCTTCGTTGAAGGGAACGTTCTCGCCCAGGCGATAGGAGTTGTTCATGAGGTGGCCGAGCACGCAGCCGCGATGGGCGTCGACAACGTTGCCGTTGGCCATACTGGGATCGCCGGCCCGGCAGGCGGCGATGAAACTGCCCCAGTTGCCGCCCGGGGTGACGTCCCCACTCGGGATGTCGATGTTCTCGCCTTGGTCACTTCCGGCCGGATAGTATTTCCCGCGGATGATCTTACCGCCGTCCTCGAAGTAGTATTCGTTCTCGACCTGGCGCTGATACCCCTCGTAGTTGACGTTGCGGACGTTGAAGAACACCCACTGTCCGTTGGGATACTCGGCCATGCCGAACATGGTGTTGGGCGTCTCGCCCTGATCCTTCCACTGGAAGCGTCCGCCGAGCGCCATGGCGCGGATCGGATGGGTCAGGCCCTTGTCGAGCGCCCAGTAGGCCATATCGAGCTGGTGGGTGCCCTGATTGTTCATGTCGCCGTTTCCGGTTTCCCAGAACCAGTGCCAGTCGTAGTGCACGTAGTTGGCGTGGTACTGATCGATGACGGCGGGGCCGCGCCACAAGTTCCAGTCGAGATTGGCCGGCGGCGCCGCAGGAATCTCGAAACCGATGCCGCTGCGCGGCTTGCAGCAGTAGCCGTAGGAGATCTTCATTTTGCCGAATTTGCCGGACCGGATGAGATCGTGCAAGCCGGCGTTCTTGGCGCTGCTGCGGCTTTGCGTTCCATGTTGCACGACCACGCGGTATTTCCTCTGGGCCTCGACGGCGACGCGGCCCTCCACGATGTCATGGCTCATGGGCTTTTCCACGTACACGTGCTTGCCGGCCTGGGCCGCCCAGATGGTCATGAGAGAGTGCCAGTGATTCGGTGTGGCAATCGAGATGGCATCGAGATTTTTGTCCTCGAGCGCTTCGCGCACGTCGGCGACGCCCTTGCAGGCGAACCTGCCCTCGGTCTTTCTCTTGACGTAATCCATCTTCCCCGCCAGGACCCTCTCGTCGGGATCGATGAGGTAGGCGATTTCCACGTTGTCCTGCCCCAGCCAGCCATTGATGTGACTGCCGCCGCGGCCGTTCAGGCCGGCCACCGCGATGCGCAGGCGGTTGTTGGCGCCCAGGACCCGGGGGGTGGAGCGGGTGCCGCAGATGGTGAACGCCGCACCGGCGGCCAGTGAACTTTTCAGAAACGTGCGTCTCGTTGTCTTTGACATGTCGGCAACTCCCATGAAAGTAAGGGTTAAACGGTTGGCTTATTGTGCGTATTCCCGGAATTCGTCGTCGAGCTGTTGTTTCGTTCGGGGGCCGTCATAGAGGATGACGCGAAACTTGAACGGGGCCGTTTCGCCTTTCTTGAGCGTGAGGCCAAAGGGTTTCGGGTCTTCGACTTTGCGTGACCTCTGGAAGGCGTACTGGCCCAGCGGGTTGGCCGAGAAAGCGCCGTAGCCCCGGGCGTGCCAGTAGGTCGGATAGTTGGTGCTGGTCGGATGGTTCAGGATAGCGATGCCGACGGTCTTGCCGTCCTTTTTGCCCTGGATGCGGACCCATTCGGCGCGCTTGCCCCAGACGTCTTGCTCCTTTTCGTCGCCGTTACAGCTCAGGTAGGCGCCGGTTCCGCGCTGGTAGCGCGAATCCGTGTTTTCGGTGAGCCACTGCGCCAGGCGAATGGCGAACATCCCTTCCTTGGTGTCACCGAATTCGACCTTGTCGGCGACGGCCTCCAGTTCGATGTCGATGTCGATGACGTGCTGATCGCGGCCGGGGATGAAGCTCGTCAGCCGCCTCTCGGTCAGCAGGGCGTCGTTGTCCTTGCCGATCCAGTTCATGACGGTCGCCAGGGCCGCGTGGCCCCGGGCGTCGGTCGTGACTTCGGCCCGCACGTGCTTGATGGCGGGCAGCGGCTGCTTGCTGTTGTTCCAGAAGTTGCTCCCGTTGATCTGGTCGTAGGTAAAATACAGACCGATGTGGTGGGGGTGATCCTGTCTTTCGCCTTCGATTTTCTCAAAGGGCCAGCCGCGCGTGACGGTGATGCCCGACGGCGTGCGCAGCGGAAAGAGGACGGGTTTGGTGAGCAGAACGTCTTCGGCGGCCAGGGGCCTGGCCGGGTCGATTCCGTGGATGTAACGGGTGAGGACCTTGCCGTCGACGAGGACGTCGATACCGCCCTGGGTCGGGGTAAATGCGACTAAGGGTTTGGCCGAGGCGGTTGCTGTCAGGATGAGTGTCGAAATGATGAGGACGTGCAGGAATGCTCTGGACTTCATAACGATCGTCTCCAGCCTTTGTGTTGCGTCTTTTCATCTGCCGTAGCGTGTCAATGCGGTGCAATTATAGTCGTGGGCGCAGGCCTCTTACAAGTGATTTCCCACCGCGGTCTGCGGGCCCGCTCGATTTTACAGATTCCCGGCTGCTCACCGCTTCGTCCCGTTCATTCCGGCTTCCGTGAGGAATTTGCCGCCGGAGGGACTGTGCAATAGATGTCCGCCCTGGCCAACAATCTGGTATAGTATTGCGCGGTGACAATTGTGGTCAATGGCCTTGGGCTGCCGCGTCCGCGTTCGACGCCGATGAGAAGGAGCCAGGATGATCCGTCGCACTTGCATCTTCGGGGTGTTTCTTACAAGCATCATTCTGTCGGAAGCCGTTGTCCGTGCGATGGAGATTCGCGTTGCGGATTCTCAGGAACTGATGGACGCGGCGCGGGAGGCCGTGGCCGGGACGACCCTTCTCCTCGAACCGGGGCAGTATTCCGGGGGCCTCTACCTGTGCGACCTGGCCGGCATGGAAGAGAACCCGATCGTGATCGCCGGGGCCGATCCAAACGATCCGCCCGTCTTTCGGGGCGGCGGGCAGGCGCTTCACCTGGCGGATTGCCGCTGTCTGACCTTGAAGAGCCTCCGCGTCGAAGGGTTTCCCGCCAACGGGATCAACATTGACGACGGCGGTTCGTACGAAACGCCGGCGCACGGCATCGTTCTCGAAGACGTCACGATCCTCGGAACCGGCCCGGAAGGCAACCATGATGCGCTCAAGATGTCGGGCGTCGACCGGTTCGCGGTGCGGCGGTGCCATTTCGAAGGCTGGGGCGGCTCGGGCATCGACATGGTCGGCTGTCACGACGGCGTCGTAGAAGATTGCACCTTCGTCGGACGCGAGGGGTACTCCCAGTCGAACGGCGTGCAACTCAAGGGCGGTACGGCGAACGTTCTCGTGCATCGCTGCCGCTTCCAGGACGCCGGCCATCGGTCGATCAATCTCGGCGGCAGCACGGGACTGCAATTCTTTCGCCCGGGCGTGGGCGATTACGAAGCGAAGGGCATCACCATCGCAGGCAATCGCTTCACGGGCAGTTCCGCCGCGGTGGCATGGGTGACCGCCGACGGAGGGCACGTCCACCACAATACGATGGTGCTGCCCGAGAAGTGGATCCTGCGCATCTTGCAGGAGACCGAGGACCCGCAGTTTCGTCCGAGCCACGGGGGCGTATTCGAGGAGAATCTCATCGTCTACGATTCCCGGGTACAGGTCTTCGTAAACGTCGGCCCGCGCACGGCCCCGGAGACTTTCACGTTCCGCCGCAACGTCTGGCTCGACGCCGAGGGGTGCCGCCGGCCTTCCTTGCCGGTAGCCGAGCAGGACGGCGCCTATCTGTGCGACGTCGGGGCCGAGGCATACAAACCATCACAAACCGTGAGCTTTTGAGGAGCGACTATGAAAACGCCAGATGAGAGTCCGTCGGTAACGACAACGGGACAGTCCTCGCGTCGAGAGTTCCTGACGCAGAGCGGGGCAGTGGTGGCCGGCTCCGTGCTGGCCGGGGGCGCACTGTCGCGCGCCTACGCCGGCGAGGACAACACCATTCGAATCGGCCTGGTCGGTTGTGGAGGCCGGGGCACGGGGGCCGCGCGAGATGCGCTGCTGGCCGGTCCGAATATGCAACTGGTGGCGATGGGCGACATCTTCATGCCCAAAGTCCAGAACAGTCTCGCTCGGTTGTTGAAAGTCAAGGAGGAGAACCGCGCGTTGGAAACCAGCATCAAAGTCAAGCCCGACCATTGCTTCGCCGGTCTGGATGCCTATCAGAAAGTGATCGATTCCGGCGTTGACTACGTCCTGCTTTGCACGCCTCCGGGCTTTCGGCCGGCGCATATCGAGTACGCCGTCAAGAAAGGCGTGCACATCTTCGCGGAGAAACCGTGCGCTACCGATTCGCCCGGCGTGCGTCGCATCCTTGCCCTCGCCGACGAGATGAAACGCAAGAAGATCGGTCTCTTGTCGGGCTTCAACAGTCGTCACGTTTTTCACTATATCGACCTCGTCAAAGCCATTCACGACGGCCGGCTCGGCGACGTCATGTCCCTCCACGCCTACTTCAACACGGGCAACATCTGGTATCGCCAACGCGAGGAGGGGATGACACTTCCCGAATACCATTTCCACAACTGGTTCCACGTCGACTGGCTCTGCGGCGACCACATCGTCGAGCAGCACGTACACAACCTCGACCGGTGCAACTGGATCATGCAGGCTCATCCCGTCAAGGCCTACGGGATGGGGGGACGCCAGTATCACACCGGCCGCGGGGGCAACATCTACGATCACTTCACCGTCGAGTTCGAGTACGAAAACGGCGTTCGCATGACCAGCATGTGCCGCCAGATCGGAGGGACCGACGCGAAGATCGGGGAGGAGATCGTCGGAACCAAAGGCCTCGCTGCGATGGTCGGCCAAAAGGCCCAGTTTACGGGTGAAAATGCCAGGGTCTTCCGGGAGCACCCCAATCAGCACGAGAGCCACCGCCAGGAGCATATCGATTTCATCGCGGCGCTGCGGCGTGGCGAGATTCCCAATGACACGCAGTTCCTGTGCGACTCGACGTTGACCGCCATCATGGGACGCGAGTCGGCGTACACCGGCAAATACGTCACCTGGGACGGGATTCTCAACTCCGAGCTCCAACTGTCGCCTCCGGACCTCGCCGCCTGGGACGGCTCCATTCGGTCGGTTCCCAAGCCGGGCATGCCGCGGGTGTAGACAGGGTGCGCTCCCAGGGCACAACCGATCCTGGAAAGTGCCAGGGTTGCGGCGCGGCGAAAGTGTTTCGTGCTCACGAACATGTTCGGCGCCCGGGGGGTGATTCGCTGTACCCTGGCAGAATCGTCGAGTCGTACAGACGCCAAAAAGACCGAAAACAAAGGAGACCCAGCCATGAGGGAGAAGTTGCCTTGCGTCATTTTGCTGTCACTGTCGCTTTGGTGTTCGACCCGCGCGGGGGAGGTTGCGCTGTGGCCAGAGATCGAGCCTTTTCACAGCGACTATCTCAAGGTCTCGGAGATCCATAAGATTCACTACGAATTGTGTGGCAACCGCACGGGCAAACCTGTGTTCGTGCTCCACGGCGGCCCCGGCGGCAGTTGTTCGCCTTACATGCGCAGGTTCTTCAACCCGGATAAATTCCTGATCGTGCTCCATGACCAGCGTGGGGCAGGCAAATCAACGCCCTTTGCGGAGATCAAAGAGAACACTACGCAGCACCTGGTTCAAGACGTTGAGAGGCTCCGCCGCCATTTGAAGCTCGACAGGATCATTCTCTTCGGAGGGTCCTGGGGCTCCACCCTGGCGCTGGCATACGGCCAGGCCTACCCCGACCATGTTAGTGGGATGGTTCTCAGAGGCGTGTTCACCGCCACGCGGGAGGAGATCGATCATTTCTACCATGGCGGCGTTGCGACGTTCTTTCCGGAAGTCTATGACAGGTTTGTCACGGGTCTGCCGGACCCCAACAGGGGCCCCATACCGGAGTATCTGTTTTCTTTGATCGAGAATTCCGACCCGGAGCAGAGAGCGAAGTACAGTCGGCTTTGGGCCGCATACGAGCTTCGGATCTGCGGCCTGGATATATCCGATCAGAAAGTAAACGACGCTCTTGGGACAATGAATCCCTATGCGTTTGCCCGACTGGAGAACTACTACATGGCAAATGGTTGTTTTCTCGAAGAGGGGCAGCTTTTCAGGAATGCCGCGAAGCTCGAACATATTCCCATTGTCATGGTGAACGGAAGGTACGATGTGATCTGTCCGCCCATCACTGCCTTCAGGCTGAAGCAGAAGCTGCCTCACGCCAGGTTGATTCTGGCCGAGAGCGCCGGGCACTGGATGGGCGAGAAGCCCGTCGAGAGAGAATTGTTGCAGGCGATGCGGCACTTTGAATGACAGAGAGGTCTTACTGGACTTTTGCAGAATGGAGATTAGGCTTACTTTAGGGAGGAAAAATCTCCTTGTCGATTTTTCCTTCCGAGAACGTAAGTGCTTTCTTTGCTGGTACTTAAGTCCCGTCTTCAAGGAAATCACGCCAACGATTCCCTTGAAGAATATAAGCCTGATCTCCATTTTGCAAAACTCTTCGTCTTATACAGGCCGAGAGTTATACGGCCGCGATGACGGCGCGATGAGAACGATCGAGTTTGCCGCGAGTCACGAGTGGGAGGCGGCCATTGTCTATTCGACGACACTCACCGCGCAATCCGTGGACTGAAAGGACGGACGTAGGATGCAAGAGCCAGAGCACCTGAATCGGCGTTGCTTCTTCAAAATGCTTGGCCTGGGCGCCGTGGCCGGAGCCATGTCCGGCTGTGTCGATGCCGGCATGAGCGCCCCTCTGCCACTTTCTTCGGGCAGCCGCAAGTCGACCTCGCCCAATTTCGTTTTGATTCTTGCCGACGATCTCGGCTACGGCGACCTTGGATGCTATGGCAACCAGACGAATCGGACGCCGCATCTGGATAGACTGGCGCGCGAGGGAATGAGGTTCACAGACTTCCATTCCAACGGGCCCATGTGCTCACCCACGCGTGCCGCCTTGCTGACGGGACAATACCAGCATCGGTTCGGGAGGGCGTTCGAGGGAGCGTTATCAGCCAGAGCCCACGCCCATATGGGTCTGCCGCTCGAAGCGGTGACGCTGCCGGAGACGCTGAAGAGGGCCGGGTATACCACCGGCATGTTCGGGAAATGGCACTTGGGGTACGAATTGCCCTACCTGCCAACGCGACACGGTTTCGATGAGTTTCGGGGGCTGCTCACGGGTGACGGCGATCATCACTCGCACATCAGCCGTTCCGGCGACGAGGACTGGTGGCGTGACGAACAGATCGAGGTGGAGGACGGCTACAGCGTGGACTTGATCACCCGGCACAGCCTCGACTTTATGACGAGAAACAAGCACAGGCCGTTCTTCCTTTACGTGGCCCATTTGGCCATCCACTTTCCCTGGCAGGGCCCCAACGAGAAGGCCCACCGGACCAGGGGCCGTAGCTACTGGAACCTTTCGAAGCTTGGCCCGCACGAGGAGGGACAGGTTGGACCGGTGGTCCGGCAAATGGTCGAAGCGGTGGACGCCAGCGTTGGTCAGATTGTAGCGGCGCTGGAGCGACTCGGCCTCAGCGATAACACGTTTGTCTTCTTTGCCTCCGACAATGGCGGTTATCTCGACTACGGAGGGCGTTTTGTCGGCGAGATTTCCAGCAACGGCCCTCTGCGAGGGCAAAAGGGCGACGTTTTCGAAGGGGGGCATCGTGTTCCGGCCATCGCCTGGTGGCCCGGCCGGGTCGAGGCGGGCGTTGTCACGCACGAGACGACGGCGACCATGGACCTGCTGCCGACCTATGCGGAACTGGCCGGCGCAGCGGCACCGGAAGGCGGGGACGGCACGGCCCTGACGCCGCTTCTGCTGGATAGGGAGCCAGTGCCCGAACGCGATCTGTTCTGGCGCAAGGGGCAGCATTGGGCCGTACGCCGGGGAGCCTGGAAACTCGTCGGGTCGGGAGAAAAGCACCAACTGTTCAACCTCGAGGACGACATCGGGGAAAGCCAGGATTTATCGGCGCAGCAGCCGAAACTGGTCGAAGATCTGTTGGTGTCGTTGAAGGCGTGGGAACGGGACGTCGATGGGAGTTGATCTGCGCCGGGGAAGCAGGGACTCCACCGGTCGTGCAGGCGGTGTGCGCAGGCAACCGGGCTACGGCTGCCGGCAACCTCGGACGGGCCCGTTTGCCGAAAATGTCACTGACGCCGGGGGACTGATCCTGAAGGCCGTACTTGGCATGGAGACGCGTGACAGGCGGGAGAGGCTCTTAGCCCAGTTACTTCCGGTGCCAGTCGGGCGTGCCGAACCAGTCGTGCATCTCCTTCTCGAAGGGCCTCACCACGTCCTCGGGTTCCGGGAAGACGCCCTGGTCCTGGGTTTCGACCATCCACACGGAAAGGGCCGTTCTCATGCGGATGAGCGCCTCCCGGTGCTGCGGCTCGTCCGAATCGGCGAGATTGTGGATCTCGTGCGGATCGTTGACGGTGTCGAAAAGCTGCTCCGGCGCGACCGTCGGCGACATCAGCTCGGCCGGTGGGCCCGTTAGCTTGCCCTCCGCCATCAATTGGCGCATCAGCGGCTTGATCGGGAAGCACTTCTCCTTGTACCGGTTCAGCGAGGTGAAATGGCGGTCCGGATAATAGTTGCGGATGTAGTGATAGCGCTTGCCCCGAACGCTGCGAATCCGGTTGACCGTCTCGTCGATCCGGTCCCGGGCGGAAAAGGCGTACTGCCGCTCGGGCGTCAGCCGGTCGCCCAGGAAGATGCGCCCGTCCATGGCCTTGGGCCGCTCGATTCCCGCGAAGCTCAGCGTCGTGGGCGTGATGTCAATCAGGCTGATCACCTCGTTGCTCACCGTGCCCGGCTTGTAGTTACCCGGTTTGGCGACGTTCCCGGGGATGTGCACGATCAGGGGGACGTGAAGGCCGGTGTCGTAACACCAGTGAATGCCCCGGGGTTCGATGCGGCCGTTGTCGCCGAAGAACATCACGATCGTATCGTCGGCCAGGCCGTCGGCTTCGAGCTGCCGCAGAATCTTCCCGACGGTTCGGTCCATCCCGGAGATCGAGTTCAGGTAGCGCGCCCATTCCTCGCGCACGAGCGGGTGGTCGGGATAGTACGGCGGCGGCGTGACGTTGTCGGGCGTGGCGATCTTCTCATGCGTTCGCTCTCCCTTCCATTCCACCCGAGGCTGTCGCCAGGTCTGGCGGTCGTAGATGTCGTACTCCGCTTCCAGCGTATTGACCTGGGCGAAGAACGGCTGATGTTCTTTCAGATCCTCCCATTGGTCGCCGTCGTAGAGTCTTCCCTCGTTGACGAAGTTGAGGTCGAGCTTGCCGGACCCGACGACCTCGCCGGCCATCGTTTTGATATTGGCCGTGAAATACCCCGCGTCTTTGAGCCGGTGCGTGATCGGCCTGACGCCTTCGGGAAGGCGGTAATCGTCGTCGCGGTGCGAACGCATGTTGTGGGTGTCGCAGGTCGTCTGGTACATGCCGACGAAGAACGCACTGCGGCTGGGAGCGCATACGGGCGAGGTGGAAAACGCGTGCGTGTAGCGCATGCCGTCGGCCGCCAGAGCGTCCAGGTTGGGCGTGTGGACGTTCTTCGCCCCGTAGCAGCCCAGATCCAGTTTCAAGTTCTCGCCCACGATCCACAGAATATTGGGGCGTTTGATCTTTCGTCCGGACTCGACACCGGCGGCGTTGGCCCGCCCGGTCTCGTCCCTCGCGCTGCGCCCGCTGCCGGTCCACAGGCTCGTCAATGCCGCGCCCGCGGCGGTGGACTTCAAGACGTCACGACGCGATACCTCTCGTTTCATGGATTCGCCTCCTGGTACAACCGAGGGACACGACCACAATCATAGCCAGCGTCTCGTGGAGACCGCCCGACTCTGTCTGATCCGTTGAGGGTCGTATTCCTTGTCCTATTCAAAGCCGCTTCCTTCGGGCGGACGTGTTGCCGGCGCGGTCAGAACTCTTTGAATTGCCTCATCCATTCGGGCCAGTCGGCGGGTTGGATGCCGCCGGCGCGGGTCCACGGGCCGTGGATGTTGAATTCCCGATGCCACTTCAGCGTCCACAATTCCTTGAGCCCCACCTTGCGAACGGACCAGTCCATGAAGACGTGGTTGGTGGTTTCGTGGTGCCGGTTGACGCAGAAGTGCATCATCTCCCCGGCGGCGTTGACCCACTCGCCGTCGTACTGAGGGGGGCGGATGCGATTGGACTGGGCCGATCCGCCCTCGTAGAACGGCCCGCCTCCCCTCCACATGGCATCGGCGAAGACCGGGATGTTGTTGGCGCCTCTGACGTCGGCCGTCTTCCAGTTCCATTCGACCGGGCGGTTCTGGATCGCCGTCTGTCCCGGCCGCGCCGCGTAAATCCAGCAGTTGGCCCCGTAGCTGGCTTCTTCCTGGCGGTTTTCCCTGCCGCCGGTCCCCATGACGTAGGTCTTGAAGGGGCCGCCGTAATTTACGATATTCGTGCCGGTGTCGCGGCGCTTCTTCGCCATCGGGCAGATGAGAATGCCCGACTTGGTCTGGTACATGGGGCGCAGCGCCTCGATCCAGTTGCCCCGCGGCCAGCCGACGTGATCCGATTCCCGGCAGAAATACCCGTCGTTGTCGTGGCAGTACATCGCCCAGATGTGGGCCCACTGGTGCAGGTTCACCTTGCAGGCCGTCGCCCGCGCCTGCTTGCGGGCCCGGCTCAGCGCCGGCATCAGGATCGCCGCTAAAAGGGCGATAATGGCGATGACGACGAGCAACTCGATGAGCGTGAATCCCCTTCGCTGCGACATGGTCAGACTCCTCTTCGAACTGTGTCCTTGATCTGACTACCGTGTAGCGACGCGCGGACCCGCCCGCTGTTTGGCTGGCTGTGACCACCCGGACCGACCCGACACACTTGATGATATAATAACCTCCCTCACGCGTCAAGGAGGAGCCGACGCCCGGCGCGCCTTATGCAAGCGGTCCGTACCGAGGCTTGGTGCATCGTTCTTGGTCCCGGCGGCTCGAAACCTCCATTCCAGAGGTAGGGTGGGTTCTTAACCCACGCGTTTGTTCTCATTCTCCCGCTCGGTCACCGCTTTGGAGCCAATGGTTCAAGAGGATCGCAACATCCTTGAAGTCGACTCTGCAATCCCCGTTGATATCGCCGGCGATAGGCGTTTCGCAGAGGGGCTGGCCGAAGTACGATTTGCTCGCCTCGGCCGTGCCGCCGTAGGCGCCCATGTTGATGCACCCGCCGTTGGGAAACGGTTCGTAGCCGATGGAACTGTTCGGGTCGCCCGCATCGATACAGGGACTGGTGACGTCGTCCTGGATCCAGCCTGCGCTAACCGGGTCCCAACGTCCCGCCTGACTTCTGAGGTGGTAGTCCCCCTCGACGAAGAAGTCATCGTTCGGATCGGCCGGCGTACCGTTCGAGTCCCAATGCCCCGGATCGACAAAACACGGATCAGCGTCAAGCAGGCCAGGCCCCCAGACAAGCGTGTTCGCGGGATCGTAAATCGCTTCCGAATCTCGCCTGATCGCGGAATACGCAATTGTCACATTGGACATATTATTGAAGAGTTCTTGCCCGCCGTTCCGAACAATGCAATTGCTCACAAACATGGGAGTGAACGTCTGGAAGGGCATATTGGGGTTTGCTGACAAGAAAGCCCCGTGGACTGCTCTGTTGTTGACAAACGTACAATTCCTTACGTCTGCTAGGACCCATTGGTTGGCGGACAAAGCACCGCCATGGTCTTCCGCTTCGTTCCCACAGAAACGACACTCCGACAGCAAGAAACGATCTCCTGAGGCCAGAATGCCCCCGCCGGCCTCCGCTTTGTTCGAAATAAAAACGCTTGCCGTCACTTCCATCCCCCCCCCCCCCCACCACACCCCCCCCCCCCCCCCCCCCCCCC
>JAFGCA010000672.1 GCA_016932895.1 Sedimentisphaerales bacterium | reverse complement strand
GACGCAGCGAACGCGCATCTCGAAATCGATGTAGACGTCGCAGGTGTACTCCGCTCCCTCCATCAACTCCTGGCAGATGGCGTTGGGGATTCGCCGGTCGTACCAGCGCAGCTCAGCGGGCGTGCGAACGAGGGCGTTGTCCCGGCCGGCGTACCCGTCCCAGCGTTTGACAAAGCGCGGCCAGGCGAGCTTGCGCTTGCGGTCGGCCGCGAGGGTCGTACGCACGCTCATGGTCTCCGGTGTGCCGAACCCGTGCCGCGTCAGGAAGCCGAACGTCCGCCGCTTGTCCCGGCAGATGTCGATGGCCTCCGGGTCGGAAACGAGCACGCGACAGCCCAGGCGTTCGAAGCGCGATTTGTTCTGGGCCAGGAGCGGCAGATCCAGGTCCACCGTGGGGATCAGCAATCGGACGTCATGCTCCCGCACGATGGACAGGAGCTGGCTGATGTAGCGGGCGTGGGTGGTCGGTTTGACCAGGAACGCCTCGTCGCACAGTTGCAGCGCCGGACTCAGCGACGTGGTGTCGGTGCCGCAGAGGCAGGCGTGCAGACGCAGCTTCCGAGCGGCCCGGGCAAAACAGCGCAGCAGTGACACGCGCCGGCCGATGCAGGTAAAAAGCACGGCGATCCGACGCCGGCTTTGCCCCGCGTCCGTCGGTTGGATGGCGTCGGTCGCGGTCATCTCGACCAGTGATTTGCCCATCTTATCTCCTGCCCACGTTCGTGATCCCGGCGACGTGCAGGCTCCATCATAAGAAGGAGGGGATTGCGGATCAAGCTATAGATCCTGTGCCGGACGGTCGTCATTTCTTTGACATCCTCAATCAGTGCGTGTAAACTATAGGGTTCGTTATGTAAATCGGTGAAAAAGACGCAAGAGTTTAGGGGCTGCCGGCTGCCCGTGGCAGTAGGGCCGCGCAAACGTTTGGGAGAAGCACATTGCTGAAGGTTCACGAAAATCCGCCTATCATGTGGCCTCCGGTGGAGTCCGTCCGGCTCTTCGAAGGGCAGTGGTGGGTCGCGCACACCAAGAGCAGAAATGAAAAGGCCCTGGCCCACGATCTGATGGCAAAGGATGTCAGCTATTTTCTACCGATGACCTGGAAAGTGCGGCGTAGCAGCCATCGGACGCTCAAATCGCTGCTGCCGCTTTTCACGGGCTATTTGTTCTTCTGCGGCAGCGACAATGACCGGGTGGAATTGCTCAAAACCAATCGCGTGGCGAATCTGCTGGCGGTGACGGACCAGGACGTTCTGGTCAAAGAGCTGGTTCGATTCGAGCAGGCGCTGCGTGCCGGGGCGCCGCTGGTGCCGCACAAATACATCGAGAAGGGCCAATGGTGCCGGGTGATCGCCGGTCCTCTGCTCGGTTTGGAGGGCATTGTCATCCAGACCCGGGGCAACACGCGACTGGTGCTTCAGATTGATATGTTGGGCCAGGCCGCCAGTGTTGAGGTCGACATCGACATGATCGAGCCCGTGCAGAAGCCGCCGGAAGACTCCTGACGGGCGGGAAACAGAGTTAAACGGGTGCCGCCGGCTGGCCGAAGAGAAGGTATGCGGCCCCGGCGTCAGGGCCGGCGTCACGAGCGCATGCCACGGATTGCGTTGGCGAGGTACACACGGTGATTATTCGGACCAAGGCCTATCCGAGAGTGGGGCTCATCGGCAACCCCTCGGACGGCTATTTCGGCAAGACGATCTCGTTTGCGTTCAGCAACTTCGAGGCCGCGGTGGTCCTATATGAGACCCCGGAACTGGAAATTCTGCCCAGCGAGAAGGACCGCTCCTGTTTCGCCGGCATCGACGGCCTGGTGCGGGACGTTCGTCTGCACGGCTACTACGGCGGCATCCGCCTGCTCAAGGCGACGGTCAAGAAGTTCTACGACTATTGCCGGGAGAATCAGATCGACCTGCACGCCAAGAACTTCACGATCCGCTACGACTCCAACATTCCCCACGGGGTCGGCCTGGCCGGTTCCAGCGCGATCATCACCGCGTGCCTGCGGGCCCTGATGGCCTTTTACGGAGTCAGCATTCCCAAGTACGTGCAGGCGAATCTCGTCCTGGGCGCCGAGGTCGAAGAGTTGCACATTCCCGCCGGCCTGCAGGACCGGGTCATTCAGGTCTATGAGGGCCTGGTATACATGGATTTTGCGAAGGACATCATGGCCAAACAGGGGTACGGCAGCTACGAGCCGCTCGACCCCAAGCTCCTGCCCCGGCTCTACGTGGCCTACCGCGACGACCTGGGCGAGCCGACGGAGAAGTTCCACAACAACATTCGGCACCGCTTCGAGCAGGGCGAGCGCAAGGTGGTCAACGCCATGCGCTTCTGGGCCAACCTGACCGACAAGGTCAGGAAGGGTCTCGTCAGCGGAGACTCCGCGCAGATCGGAGCGCTGCTCGACGCCAATTTCGACAGAAGACGGCAGATCTACCAGCTCAGCGACGAGAACCTGCGCATGGTGGAGGCGGCCCGCTCGGTCGGGGCCAGTGCCAAGTTCACCGGTTCGGGCGGCGCCATCGTCGGCACGTACGCCGACGAGGGCACGTTCAGTGCGCTGCGGAAAAAGCTGCGCAAGCTTCACGTCAAGCTCATCAAACCGAAAATTGTCTCCGGAAAAGGAACCGCCAGACTATGATTCGCAAGGCCGTCATTCCCGCCGCCGGTTTCGGAACCCGGTTCCTTCCCGCCACGAAATCGCAGCCGAAGGAGATGTTGCCGATCGTGGATACTCCGGTGATTCAGTACGTGGTGGAGGAGGGCGTGCAGGCCGGGATCACGGATCTGCTCATGATCATTGGCAAAGGCAAGCGGGCCATCGAAGAACATTTCGATCGCAGTTTTGCTCTCGAGGCACAGCTCGAAGCGCGGGGCAAGACGGCCGAGGTGGAGGCGATACGCCGCATCTCCGACCTGGCGGACATTCACTTTGTCTGGCAGAAGCAGATGCGAGGGCTCGGGGACGCCGTGTACTGCGCCCGACACCACGTGGAGAACGAACCGTTTCTCGTGCTCCTGGGGGACACGCTGATCGATGCCAAGGTGCCGGCGGCCCGCCAGCTCGTGACGCTCTTCGAGGAACTTCAGCAGCCGATTGTCTTGTTGGAAGAAGTCGAGCCCAGACGGGTCAGCCTGTACGGCATCATCGACGGGCAGGAGGTCAGGCCCGGCGTCTATCGTATCAACGACTTTGTCGAAAAGCCCAGCCTGCAAGACGCGCCTTCCCATCTGGCGATTTCCGGGAGGTATCTACTCACGCCGGACATTTTCGATTGTATCCGGACAACCGCCCCCGCTGCTAACGGCGAGATCCAGCTTACCGAGGCGCTGCGGACGCTTGCGAAGAATCGCCCGATGTACGGACTGAAACTGGAAGGCCGACGCTGTGACATCGGCAACAAGGAAGGATTCATTCGCACGAACATCGAGTTCGCCCTGAAACGCGAGGATATGGCGGCCGATTTGCGCCGATATCTCGCCGAGCTTGCCGGGCGGCTGTGAAACCACCGGGCGAACCATCGCCATGACGATCATCTTTGGGAAGGACGGATACTCAGCATGAAGGCCGTAGTTACCGGAGCAGCAGGTTTCATTGGTTCCCATCTGACCGAGCGACTCTTGAAGGATGGTTGGGCGGTGGTCGGCGTGGACAATTTCGACGCGTTTTATGATCCTGCCATCAAGCGGCGCAACGTCGCCGCCTGCGTCGCCAACGAGGATTTCACGCTGGTCGAAGCCGATATTCGCGACAAGTCGGCCATGGAACGCGCTGTCTCGGACGATACCGACGTCGTGATTCATCTGGCCGCGCGGGCGGGGGTCAGGCCGTCCATCGAGCAGCCGCAGCTCTATGCCGACGTCAACATCAACGGGACCGTCGTCCTGCTCGAAATCGCGCGGCAGCGCGGTCTCAGGCGGTTCATCTTTGCTTCGAGCTCGAGCGTGTACGGCAACAACGAGAAGGTCCCGTTCTCCGAAGCCGACAACGTGGATTTTCCCATCTCGCCGTACGCGGCCACGAAGAAGGCCGGCGAGCTGATTTGTCACACGTATCATCATCTCTACGACATCTCGATGATCTGTCTGCGGTTTTTCACGGTGTACGGCCCGCGCCAGCGGCCGGACCTGGCCATCCACAAGTTCGCCCGGCTCATCGAAGCGGGCGAGCCGCTCCCCGTCTACGGCGACGGCACGATGATGCGCGACTTCACCTACATC
The DNA here is from genome assembly GCA_016932895.1 of Sedimentisphaerales bacterium. The sequence goes on along the minus strand of JAFGCA010000672.1, from coordinate 14,986 downwards.
GACGACATCATTCAGGGCATCATCGCCTCGATCGGCAGGTGCACGGGCTACGATATCTACAACCTCGGAGAGTCCCAGCCGATTTGCGTCAACGATCTCATTTCCGAACTGGAAAACGCGCTCGGCAAGAAAGCGATTCGCAACCATCTGCCGTTGCAGCCGGGTGACGTGGATCGGACGTACGCCGACGTCGCCAGGGCCGAAAAGGAACTCGCCTATCGGCGCACCACCGACATTCGCACCGGCCTGGCCCACTTCGTCACCTGGCTGCGACAGGACGCGTGACGCCGGGTGTTGTGCAGGTGCGTCCTATCAGGTCCAGATTTGGCCGGTAGTGGTTGACAAAGGCAGTGGAACTTGATAAGCCCAAACCTATGGAGTCTATTCCAACAAGTGTTGCCTGACACATGCGGGAGAGCCCAATGGGTGAAACGCGCGAGGACGCTCCGAGGCTTGTTTGGGACCGTCAAGTGAAGCTGCCTTTAGGGGCCGCGGTTCCGGTTCTTCTCTTCTCCGCCCTGATCTGCACTCAGAAAGCCCAGGGGGCCAACCGCCCATCCGGCATGGATGCAGCAACGAGGGCGAAATACAACGCAGCGGCGCCGTTGAATCACACTGTCAAGATCACCAGGGCAGGCAGCGTCCTGAAGCTCGACTACGAACTTGTCGGCACCGATGGCAAAACGTACAGCCTCTGGAAAATCCGTGATCGAAGCAAGCCGACGTTCTCGGTCTATCGAGATAATGTCAAAGTAGGCGCCGGCACATTCGAGTTCGGCTGAGGCGGCTCTTGGTGTTCGTACTCGTGGCGAGTACCTTACAACGTATCCGGCGACCTGCAAATCGTCGTTTCCGCCGATCTCGGCGAGTTCGGCCCCACAGACGGCAAGCCCGTCACGTACCATTTCAGTCCCCTCTGTCACGCCCAGGGCATGATCCCGTGGCTGCTGTTGCCGTTGGCCTTTGTCGTCCTCAAAGAAAACCGAACCCTGCAAGCCGCTTGGATCCTCGTCCCCATCGCATTGTTGGCCGTTGTCTATGGGGCAGTCATACGCATACTGCCGATGGACTCCGGAGGCGTGGTCCAGTTAGACGTAATGTTTACGATTATGGTCGTCGGTTTTTCCATGGTCTGGCTGCTGGCGGAACGCATCGGACATCGAAACCGCTTCGTCACCTTCCTGCTCGCAACCCTGGTCTATTTCGGCTTCCTCGGAGTCACCCTGCTCAGTGCTGGCTTCGGCAAGAGTATAATTGCAATTGTGGCTCTTGCGGCCGTTTCGATTCCGGCCATTCTATTGGCCTTCGTTATTGCCTCACCGCATTGCACAAAACCGTTCGGTGCAGCTCGATTCATCCTAACGATCGGAGTCGCTCTCTTTGTCGTATTGCTGGTCATATTTTCGGTAATCATGCTCCTGTTCTACCGGGCTCCGGGTCGTCCGATGAGGGACCTGATGAACGAATTGCTGATCGGCTGTCTCTTCGGCAGCCTGATATATTACGGTGTCCTCCTGCCGTTTCTGATTCTGCTGCTGGCACATCCCTTCTGGCGAAAGCGCCTTGAAGCCGTCCTGGGGATTCAGACAAAGGCCCCTTCGTAGTTCCCATTTTGCGTTCTGGCGAATGCCCATTAAGGCTTGCAGAGGGCTCGCATCTCCGTTATGCTCACGGCCCTATGAATACTCTGGGACCAAGCTCGTGTGGATGTGACAGGGTGGCATGGGACGGTCGAGCGTCTCCCTGCGCCGACTCGTGTGGATTGACGTCCCCAGCATTTCTTTGAGCGGTTCCAAGACATACGTTGATTCGATATCCACGGACATGTGGTGACATCTTGACAGGAGGACAACCCAATGGCAGACAAGAAAGCAGACCTGGCCGGCCCGGGAATTGGTGACTATGCAGAACTGGAGAAGATTCTGCCCGACGATTACAGCACGCCGCTGTCACCGAAAGAGACGCAGATTGCGATCTACGCCGCGAAGGATTACATCGAAGAGCACATGTGCCGGGAGCTGAATCTGATTCGCGTCCAGGTGCCGCTGATCGTCGACGTCGAGAGCGGCGTCAACGACATGCTGGACCGGGACGGGTCGCGCACGCCGATTCAGTTCCACATCTCCAACGACTACGACAAGAACCCCGTGGACGCCCAGGTCGTGCAGGCCGCGACGAAATGGAAACGCATGGCGCTCAAGCAGTTCGGCATGGAGATCGGCGAGGGTCTGGTTACGGACATGCGGGCGGTGCGGAAAGACTACTTCCTCGACCACGACCACAGCGCCTACGTGGATCAGTGGGACTGGGAGCTGGCCATCACCGCCGAGCAGCGTACGGTGGCCTTTCTCAAGCAGGTGGTGCAGAAGCTCTGGAAGGTCCTGAAAGGCGCCGAGATTCACGTCCAGGAGATGTTCCCTCAGTTGAAACAGGATCGTTATCCCGACCTGCCGGACGAGCTGACGTTCCTCCACGCCGAGGAGATTCTGGAGATGTACCCGGACCTGCCGCGTAAGGCCCGTGAGACGGCGGTCGTGCAGAAATATCCGGCCATTTTCATCTACGGCATCGGCTGGCCGCTCAAGGACGGCTACCCCCATGAGATGAGGGCCGCCGATTACGATGACTGGGCCACCGACACCAGTGCCGAGACCGGCAAGCCCACGCACGGCCTCAACGGCGATATTCTCGTGTGGAACCCCGTCACGAAACGCCGCCACGAGCTGACCTCGATGGGCATCCGTGTCAACGCCGAGACGCTCAAACAACAGCTTGAGATATCGGGCCAGCTTGACATGCTCAACTTCCCGTACCACCAGGCCATCGTCAACGACCAGATTCCGCTGAGTATCGGCGGCGGCATCGGCCAGTCGCGCACCTACATGCTCCTGCTGAAAAAGGCCCACCTCGGCGAGGTCAGCGCCACGGTCTGGCCCAAGATCCTCAAGGACATGTGCCACAAGAAGAACATTCACGTCATCGACTGAGTGATGTGCCGTAACTCGACGGCCGAGCGGCGGATGCGCTGCCGACGTGAGAGGATGTGTGTGTTATAGGACGCCGGCCGGCGTCCCCCTCGGTCGGGGTGCATGGACCGGTTGCTCGCCGCGGAGGACTTGAAACAGGTCTTGCTTGACCTGCGCTGGGAAGACCGGTAGAATTGCTCCCATGTTGAATTGGTGTCCTATGGTTGGCCCGGAATAGACGAGCGGCAAGGGTGTACGCGTTTACACGAAAACGAGCAGGTGGTTACAGGACTCTCGCGGTCGGCATCGCGTTGATGTATATCGCGATCACGTCGACGGTCTCTATGATGCACAGCGACGATTGTCCGTTTTCGGGGCGCGCTGATGCACGCGAGACCTCTTTCCCATCAGAGGGTCCCTGTCCGGCCTGCAAGTTCCTGGCCGGCTCGGACTCCGTGGAAGCGCCCTGTGACGCCGCCCCGATCTTGAGCGAATCGCCACTCATAATCGAACCGGCTCCCGATTCGGTTGTCGTCATCGACAGTTGTTGCGCGGGATCGATTGTTCTGCGCGCTCCTCCCTCTTTCTCCCTTTCGTAACCGGTCGACAGGTGGCGAGGTATGCCGCCGGCGGAGAGACACTGTGTCTTTTTCGTCGCTTCTGCTTTGCCCTCTGTCGCAACCGCCACGTCTTCAAGAAGCTCATGTTGTACGAAGAGAGAAACGGGAGAAGCAGGTATGCGACCAGGAAAGTGTCTCCTTGCGGCTTGTTTGCTCGCAACGATCACGGCGGGAAATCCGTTGGCTGCCGCCGAGCCACAAGGGCAGGGGCCCGCGCTGGAACAGCTCCAGCAGCAGGTTAACGAGCTCACGCAACTGATCAAACAGATACAGGAGCAGCATGATAAGGAAATGGCGAGTCTCAAGGCCGAGATTGAGAAGCTCCAACAGGCCCCGGGAAAGGCCGAGGAGCCTGCGCCGGCGGACGAGCTCGCTTTGTTGCGGGAACTGGCCCAGGAGCAGGCCGGCGGGGAGGCCGAGCCGGAGAAGGCCCCGGAAGAGACGGTCTTCAAAGCGGCCGGCTTGAGCCTGCAGAAACTCAATCCGGAGATCAGCGCCGCCGGCGATTTTCTGGTTTATTATCAGGATAAGAATCAGACGGGGCCGGAGGGACGCAAACGCACCGACGCCGAGATACGCGGGCTGGAACTCAACGTGCAGTCCTATCTCGATCCGTTCTCCTACATGAAGGCGACCGTCCACATGAGCGACGAACATGTGGACATTGAGGAGGTCTACTTCACGCGATTCTCGGCCTTCGCCGGCGCCAACCTCGACGTTGGGCGCTTTCGTCAGCAATTCGGCGTCGTCAATCGCTGGCATGAGGACGCTCTGGATCAGGTCCAGTATCCGCTGGCTCTGCGACGTATTTTCGGGCATGAGGGCCTCGGTCAGACCGGCGCCTCCCTGGACTGGACCTTGCCGATGTGGGGACAGGCCCAGCAGGAGTTCGTCTTCCAGGTCACCAGCGGCGAGAATGACGCCCTGTTCAGCGGCGACGCCCTCGGTACGCCTTCGCTGCTGTTTCACTACAAGAACTACCGCGATCTTTCCAGAGATGCCTACCTGGAATGGGGCGTCAGTGGCTTGTTCGGCTGGAACGACGAGTGGGAGGTTCAGCCGTCCGGAGGCGACCCGGAGACCAAGTATGACGCTCTGGGGACGCGGGTCTTCGGTGCGGACTTGTCGTACCTGTGGGAGCCCATCGACCGGGCGTTGTACAAGAACGTGGAATGGCGCAGCGAGCTGTACGTTCTCAACCGCGATATTCTGGCCCCGGACGACACCGGGCGCGACACCATCAACGCCTGGGGCGGCTACAGCTACCTCCAGAGCAAAGTCGCCCGCAACCTGATCTTCGGGGTGCGCCTCGACTATTTCGAGCCGGACAGCAAGAACTACGACGGGCCGGTGGATCCGTCTCTGGCCCTCATCGCCTACCCGGACAAGGATCCGTGTCGCTGGCAGGTCGGTCCCTATGTCACCTGGTGGCAGAGCGAGTGGGTCCGCATCCGCGGCGAATACAACTACGGTTGGGGCGACGGCATGGAGCCCCATGAGCACATCTTCTGGGGCCAGGCCAATTTCGCCATCGGTCCGCACAAACATGAACGATACTGAACCATGACGGAGGTATATCCCATGAAGGCTGGACTACGGAAACCACTGTTTGGGCTGTTTCTTGCTCTGCTCCTTCTGTTTCAGGGTGCCGTGTACGGCGCTCGCCATCAAGAGAGGACACGTGTGCGAGGAGGACATACGACGGGGCGCTCGGGCGCGCCCTTGCACGTCGTGACCACACTGCCGGACTACGCGTTCCTGGCCAAAACCATCGGCGGCGACCGGGTGACGGTGGAGTCGATTGTCCATCCCATCCAGGACCCCCACCACATTCGTCCCAAACCGTCTTTCGTCCACATGGTCAAGAAGGCGGACATGATCGTCGCTACGGGGCTGGATCTGGAATTGTGGCTGCCGACTGTGATCAACAAGTCGGGCAACAAACGCATCCGCAGCGGGGAAGTCGGATATGTCGCAGTCAGCCAGGGGATGACGCTCTTGGAAAAGCCCGAGAACGCCTCTCAGTATGAGGGAGATGTCCATGTCTACGGCAATCCTCATATCATGTGCAGCCCGATCAAGGCCCGGCACGCCGCTAAGAACATCGCGACCGGCCTGATCAAGAACGACCCGGCGGGGAAAGACTTCTATCAGGCAAATCTCGACACATTGCAGGCGGAGTTCGACAAGCGTCTGTTCGGCGAGGAGCTCACCGCTCTGGGCGGAGATACGTTGTGCCGGCTGGCCGAACAGGGCAAGCTCATCAGCTTTCTCCAGGAAAACAAGCTCCAGGGTGCCCCTCTGATCGACCGGCTGGGTGGCTGGCTGCAGAAGATGCGGCCGCTGCGCGGGCAGCCCATCGTGGTCTATCACAAGAACTGGAGCTACTTCATGCAGCTCTTCGGCCTGGAAGAGGCCGCCACCATCGAGAGCAAGCCTGGCATTCCGCCTTCCCCCAAGCACGTGACGGAGTTGGTGGAGATGATGCAGAAGCGGAACGTGGGCATTATTCTGGCGGCGAACTACTTCGACGCGCAGAAGGTCCGAACCGTGGCGACCCGCACCGGGGCCGAGGCGGTGGTCGTGCCGCTCTTCGTCGGCGGGGTACCCGAGGCGGAGGATTACTTCCAGCTCGTGGATTACTGGGTGGACAACCTGCTCGGCGCGGCCGGCCGCAAAGGGCTCGTGGGCAAATAACGCCAGCGACTTTGAGGACGAAAAGATGTCAGAAGCGATGCGACTGTTCGCACTGCAGATTGCCTTGATCGCCGTGGTCCTGGTGCTGCACACCTATCTCGGGCTGCACATCATCCGACGCACGTTGATTTTTTCCGACCTGGTGCTGGACCAGTTGGCGGCCTTCGGGGCGCTGGTGGGCGTAGGGCTTGGCATTGCGTATGCGTCTCCCGGCTCGTACCTGTTTGCGTTTGCAGCCGTCTTGATCGGCGCCTTTCTGCTGGCCGTGATCAAGCCGAGGAATTCCGCCATTCCGCGCGAGGCCGTGATCGGTATTCTCTACGCCATGGCCCTGGTCCTGTCCCTGCTGTGGACGGACAAGATTCCGGGAGGCAATGCCTACGTGGAGAAGACCCTGTCGGGCTATCTGCTCTGGGTGACGTGGCCGCTGGTGCGCGTGACGATTATCACGTACGTGGTTCTGATCGTCTTTCATTACGTGCTGCGGGACAAGTTCATCACGTTGGCCGAAAGTCCGGGCCGGCTCCGACACGAGCACTTGTGGGACTTTCTGTTCTTCACCACGCAGGGCATCATCACCGTTTTGATCGTGCCCATCGCCGGGGTGCTGCTGGCCTACAGTTTCCTGATGATTCCGGCCGCGATCGCGACGATGTTCACGAAGAAGTGGGGCCTCGCCGTGCTGTTGGGCTGGGCCCTGGGTTTCGTCGCGTGCCTGCTCGGCCTGGCGTCGTCCTACCAGTGGGACTTGCCCTACGGTCCTACGCTGGTGTTGTTTCTGGGCTTGTTCTTCGTCGGCGCGATTGTGCTGAGGGCCGTTCTGCGCGCGAGACAGACATCCGTGATGGAAAGGAGCCGGCCATGTCCGACCTCGTAGCGATGCTGGGCCTGCCCCTGCTGGCATGCCTGCTCATGGGCAGTATTCTCAGCTATTTGGGAATCCACGTTCTCAAGCGGGAGGTCATCTTCATCGACATCGCGGTGGCCCAAGTGGCTGCGGTCGGAGCGTTGGCCGCTCACCTGGCGTTCGACGTCGAAGACGGTTCTTTGATCTCCTATCTCTGTTCGCTTGCCTGTGTGCTGGCGATGGCCGGCTTCTACTCGGTGGCGCGGCACAAAGTTGTTGAGATCTCCGTCGAGGCGATCATCGGTATTTCCTATGCGATCACGGCCGCCGGCGCGCTGTTTCTGATCGGCATCGCGCCGGGCCACGCGCACGCCGAGGAGATGCTGGCGGGCGCTTTGCTCTGGGTCACGGGGTGGCAAATCCTCGTGGGCCTGGTCGTGTTCGCTGCGGTGGGGTTCATTCTCTGGCTGATGCGCAGACCCATTTCGGCCGTTTCGCAGGACTATGCCGCTGCCGCGGCCGGTGGTCTGAACGTCGCCTGGTGGGACTTCCTCTTTTATGCACTGGTGGGCGTGGTTATCACGGTGGCCGTGCGCCTCTCCGGTGTGGTGACGGTTTTTGCCTTGTTGATCATCCCGGCCACCACCTCAGCGCTGTTTGCCACGAGCTGGCTTGCGCGCCTCCTGCTGGCCTGGCTGGTCGTGGTCATCGCTTCCACCGCCGGCCTGCTCTTCTCCTATTACCTCGATTTCTCCATGGGGCCCGCCATCGCGCTGTGCTTGGGCACGCTGCTGGCCGTGGTGGCGATCTTTGCCGGACTTCGACAGAAAGCGGTCGTTCGACCGACTTGATCGAAGCAAGCCTCGTCGCATACAATCGGCGCCGATATGCGGCCTCGCCTGCCGGAAGATGGCACGCGGGCGAGGCTGTTTCCCGTCCCGCACGCGCTCCATGTGTTAATCTCCGGTAAAAAAAAGGCAAAAAAAACAGGGAACGGCCCGTCACATTTGCGCTTCTGGCCAAACATATATAGAGCGGCCCGGCCCCGTTTCGTACTGATTCGGCGGCTCGCAGGCCGGTAGTATGCGCCAGCATCGACAGGGAGCGGCCATGAGCGGAAGGAGAATGTGTCCAAGAAAAAGGCGTTTCGCGGGTTTTACATTGATCGAGTTGCTGGTGGTGATTGCGGTCATCGCGCTGCTGATGGCGATCTTGCTGCCGGCGCTGTCGCGGGTGCGCAAGCAGGCGAGAAACGTGGTTTGCCGGTCGCAGTTGCGCCAGTGGGGCGGGGCGCTGGCCCTGTACGTGGAGGATTGCGAGGGACGCTTTCCCGCCCACGGTCTCGGCGGGTGGGGCGTATGGCTTCTTCGCGGCGCGTTCCCGGGGGGCGATCCCAACGCGGCTGCAAACTCCATTCACGGCTTCCCCACGCAAGAGATCGCCTGTTGTCCCATGGCTGTCAAGTCGGACCCGGAAGGAGGAGAATTCTATCAAAGCGCCCCCTTCGGCTCCATCGATGCCAGCGTGGAAGGGACACCGGGATGGACCTTCACAGCCTGGGAGATCACGAATCCGCCTCCGTCGTTCCGCGGCAGCTACGGGCTGAATCGGTACCTGTTCAGCGGGTTCACCGATCGCCCCAGTCGTGGGACCGTCCTGGACGTTTTCAGCCTTCGAGGCAAATCCGCAATTCCCGTTCTTCTCGACTGTTCGAGCACGGGAGGGAATCCCCGGGATGGAGACCGGCCGCCCAGAAAAGAGTCCCACCAATATGTTTTCTACATCAACCGGCACGACGGGTACGTTAACGGCCTCTTCCTGGATTGGTCCGTGCGGAAGGTGGGTTTCAAGGAGCTTTGGACGCTCAAGTGGCATCGGGTTTACGACACCAGCGGCCCCTGGACCAAAGCCGGCGGCGTCCAACCCGAGGACTGGCCCGAATGGATGCGCGGATTCAAGGACTACTGATGTGTTGCCGGCCTCCGGGAGGTCAGTCGAACAGCATGTGGAGACGCAGGGCCAGGACGATGGCGTCGTCTTCGCCGTGGGCGCCGCCGGGATCGGCGACGTACTGAACGCTGGGGCTGAGGTTGAGGCCGTCGCGGACCGGGAGATTGTAATATAGCTCAAGTGCCGTTTCGTCTCCCTGCGGTGCGTTGGGAATGGGGGCGTTGGCGAAGCGGCCGCGTGCCAGACCCAGCCCCAGGACGTCGTCGCTCTGCCACAGGCCTTCGCATTGCACACCTACGCTCCAGAAGCTCTCCATCTCGGCCCCCGGCCCGTCGGCCCAGCCGGCTCGGGCAAACAGGCCCAGGCCTTCGGCGGTGCCCACGGCGTACGGCAGGGGCTGACTGACGCTCAGGTAGAAGCCATTGGATGCTTCGGCTGATGCGGCCTTCTCTCCCTGGGTCGCCCACCACATGCCGGCTCGATACTGACCTGCTCCGCACCGGCGGTCTGATGTCGGCTTGGGCTCAAAACTCGTCTCGAAAATGGCGAAGAGACCTTCCTCGGCCGATCCCCAGGACACGAGATCGTTCTCCTGCTCGGGGCAGTCGCGCATGGCTACTGCCAGGCCGAGATGCCAGGGGCGCGCCGGGCTGGCGAGCAGAGCCAGACCCAGCGTGTTGTCGGGAAAGGCAATGGTAGGATTGTTGATCAACGCGCCGTTGAGGAATTGGCCCGTTTCGTCGTTGGCGTAGAGGTTTCCGTCAAACCCGCCTTCGCAGCCCCGGCATTGAAATCCTCCCGTCAAATCGATCTTCCCGGCTCGAAACAGGAGGCTGCCGCCGGATACAGAATGTTCGAGCCATAATTCGGACAAGCTGGTCCACTCGCCCTCGATAGCGTCAGCGTTTACGCCGAAATAGCTCCCAACGGAGGCGTTATCGATCCCACCGGCCTCGGGCCAGCCGCCTTCGAGAAGCAGGTGGAGCTTCGTATCCTCAAGACCCGCGGCTACACCCAGATCGATCTGCGATTCAAGGTCGTAGCTGCCGGCATAACGTCCGTCTCTTTCGCTTACGCTTCGGCCCTCGTGGACAGCCTGCTGGTACACCTGCGTCAGACCGAACTGGGCCGCAACACTGCGCAGAATACGGTTCTCGCCCATGGTCGGGTCGTGCGCGCCCAAAATGGATCGCTTTCGGAAAGGCCCTTCTGTCGTGCGCGTTTCTGCCTCCATTGCAACGGGAAGGCCGGTCAGCGCCATCGCAACGGCGAACATCGTGCGGTGCATCATTCCGTCGAATCTCCATTTGCCATTGAAAACATCACTACAAAAGGCCCGAAAATGCAGGGCGGCCCCACGGGAGTTAGCCTGGCCTAACTTTGTGCCAGGAGAAAGTCCCGGTGCGCTTGTTCCCGTGGTCTCTCATTTGGATTTGCGTCGTGTCGACCTGGTCCCGTGGGAACGGCACGACGCCAGCGTGGTGTCACGACCCTCAGACACGCGATCGATCCGGTGTATCAGAGACGTGAACGGGTCTGCCCCCATCAACCTCCCATGAACCTCCCGACCTGATAGACGATCAACGTTGTAACGTAGGCCAGGGCGGTGAGGCCGAAGAACTGGAAGAACGCCCAGCGCCAGGAATGGGTTTCCTGGCGGGTCATGGCGATGGTGGCGATGCAGGGGGCGCTGATGAGGCAGAAGAGCATGACGCAAAAGCCGGTCAGCGGCGTGTAGGCGGCGCGGAGTCTTTCGCTTAGGGTGGAAGTGCTCTCGTCGGCCTCGCCGACGGCGTAGACGATGCCCATCTGCGAGACGAAGAGCTCCTTGGCCGGCAACGCTCCGATCAGGGCGGTGCCGATCTTCCAGTCGAAGCCAAGCGGCTTGAGGGCGGGCTCTATAGCTCGGCCCAGCCGGCCGACGACCGAATGCGCGAGGTTGGTCTGTCGCGCCTGTTCGGCGTTTAGGCCCGCCAGCGTTTCCGGGCCGGGCTTGGGGAAGTTGGCCAGCGCCCAGAGGATGACCGAGGCGGCCAGAATGATCGTGCCGGCCTTGCGCAGGTACATCCAGCCGCGCTGCCAGGTGTGGATGAGAATCCCCTTGGCCGTCGGCATGCGGTAGGGGGGCAGCTCCATCACGAAGGGCGTCGTCTCGCCTTTGAAGACCGTCAGACGCAGCACCTTGGCCGCGACGATGCCGAGGACGATTCCGATGAGGTATACGATCCATAAGACGGGGCCGCGCCATGCCTGGGCGAAGAACGCCGGGATGAACAGCGAGTAGATCGTCAATCGTGCCCCGCAGCTCATCAGCGGAATCACCATGATGGTCGTGAGCCGGCTGCGCCGGTTCTCCAGGATGCGCGTGGCCATGATCGCGGGCACCGAGCAGCCGAAGCCGATAAGCATCGGGATGAAGCTCTTGCCGTGCAGACCGATCTTATGCATGATCCGGTCCATCACGAACGCCGCCCGGGCCATGTAGCCCGAATCTTCGAGCAGGGCGATGGCCATGAACAGAATCAGGATGTTGGGCAGGAAGACCAGGACTCCGCCGACTCCGCCGATGACCCCGTCCACGAGCAGGGAGCGCAGCCACAGGGCGCTGTCGGCGGGCCAGTGATGGACGATCGCCGCGCCGGCCCACCCGAAGAGGGTCTCCAGCCAGCCCATCGGGTACTTGCCGAGCGTGAACGTCAGGAAGAAGACGGCGTACATCAGCGCCAGGAAGATGGGCAGGCCCAGGATGCGGTTGGTGACCACGGCGTCGATGGTGTCGCTGGTGTCGTGTCGCAGCTCGACGGAACTGCGGATCGTCTCCTGGCAGGCGCCGGAGATGAAGCCGTAGCGGCGGTCGGCCATGACGATCTCCGCTTCGTCGTGGAAGATCGTTCGTAAGTGCTCGGTGCTTCGATTGGCGGCCTCCGAAACCTCAGGGGCACCGGTCTTTTCGATGATGTCCCGATCCTGCTCCAGGAGCTTGACCGCCAGCCAGCGGGCGCCGTATTTCTCGGCGAGCGGTTTCTCGTGTTCCCGGACGCTCTGTCCGATCTTGGCCAGCTCCTCTTCGATTTCGCTGCCGTAGGTGACCTTGTGCGTGCGCGCCGTCTTGCCTTCGGCTGCCGTCTCCACGATCGCCTCCAGCAGGGCGGGCCCGCCTTCGCCCTTGTTTCCCACGGTCGGCACGATGCGAGCCTCCAGCAAGCGCGACAACTGCTGCAGGTCGAAGGTCAGGCCGCGCCGCTTGGCTACATCGCTCATGTTGAATGCAAAGACCAGAGGAACGTTCATCTCGATGATCTGGGTTCCCAGGTACAGGTTGCGTTCGATGTTGGAGGCATCGAGGACGTCCACCACGACGTCGGGGTTTTCCTCGAGGATGAAGCGGCGCGCGATCATCTCCTCCGTCGAGTAGGCCGTCAGGCTGTACGTGCCGGGCAGGTCGACGATCGTGATCGCGTAGCCCTTGTGGGTGCAGTATCCTTCCTTCTTCTCGACGGTGACGCCGGGATAATTCCCCACATGTTGCCGCGCACCGGTCAGCATGTTGAAGATACTGCTTTTGCCGCTGTTGGGATTGCCCGCCAGGGCCACTGTGATTTGCTTCATACCGACCCTTCTGCGTAGAGAGAAACCGCCCAAAGTTAGCCGGGGCGAACTTGGGCGGCAAAAAAAAGCCACCCTTCGCTTCTCGTGCTATTTCACCATGATTTTGTGGGCCATGCCCCGGCCGAGCATGACTCGGGTGTCCTTGACGATGATGACAAACGGTCCGGGATGGCTGTTGCTGACGACTTTTATTTGCGTGTTGGCCACGAGCCCCATGGATGCAAGCCGGCTGTTGAGCCCGCGCCCGGCATCGATTCGTACGAGCAGGACCTTCTTGCCTGCCTTTACCGACGACAACGGCCTGACCTGATCTTCCACTATCATCGACGTCCTTCCTGACGGGCCGGTGCTTGGGGGCGCCTGGCCCGGTGCGCTTCGTGAAACTTCCTGAATTCGCCGACGACATCGTGTCCGTTTTTCTGGCTGGCGGTGACGTACTCGATAAAGCTCAGGAGCCTGCCGATGATCTCCGGCCCCAGCGCGTGCTCGGCCTGGCAGGCGGCCTGCTGGGCCACGTCCTTGTCCACACCGAGAACGCTGACGAAGAAGGACTTGAGGATGTTGTGCTTTCGCACGACTTCCTCGGCCGCCGCCTGGCCCTGCCGGGTCAGCGTGATGCACCCGTACGGGCGATAATTCGCCAGACCCTTTTCCTTCAAGGCCTGCAGCGCCCCGGTGACCGACGAACGCGCCACGCCCAGCGTCTCGGCAATATCCTTGCTCCGGGCGCTCTGCGAATCGCTCGCCAGGTTGAAAATGGCTTCCAGATAATCTTCCAGGGAAGCGCTGAGCTTTTCTGTCGTCAATGAACTCATGATCGCACAAACACCTTTTGTCTGAATCTACTACGCCTATCATAGTTAGGGGCGGCTAACTTTGTCAACGCCGAATCGCGGTTTTTTCCATATTTTGCCGGCCCCTGCATGGCAGAGGCAGGGCAGTTCTCGGGTTTTCGGCCGCCAATTCGGCGCGCGACGGCGATTTTCGCGAAAAAAGCGCTTGTTCGCCGTCGTCGGTGGCACTACAATGCTCGCAACGCTTCGGGGCGTGGCGCAGTTTGGTAGCGCGCTTGACTGGGGGTCAAGAGGTCGCTGGTTCAAGTCCAGTCGCCCCGATTGTGGTAAGTTTTTTGGCTACAGCAGTTTGCGTATCTCTCGATTTCACAGCCCTCCGCTGATCCGGGGTTTCGGCCCACCTGCAACAGATCTGCAACAGAATTCCCGCCCAGCGGCTTGGTAATTGCCGTTCTGGTGCGCCCGATCATCGATTGCCTGATTGCAACGTAATACTTCGTCGTGTTCTCGCTGCGCGCGTGGCCGGCGCGTCTCTGGACCTCATGCGGCGTCATGCTCTGCTGGAACCACTCGGTCTTGCAGGTTGTTCGAAGGTCGTGAAACCCGCCGTTCTCGGCACCAGTCCCCGGCGAGGACCCCGCAGTTTGGCCCTGGCATCCGGTCTTTCCCCGGCCCGCGCGGAATCGGCCCCAATTGGCTTTGTTTTTTCGCCGAATCCTCGTTTTCTGCCCACAAACGCCGCAAATTGGCTTTGTTTGGCGCGCCAGCCCTGCGGAGAGGCGGGCCTGCCCTGTGCGTGGTGAGGGTCTTCTGTGGCAAATTGGCTTTGTTTTGCGCACCGGCCCTGCGGAGAGGCGGGCCTGCCCTGTGCGTGGTGAGGGTCTTCTGTGGCAAATTGGCTTTGTTTTGCGCACCGGCCCTTCGGAGAGCCGGCCTTGCGTTGCGCATGGTGAGGGTTTCGTGTGGCAAATTGGCTTTGTTTGGCGCACCGAGCACCGAAAATCCCCACCCTGGGGATTGGGTATTCAGTGTTTTCAGTCTACGATTCATCTCATCCAAGCCTGCGGCCACCGGTTCTGCCGCCTTCCTGATGTCCCATCCTATCGGTGCGGTTTGCCATTTCCCATTCCACACTCGTCTCATTTTAGCTAACCCTTAACAGCTAACAGCGGGCAGCCGATGCCTAACTAACTATCATATCCAATTCCGGTCCGGCGTCAAGTGAAAAAGGCGGTCTCGGCGGCAGGGTGCGGCTTTTCCCTTGTCTGGAGGGTGTCTTTCGGTGACCGCGCGAGCCAGAGGTCCAGGTTGTGAACCTCCCGGGGTGCACGCCGCGATTCTGAGACGATGGGCGGACGTAGTGCTAATTCCTTACAAGAGTTTTGCAAAATGGAGATTAGGCTTATATTCTTCAAAGAAATCGTTGGTGTGATTTCCTTGAAGAAGGGGCTTATATCCCTATACGAAAAGCACGTACGTTCTCGGGAGGAAAAATCACGAAGG
>JAFGCA010000671.1 GCA_016932895.1 Sedimentisphaerales bacterium | reverse complement strand
GGCGGGCTGACGGCTGTCTTGGGTTTTCTCCTGGGTGTGCTGGTCCTTTCCCAGAAGATCAATCGGGGCGTGGACGTGAGCGGCAATCCGCTGTTTTTGCTGTCCGCGGTGCTGCTTCTGACGACCGTGCAGTTCATCCTGATGGGCCTGCTGGCCGAGCTGCTCGTGCGCACCTACCACGAATCACAGAACCGTCCGACCTATGTGATCCGAGAAGTTCTGGGTTCGTCCGACAACCACGGAGACGATTCATGAGTAAGACCCCGCGACGCAAGAGCCCCGCCAGAAAGCGTTCCGCCGGTCGGGACAAGGCCCGGATTTCTATGAATGACGAAACGAAGCGGCGCTGGCTGGTCGTTTTGGCCGTGACCGTTTTGGCGGGTCTGCCGTTTGTCTTGGGCAAGTACTTCGAGTTCAATTCCCCCGGTGCGTTCGACAGCGGGGCCTATGTCTACTCGGCCCAGCACGTTCTCTCCGGGAGCGACGTCCGCGTCGGCCACGAGGAGAAGGCCAGTGCCCAGGCAGGGACGCTGCTTGTCAATATGCTGGGCGTGAAGCTGTTTGGCTTCGGTGAGAGGGGCTCCGAGATTCTACAGATGCTCCTGCAGGCCGGCGCGCTGGCGTTCATGTTCATCACGATCCGGCGCCTTTACGGAACGTTGGCCGGCGGCGTCAGCGTAACCGTGGCGTCGGTCTATCTCTCGGCGCCGCTGATTGCCAAATTCGGCAACGTTAAAGAACAGTTCATGATCGCCTTCATGATCCTGGGGATCTGCTGTTTCGTTTTCTACCAGCTCCAGGGCAAGTGGTGGTGGGCCGTGCTGGCCGGGGCGACGCTGGTCTGGGGTCCCATGTTCAAACAGACGGGCATGTCGGCCATCGGAGCGGTGACGCTCTTCGTGCTGGTCCAGCCCCTGCTGCACCACACGCTCTGGAAGCGGGCGGGCAGGGACATCCTGCTGCTGGTGGCTGGTGGAGTCGCGGTTCTGGTCCCGATCTGCACGTGGTACGTCAGCATGCAGTCGCCCGTTGGCTACTGGCCCTATGGGTTCATCCTCAAACCGATGGTGGCGGCGTTCCATTCCGGCGAGGCCCGGGCCGATGAAGGCCAGCAGGCAATAACGCAAGAGTCGGTGACCCGGGACGACGAGTCCGATGACAGCCTGTTCTTGAAGCTCATGCCGTTCTATGTCCGCGATGCCTGGAAAGCGCTCGGCCCCGCGCAGCGGCAGGCAGCGTTGCAGCGTCCTCTGCGCTACTATCGACTCCTCATCCTCCCTATCGTTCTGGCGTTGGGTGCGATCGTGCTGCGGGCCCTCTCGCTGTTCGGCCGGCAGGAGGAGAAACGCAAGAACAAAGACAACGAGGATACGGCGCACTTCGTCCTGCTCTTTGCAGTGTGGTGGCTTCTTGATATGGCCTTCGTGTGGATCAGCCCCCGGTCGTACGAGCAGTATTACCTGCCGCTGAACGCTTCGGCGGCGATGCTGGGCGGCTATCTCGTCGGCGCCTACGAACGCCGGCTCCAGGGCGACTGCGACAGGACCCGCTGGATTGTTCTCGGTCTGGTTGGTGTGCTGCTGATGATGGTGATGTCGTGGCACATCTTCTTCGGCATCGCCAAAAGCCCGCACAGCGGCGTGGCCTATCGAGATCGAATGACGCAGGAGCTGGAGCTCCGGCGGGGATACCTGCAGAAATGGCGGGATGTCGCAGCCCACCCGTCCTACGACTGGAAACGCGTGGGGCAGTACATTCGCGAGCATTCCGAGCCGACGGACAAGATTTACGTCTGGGGCTGGGTCCCGGGCATTTACGTCGAGGCCCAGCGATTGAGCCCGACGTCGAAGGCTTTCGAGGGACAGATGCACACGCTGGCCCCGGCGGAGTTGACGCGGCGCGTGAAGGAGATTCTGGCCGCGTTTGAGAAGGAACCTCCCGCGTTTATCGTCGATACGCGCAAGAGTCATTTTCCGTGGGACCGGCCGCCGCTGGAGTTGTGGCCCAAGGCGCGCTTCAAGGGAATGGACCGGGCCAGGTTCCTTCCGGACAGCGGTGAGGCGGTCGCGGCGTTTGATAAAATGTACCACGCCTCCCTGGCCAAGCAGATCGGCGCCGATGAAGCACAACGCTACGAGGCGATGGAGCCGTTTCGCCGGTACGTGATGAAGAACTATCAGATCGTCAGTGAGTACGGCGCGCACGTGCTGTTCAGGCGGAAGTAACCGATGACGTGCGAGGATGTGCCGGGCATGGCGAAGTTTGCCGACGAACAACTGAAGGAGCAGCAGGAGTTCTACGACAAGGGCTGGCGCGGCGAGCTCGAGCGGGGCAAGGAGCAACGGGGCAATCTCCAGACGAACCTCGAGTTTCTCGCTCGTGAGGGCTTGCTCGAACCCGGAGACAAGATCCTGGAGATCGGCTGCGGCATCGGTACGGTGGTCGCGGAGCTGGCCCGGCGCGGCTGCGACGTCGTAGGCACGGATATTTCCCGCGTGGCCATCGAATACGGGCGGCGCAAGTACGAGGGCGTTCGGCTGGAAGTGCAGCCCGCCGAGGAGCTGCCCTACGAGGACGCGGCGTTTGACGTGGTTCTCAGCTTCGATCTATTCGAGCATATCGCCCGGATCGATCTGCATGTAGAGCAGGTGCACCGCGTGCTGCGGCCGGGAGGCTGCTACCTCTTCCAAACGCCCAACAAGTTCAGCAACGTGGTGTTCGAGACGTGGGCGCACAAGTCGCTCAAATGGCGTCGCGCCCATCCCTCGCTGCACACGCCGGGGCAATTGCGCCGCCGCCTGAGGAGACACGGGTTCGATGTCGAGTTCGTCAAGATGAACCCGGTGAACGACTACATGCGCGCGAAGCTCAAGAAGCTCGGCTTCGCCGGCCGACTCATCGAGGTCATCAACTTCACGAAACTTCCGCTGGCCCTGCAAACGAACCTGTACGTAATCGCCCGCAAGAGAGTTGCGGCGGATCGGTAGGTTTTCTGTGGGTGTGTGCCGAATGATGAAGATACTGATGCTCAATTATGAGTTTCCGCCGATCGGCGGGGGCGGCGGCCACGCGCACCGCTGTCTGCTGGAACAGTTCGCCGGTCGGGACGACCTGGAGGTCGATCTGGTGACATCGGCGCCGCAGCGGGGCCTCCGGACGGAGCGGATGGCACCGAACGTCTCGATTCACCGCGTGGGCATCGGCAAACGTCACCTGCACGTGTGGCGGCGCGGCGAGGTCGTCGAATGGCTGCGGCGGGCCCGGCCCGTGTACCGGGGGCTCGTCCGGAGCGGTCGATATCGTCTGGTGCACGCGTTCTTTGCCTTTCCGAGCGGATGGTTGTGTCACCGGACGCGGCGGAAGCTGCCGTATGTTATCTCGCTGCGAGGCTCCGACGTCCCGGGCGGCAACCGCCGTCTCTCTCTCGATTACAAGCTCCTGGGGCCGACGGTGTTCAAGCCGATCTGGCGTCACGCCGGGGCGATTGTCGCCTGCAGCGAGGGATTGAAAGCGCGGGCCTTGCGGTTCCTGCCTGCGGCCGAGATCGAGGTCATCCCGAACGGCGTGGACCTGGAGCGTTTCCATCCGGCCGAAAGCGACGAGGGCGAGGGGGCGACGCTGCGCCTGCTGACGGTCGGCCGGTTGTCCCTGACCAAACGTCTGCCGCTCCTCCTGGAGGCAGTGACGCGGCTTGCAGCGCCAGGGGGCAACGT
>JAFGCA010000670.1 GCA_016932895.1 Sedimentisphaerales bacterium | reverse complement strand
CGTTTCGGCCGGACGAAGTCGTGCAACGCCTTGAGCGCAATCATAAGCACGATGGAAACCAGGACGGCGGCAAGGACGGCGCCGCAGGCGGGGATCGTGCCGTGTCGCTTTCCGATGATCACGCTGGCGCTGATTGTGCCCGGTCCGATGAGAATGGGCATTGCAATCGCACCGGCGAGATGTTCGGACTCGCCGCGCAGGACCTGGATAGCCGTGGGTCCGCGGAAAACGAACTGCAGTCCGATGAGTAAAAACACGACGCCGCCGAAGATCTGGAAGGATGCAAAGTCGGCGTGCATGACATCCGAAAACACGGCGTCACCCAGGACGGCGAAACACCAGAAGACGGCCGTTGCGATCATTCCTGCGCGTATCAAGACACGGGCGAATTGCCGCTGATCAAGCTTCTGAACCACGTCGATCAGGTATATGATCAGGAGGAACGGGTTCAGCAGCACGAGCAACAGGGTTGAAGATCTGATTAAGTCTGACATATATCCTTGCCCCGAATGGGACTGTACGATGCAGCGGCTTTTCGGCTTGTCCTGATACGCCGGTTTCGCGTTCGTGTTAATTCATAGGGTATCATGGATCCGTCGTCTTCGCCGGGTTTGCCGAGGCAGGCTCTCAGCACGGTTGCCGCTTGCCTGACATTGTCTTGCGACCAGATATCGGTGTGCAGGCAGGGCTGCAGGGCCTTGTCGGAGTAGCGCAGCAGCGGCCGCGCCGCTTCACCGATGCGCACCAGCACGTAGATCGCCTCCCGCCGGATGATGCCGTCGGGGAAAGTCAACAACTCCTTGATCGTCTCGAGCGCCTTGTCCGTGACACCGAGTCCGCAAAGCGCTTCGGCGGCAGTCAGGCGTACGTCCGGGGAATCGTCCTGTAGTGCTGCGATCAGCGCAGCGCGGGCACCTTCTGCAAGCCGGCCCAGTGTCAACAGGCCGATAGCCCCCCAACGACGCAACGCACTGTCTTGGTGGCGGAGCAGTTCTTTCAATTCGCCCATGTTGTCTTCCGTTGCGCGATTCGCAAGTTCTGCTGCCTCGACGAGGGCCTTGATCGGGTTGTGCCTTGGATCGGTAGACAAGCGGTACGGCGTAGCGGCCGATTCCGAGCGGGAGTACAACTCGAATTGCGACATTAACCCGAGGTCCCCGGTTTCAATCATCCACGCCTTACACTTGTTCCGCATGACACACAGTGTCGTCTTGTGCCCGGGGTCGTCGGCGAGATTGTACATGCAATCGGGGTCGTTGAGGATGTCGTACAGTTCTTCAACGGGTTTCCCGGTGGCAAAGAAGGCGCATTGGCGCATGGAGTCGTCCAGCGCTCCGGTTTCTGCTGCCTGGAGCCACTCGGTTAGCATATAAGGGGCTCTGCTCCAACTGTAGAGTATGGGATCCCACCCCTGGTGGGGCATGAAGTTGCGAACGTAGTGGAACCGCCTGCTGCGCACTGCACGACTGGTATCGAAGTCTGCCCCGTCATGGAAATCCCTGGCCGCAAAGCAGTATTCCCGTTCAACGGCATTGGGCCCGAAGACGCTGTGGCCCTCCATGTAGTCCGGAATGGGCAGATTGCAGAGATCGAGCACGCTCGGCGCAAAATCGAGAAAGCTTATCATTCGTGTATCGGCATGCCCCGGCTTGCCGGAATGCAGGTGCTGCCACGTCGCGGGGAACCGGATGATCATCGGCACGTGGAGCCCTTGCTCCCATATCCAGATCTTGCCTGCGGGAATGCCCATACCGTTGTCGCCCAGGAAGATAACAATGGTATCCTGATCCAGTCCGTCAGCTTCCAGCAGCTGCAGAAGATAAGCGAAGTGAGCGTCCATTTCGGTCAGGCGGTCATGGTATTCAGCCCAGATTTCCCGTATGGCCGGTGTATCCGGGTGATAGGGGGGCAAATGGATGGTCGACGGATCGTGAGTGCGGTGCGGGTCGGGTTCTCCAACACGCCGGCGGCCGTATTGGCTCTGGTGCGTTCGGAACAGGTTTACCTGGCCGAAGAACGGTTGCCCGGGAGCCCTTTTTCGCCACTCGATGTCTGTGGAACGGGTTGAGTCCCAAGGAACATCCTGTGGTTCGAAATTGTAGTCTGTCTTGTAGGCCCCCCCCTGCATGCCGTTGAATGTATAATACCCGTTCTCACGAAGGATAGCCGTCATGCAACGGACTTCATCGGTCGAAACCCACATGCGGGCGCGGTGCTGAAAAGTTCCCAGCCGCGTGGGGTACACGCCGGTAGCCAGGCAGGAGCGGCTGGGGGAGCAACAGGGGTGTACGGAAAAGACGTTGCTGAATCGGACGCCTTCTGCTGCGAATCGGTCAAGGTTCGGCGTTGCGGCGTGTGGATCCCCGTAGCAACCCAGATTCGGGCAAATATCTTCCGCGGTGACAAACAGGATATTGGGTTTACTGGTCACATCCATATTCTCGCCGTCTCATGACAAGGTAAACGGTGTGAGGCGCCATTTGCGATAGCCCTTTCGTGGTGTGGTCTCATAAGGCATTCACAGAGCGAACGTCATTATTCTCGCGTACGCATAGCACATCGCAACCGCATGGCTCGATCACCGGTTTGGGGAGGCGAAAACCGCGGCTGTATGCTGTCCTGGCAAAAGTCGCTTTTGTGATTACAATGTAATTAACCTCAGGTCCCGCGTCAACCGATTGTCTGGCGTCCCCAGCGGCAGCATCTACCGCGGCGCGGCTATTTGCCGGCACCTGCGTCCGTCCGGGTCAGCCTCTCCGGGCTGATACGCAGGCAATCCAGTCGCGCAGGACAGCTGCATCGCGAGAGAAACTGGTGGGCGTATTCCCTTGAACAAACTCGAGTAACGCGTAATGCGCCTGTCCGGTGTTGTGGATGACGCGTAAGTCGCGGAGCCATTCGATTTTTCCTTCGGCAAGTGGCCGACGTTGCGGTGTGCTGTCCGCGGATGTCCAATGAAACACATGAACATGTGCGAGGTGCGGCAAGATTGTACGGAGGCTTTCCGCGCGCTCCTGGGCTGAAACGTTGAAAGGCACCTGCCAGTAGGTCGATACATTGCTGCTGCCCACCGCATCCAGGAGCGCGATGGCCGACGCGTGGGTCTCCGTGAGTGTATTGGAATGGTACTCGTAGGCAATGCGGATACCGGCGTCGGCTGCCTGCCCTGCAAGGCGGCGCGTGTCTGAAGAAACCATCTCCCTGTATTGAGTGTCGGCGTCTTTGGGGCTTCGGGCCCCGGCCCATACGCGGATCAGCGGCGCCTCCAGGGCAACTGCAGTTTCAAGAACACTCGCGAAAGCGAGTCCGCCCGCTTCGCTTTCGCCCGCTCTGTAGTATGATCCGAAGGACGCGACTTCAAGGCCGGCATCTCGGGTCCTGCGCCCTGTGTCCCTTGCGGCCCCAAGATTACCGTGCGGGACGTGAACATCTCCACCCCATTCGATAGCGGATAGACCGGCCCCGCTGACGAGGGAGATAATCCTCTCCGGCGACAATTCACGAAACGTAACGGACGCAATGCCACTCTTGATCAACTGTCTTGTTCTCCCTTCCGTCAGTCGCATTGCCGGCGGCGCAGCCGCCGGCAACGTCAGCCATCAGGCGCGCTGTCATGCGTCGCCTGCATGGCATGGTTGGCGGAACCGTTGTGCCTGTGGATGTTCCTGACAATATCGGCATCCTGGCCCACTTGATCTTTGTGTTTTTGCCACATGCCCACACATACGACGTCGTCGTCCTTGATATGCGCGTAGGCATATTGCATCGCCGTCTGCACGTCCTGCTCGGTGCCGCACTTGCGGTTGGCGCCCAGCACCTTGAAGACGATACATGGCTTGTCCAATTGGCTGATCAATCGCGCCATTCGCTCTCGATCCTCGTCCTCGAAAATCTCGCATGTCCGGTCTATGCCGGGGCGCAAGGTTCCCGCGTAGGCGGTGAAGAACGAGAGTTGCAGGAAATCGAGATCCCAATTCTCCGATGCGACCGTTTCGGCCACCTCGGGGAGGTGGGTGCAAACACCGATGAGCAGGCCCGTGTCCCGGAGCCGTTTCATCGCTTCCCGAACCGCGTCAAGCCGTCCGTCGAAATACAACCGGTCGGTTCGTTCGCCGAAGTGCTGAATGCCGATCGGAACGGGATCGACCGCCAGGATCCGCTTCAGCTCCGTCTCGATATCCACGCGCTGTCCAATGCCGAGATTGCCGTCGTCGTTGCCGTAAAACGTAGCGATCCATTGCATCCGGCCGCCTGTTGCGCGATGCTCCTGCAGGATGGTGTGCATGTCGGTTCCCCCGAATTGCGCCGTGTTGATTCCGCATTCCTCACACCGTCGCAACGTCGCCAGCACGCGGCTTCGGTCGGAATGCCAGGCCTTCATTTCAGCGGTCAGTTCATCGGAGTAGTGTGACCATCCCTTGATCGGGTTGTGGCCGATGATCAAGCGGCTGATCCGGTGTTGTCCCCACCTCACGCATGGCAGCGTCTGTCCGATATCCACCTTCATGCTTTCTCCCCGCCAAGTCTGGCGTACTGTCCATATTCGGCGACGGCCTCGTAGAAAGCGAGAATGTTCTCCCACGGGACGTCCCGGTTAATGCTGTGTGACGGCCCGATAACATATCCCCCGCCTGGAGCCAGCCGCCGCATGTATTCCCGCACCACGCTCTGGACTTCCCCCGGCGTGCCGCGGGGCAGGGTGGTCTGCGTTCCCACGGTACCCCACAGGGTCAGACGATCGCCGTAGCGTTGCTTGATCTCGAACGGATCCATGCACTCCGGTTGAATCGGATTCAAGATCGTCACGCCAATGTCAATAAGTTCGTCAATGATTTCGCGGATGTTCCCGTCGCTGTGGTAGAAGATCGGGATATCCGGCCGTTCCCCCCGCGCGGCGGCGATGACCGCGGCCAGTCGCGGCTTCAGGAACATACGCCACACCGCGGGACTCATCATCATGCCGTGTTGTGTGCCGACATCGTCTCCGAGTCGCAGGATGTCTACTCCCGCCCTGGCGTAACAGCGGGCCATGCCCTGCTTTCGAAGCGTGATCTCATCCAGAAGACGGTTGACGAAGTCGGCGTTTTCGTAGAACGCGGTCAGGAGGTTCTCCATGCCGTACAGGTTCCAGGCCAACTCGAAGATTGTCGGAGACAGGGCGCCTTGAACAGCGTACCCGTTGCGATGGAGCTCGGTAATGTCTCGCGCCAGTTCCACGGGGACGGTCCCGTCGGGAACGTCGGGGAAAGGGAAATCGTCCAGTTCCGCGGAGGACGTCATATCCTGCAGGGGGCCGCGCAGGCCGTAGGTGTCGCCGGTCGGACTTTGCCACCGCGCGATCCCCCATTCATCAATGCGTGCATTATTGGGGATTCCGCGCAGATAGTGTTTTCGTATCGACGGATCAGGGCTCCCCGTATCCAAGCACACCATATGAATATCCTGTCGCATGATTGTCGGGTCATACGGTTTCCCGTATCGCTCCGCAATCGCACGAGGTGTCTCGTACGCAAGACACACCGGCACAAGATCAGGCTCCTGGTGGCTTAGGGCCTGCAAGGTTCGTTCCATCGAGTTCATGCTGTCCTTCCTTTTCCGCCTGAAGTCATCCATCAAGCGCGCCATCAGGGGTGTTGGGCCTCCTGCTCCGGACTCGTCAGCCCGATCCTCGCGATGCATCAACAGGCGCCCATACAGAGACAGACCGCCCTTTGCACCTGAACTCTGCCCATCCCTCCCTATTTGTGGTCACGGTGTCCTTGATGTGTCCGGCAACGTCGCCATACGTGACCCCGGGCGATCCGGTATTCATTGACTTCGAGCCGACCGCATCGTTGCTGATCAGAACGCCCATCCCGCCGGGGTGCTCCGCGTCACCTGTCCGCGTCCATCCAATACAGTTGGGATGATCGAAGTAGTCGTTCTGGTCGCCGAAGGCGTACGTGCGGCGCGCGTTGAGGAAACGATCAATCAGGCGTCTATGGCTCGGCATCGTGATGTCGTATTCGTTCCCGTCTTTGCCGATACCCCTGTATTCTGCTCCGTAGTAATCGGGAAAAAAGATGCAGGGGTAGCCGCCGCGGCGCAAGAGGATGATGGCATAGGCCAAGGGTGTGAACCAGGGTTCGACGACGGATTCGAGCGACTGCAGCGGTTGCGTGTCGTGGTTGCTTACGAGGGTCACTGCCACGTCGGGGTGGTCTTTGACCAGGCTCGCGTCAAGGATCGTTCTCAAGTCATATCCCCCCGCCGCATGACTTGCCGCGGCAAAACTGTAATGCAGCCCGGCATCGAACAGCATCAGCTTGTCGTCCGTGACTTTGAGAAAGTGCTCAAGAGCCGCGTCGATGCCGGACCAGTATTCGCCGACCGCGAAGAGGGCGCGCCCCGTGTGCTTTCGCATGTGGTCGAGCCATTGCTCAAAAAATTCCGCTCCGACATGCTTGACCGCATCAAACCGGAAACCGTCGACAGCCGTAAGATCGCTGTACCATTCCCCCCAGAACCGGAGTTCCTTTTGCACGTCCGGATTGTCGATATCGAGGTTACAGCCCATCAGGTAATCGAAGTTGCCTTTCTCCTTGTCGACGTCCTGTTGAAATGTCTTCCCCTCGAAGAGGTAGACGGCCCGCACGTTTTGCGCCATGCCATTCGTGTCAACGGCGTTAAAGTGCCACCAGTGCCACTGTAGCGACGAATACCTCGTCCCACGGCCAGGGAAGGTGAAGTGGGTCCACGCCTTGATTGTCTGCTGCTCGCCTATGGCTTGGTTGCGGTTTTCGGGGTTATAGGGGGTGGCTTTGAATTCCTCTTCCTCGTCGCCCCCGAGTTTGTGATTGAAGACCACGTCTGCATAAACGTGAAGGCCTGCCTCGTGGGCCGCATGGATGGCGTTGATGTACTCATCGCGCGTTCCATACTTCGTGCGCGTGGTCCTCTTCTGATTGAACTCGCCCAAATCGAAAAGATCGTAGACCCCGTAACCGGTGTCTTCCGGGCCGGCCGCGCCCTTGTACGCCGGGGGCAGCCAGACCGCCGTGATTCCGGTCTTTGATAGTTCAGGGGCTTGCTCCGCGAGTTGCCGCCAGAGTGAGCCGTCCGCCGGCGTGTACCAGTGGAAGTACTGCATCATCGCGCCGTTGAACTCTTTCATCGCGGTTCTCTCCTGCCGGCCTAACACCGGCCATCAGGCGTCGCCTCCGGGCAGGGGTTGGCGATCGGTCTGTTCACGCGACCCCGACCCCGATCCTGCTCCGTCTTCATACGTTCCCAATACGGATTTCCGGGGATATGGTTTCTCCGCGAGCTGACAGGGCGGTGAGAATGCCTATGACGAGACAGCCGAGCACGTTTGCCGCCAGCGTGCCGATAGGCCATTCAATCGAGTATCGCAGCGAGGCGACGCTCAGGCCATATCGGGCAACGGACCCCGCGAATCCGCCAAGTCCCACCAAGAGCGATATGCTCCAGGGAGTCGTCATGTCCATATAGAATGACTTATTACGTGTGACGTCAATGTGTCTTCCGGGCACTCAGGTACTCCGCGACGGCTTGATAGGCGGGCAAAGAGGTCGGATCAATCTTTGCGTTCTTTGCCGCAGGAAACGACGCAAAACGGACGATGACCATTCTGGCGGTCGGGTCGACATAGATAGTCTGGCCGTGCACGCCGCGCGCGGCAAACGCCCCGTGCCTGTTGTCGAAGATCCACCACATGCTGCGATAGCTGCCGCCAGCGAGCGTCTTGTATCCTGCTTTGGCAAAGGCCTTCTT
>JAFGCA010000669.1 GCA_016932895.1 Sedimentisphaerales bacterium | reverse complement strand
GATGCCGACGATGTCGGCGCGGAGGCAGTTGCCGAGGATCATGCCGCCGATGGGGATGGCGTACTGGGCGTCCAGCAGGTTGGGCCGGCGCAGGATCAGGCCCACGAAGAGCAGCAGCGGGATCGTGGTGCCGGCCGCCAGGGCCGCCAGCAGCGGCAGGGCGATGGGACGCAGACGCAGCGAGCACGAGCGCACGATCGAGATGTCGGCGACCAGTACCATCACCAGCAGCCAGGCGGCGCTGAGCCAGAGAATGTTGAGCTGGAAAATCACCTGGAGATAGAGGCCGACGAAGATCAGTTGCACGGTCATGCGCACCAGGGCGATGGCCGTCGCGCCGATCATGGGGATGCGATACCAGAGCATGATCGCCAGCGGGAACGCCAGCAGCAGATAGGCCGCGGCTAATTGCCAGACGCCGATCTCGACGATGCTCATGCCGCACCTCCCGAGCCGGGACCCACCGGCACCTCTTGGTCGGCATAAGGGAACAGGTCCGGATCGTGCGCGACCAGCAGCACGGTCGCGTCGTCGCGGGACCGGAAGTAGTCGGCCACGACCTGCTTGCCGGCCCGGTCCAGCGCCGACGTCACCTCGTCCAGCAGGAAGATCGGGCGGTCGAGCAGGATCGCGGCGATCAGCGCGACCCGCTGCTTCTCGCCGCCGGAGAGATCGCCGGCCTCTTTGTCGAGCAGGCCCCGGGCCAGGGCGAACCGCTCGAACAGCGCGCCGACGCGCTCGAGGTTGTCGCGCAGACCGGCGTTGGCGCGATAGTGAAAGGGCCGTTCGAGCACCTCGCTGACGGTCCCGGCTCCGAGCTCGGGTTCCTGGCCGACGTAGGCCAGATGCCGGCGCAGATGCCAGACGGTCTCGGCGGTGAGCGGCTGGCCCTCGACGCGCACCGAGCCTGTCTCGGGGGCGACGAAGCCGAGCAGGCAGCGCAGCACGGTGGACTTGCCGCATCCTGACGGGCCGGTGAGCAGGGCCGTCTCGCCGGCGCCCAGCGACATGGAGAAGTCTTGCAGGACGGCGTGCCCGTCGAACAGGACGGTTACGTCTACAGCTTCCAGGGCGGCGGGCTCGTTCATACGTGTTCCGCGTCTTTCCGGTAGAGGACGCCTCTACCGCCTGGCGCGAGCGAGGGCGTCGTCGAGGGCCTCGAAGCCCGTTCTCCATTCACTGATGCGCGTGATGTTCTTTTTCTTGGCTATCGTCATGAACCGGTCGTAGACGTCCTGGGCGGACTCCGACAGGGGCCATTCGGCACCGTCCTTCTTCGCAACGTCGGCAAGCTCGTTCCAGCGCGTCAGGAAGACGTACATGACGGGCAACTGCGCCACTTCTACGCGGAAGCGCAGCTCGGGTTCGTCCTGGACGGCCTGCTCGGCGGCCTTGAGATGCTTCCAGCCGCGGGCGAGCGTGTCGAAGGAGAGGTATCCGGCGGTGTGTTTTTCGAAGCAGCCGAGCCAGTCGCCGCTTTCTTCGACCGCGTCGTGGGTGACTTTTAGATACTGCTCGATATGCGGAGCGGCCGGACCATAGTAGCCTGCGATGAACTCCTCAATGAGCGCCGCCCCGTCCCGCGTAGGGTCCCACAGCAGCTTGGCCAGGACCCAGGCCCGCAGCTCGGCCATCTCGGCGCCGTACGTGTTGTACGAGCCCTGCTCGAAGAGGCCCTTGACGTGGTGATCGACGAAGAATTTGACGTTTGGCCCGAGCACGGAGAGGTTCGGGTGCGGCATGACGTAGTGCCGGAAGTTCGTGGTGTAGTCCCAGACGTAGAGCCGGTCGCATATCTTCGACCAGCCGACGATGTCGTCGCGGAAGGCCTGGTTGCGCTCGTCGGCCAGCGGCTTGCTGAACGAGCACTCGATGCTGCACAGGCGGACGATCACGTTGTCGCGCGGCTTGACGTTTTTGGGCGGCTTGCGCGTGTACTGGTAGGCTAAGGTGCTGATCGCCACGTGGGGGAATTCCTCTTCGATGTCGGCCGCGACGGCGTTGACGAATTGCAGCATGAGGCCGGCGGGGCTGCCTTCCTCGCGTTCGATAGCCCGGCACATGGGGCACTGGCAGTTGCCGTGCCAGTCGTTCTGCGAGACCGAGGCGATGGTCGCGGCCGGATTCGCTCGCAGACGTTCTTTCAGGTTCTTGACCAGCTCCCGGCGCATCTCTTCGTTGGTCAGGCAGAGCTGGGCGCGTTCGTGCTTACGCTTGCCGTCGATCTCGCTGAACCATTCGGGGTGGTCGGCGAAGTATTTGTCCGGCGGGATCAGCGGGAAGAACGTGTGTACGAAGCCCTCGTAGATGTGTTTGCCGCCGCGCTGGGCGTCGACGCGGGCACCCTGGCCGTTGCACTTGTTTCGCACGGCCCAGTCCCCGTCGAACGCGTCGTACCAGTACGGCTCGCGATACTCCAGCGGCGGCGCGTACCGCACTCGCACGTTGTCGATGACAATCGTTGGCTTGTGGGGGATGGTGCTGGCCTTCGACGACCACCAGCGGCAGCCGAGCTCGTCTTCCAGGAACGTGTACACCGCGTACAGGACGCCGCGCGGGGTTCCGCCCGAGAGGAACAGGTTGTTTCCGACGGTGCGGATGACGATGCCGTCGCTGCCCAGCTCGCGGGCGCGGGCGCGTCGGGCCCGCATTCCCGCCTCCGGCACCACGAAGATGTTGGACCGGCTGCGGTCCGGCTCGCTGACGATCTCGAACTCGCCGCCGGTGATTTCCCCGAGGAAGTGCGCCAGTTCCCGCCCGGCGTGCTGCACGGACTCTGAGGCGTTGGCCGCGACCACGATGGTCGCCTCCGCCCGGCCGTCCCGGGCGATCCGAACCTCACCAGGCGCCGCCTGGGCACAAACAACAAGGATAGCGACCGCGATACCGATGTGCTTCGTTCTCAACATGACATTCCCCTTCTGCGTGAAACGTATCTCGTGAAGCCTATCGCGTAACAACCTTCGCTTCACGCTTCACAT
The DNA here is from genome assembly GCA_016932895.1 of Sedimentisphaerales bacterium. The sequence continues at coordinate 8,950 of JAFGCA010000669.1, read as the reverse complement.
CCGGCTATTTGCATTTTGATTTGCCCCAACGGATCTGAACCACAGGATAGAGCCGGTCTGGGATTTGTCAATTATCAAAGCGCGTGAAGCGTCAAGGGGCGAGGATCAGGAAGGATGATGGGACGAGCCCGACCCTGCGAATTGCCAGCGCCGGCGGGTGGACGGAAGGGTGGGTTCTTGACTCACGCGTTTGCGCGACGAGTTTCCGCGTGGGTTGAGAACCCCCCACCCCAAGGTGGTGTTGGGCTCGCTGTCGCCCGGCGGTTCGTTTGCGGTATTTCACGCTTCACGAACGACGCTTCACGCCGCACTACTCGATGGCCTGGACATCCCTTGCGCGTACGGTAAGCCCGCCCGCTACGTTTTTCTCTACGTCATACACGGCTCTGTACATCCGGCCGGAAGGCAAACGCGGGCCCTGCAAGACCCAGCGGTCCTGCGTAGACTCGGTATCCACCAGGGTGTAGGAGGTCACCACTTGGTCCGGATCGGCGCCGGGCACAACGAACCAGCGCCGGACAGTCTCGGTGTCGTCGCCCCGGACGTGGTCGATCCTCCACTGGCCGCCTTGCGTGGCCCAGCGGGCCAATGCCTCCAGCCCGTCGGGAAGGACGCCGTGCTCCTGGCAGTACATGCCCAGCAGCGCAGGGATGTAGCCCTGCAGGTGGCTGTGCACGATGCGATCGGCGCGCTCTTCGACGGTCAGGTTGCTTTCGTCGGTAAAGCGGGCCACGTAGGGGGCAAAGTCCAACTCCGAAAGAACCAGAGCTTCCCACGGTTGACCCTTGGCCACCTCGTCCGCAAGAGCGCCGAAGATTTGTTCCGTCTCTTGCCATGCGGCCTGCACGCGTTCGAGCTCGTGCATGTCCGCCGCGTGCCGCGCTTTGTCAAGGGCCTCTCCGAGTGTGGACAAGCGTTCGGCGAATTGCCGAGCTGCCCGGGTCATGTCCTCGGGCAGCTCACCGGTGGTGGCGGAAACGTCCCGCACGGCGGCGCGACCGTCAACGATGTCCACGATCCGCACGACCGCCTTTTCCTGCGGCACATACGGCTTCCCCGTGAGGGCCAGAGAGGTGCCGGCGTCCAGCCACTGGATGGGCGATGCGGGCCCCCGGCAGACCGTTTGGTCCTCCCCCGTTTCCGTGTGAAGCAGATGAAGCGTATACTCCCTCCCACGGACTTCCCAGTACGCCAGATAAGACCCGTCCGGGCTGAAGGTGGGCAGCACCGCCCCGGCGTCGGTGAGAAAGGTGAGTTGCCGGGCCGGGCCGCTCGGTACCGACGCCCGGTACAGGTTTCCGGTGCAGGGAACGCCTTGATACCAGTGGCCGCCCTGGGCGAAATCGGCGACGTATGCGATTTCCTGACCCTCCGGCGCAAAGACTGCGCCGGCGCCGCGCAGGCCGGTCTCAACCACCTCGCCCGTGAGGGTATCGACCAGTACCAGCGCATGGTTGGTCACGTAGCCTTCCGCCCGGGAGACTACGAGCCAGCGCGAGTCGGGCGACCAGTTCGGACAGGTCTTGATCGCGCCGTCCAGCATCTTTTTGATTTCCGCTGATTCGATGTCGATCACGAACAGCCCGAAATCGCGCTGCTGTCCGGTGCCACGGCTCCCGACAAAGGCGAGCTTGCGCCGATCCGGCGACATCGACGGATACAGCGGATCGCAGTCGTCAAGGTAGGGCATCAGCATTTTCTGGCCGGTCTTGAGGTCGACCAGGAAGACCTGATCCGCGATCAGGGGGCGGCCCGAGCCCGCGATGCAGATACCGCCGCCGACGTGAGCGTGGATCAGGCTGCCCGCCTCGACCAGGACCGCGTCCCCATCCACACGCAGAATGACCCTGGGTGCAGTGCCGACGAAGTCCGTGACGTGATGTGGATCGTGGTCCTGGTCATCTGTCGCCCAGAGCGAGTAGAGCATTGAGGGAGCCAGGGGCAGGATGTACAGGATGGTGGCCCCGGCCCGGCTGCCCGGCTCGCCCAGCCATTGCTGCGCGTACTGGGGGTTGCGCACGTCGGTTACCGTGGCGGTGTTGGAGGCAACGATACTTCGCTGGGCGGCGTGGACGGCCCGGGGGCCGTTGCCCCCCGATACTTCCACCGTTCCCGACAGCACTGTGAGTACCATAAACGCTCTCTGTAAGATTTGTTTTGCGGACATGGTTGGTCCCTCCACTGGGTTTGGGTTGGAAAACACCTGACAATGAAATTGCGTCCCGAGCACGTTCAGCGTCGCCGTCGGAGTCTCCACGGCAAAGAGCTGATCGGGGTCCGCCGTGACATCGGCGCGCAGCTCGCCGCGGACGAGACGCAGCGTGGGCCCCGGATCGGATCGCAGAGCGATGCACTCGACCTGCGTTCCTCCGCACAGCCAGATCTCGCTCTGGTCGTGCAGGCGGATCCTGGCGCCGCCCGCCGGTCCGACGGAAAGGGTGTCGCCGATGCTGACGGACCGGTCGGCGTCCAGGTCACGCTCGCGTCCCTTCCGGTCCGTGGCGGTGCAACGGCCCCGGGCGATCTGAATTTTCCCGAACGGTATGGAGGCGGCGCGACTCCCGGGCAGGATGACATTGCGTGCCAGGATCAGGGCCAGAGCGAGAACCGCCGCCGCGACCGCAGCCCGAAGCAGCCACCAGGACCGACGCACGCGTGACTTCGGTGTCCTGCCTTCGACCGGGCCGCGCGCCCCTTCAGCTCTGAGGCTCGATTCGAGACTTCGCCAGATGGCCTCGCGCCCGCCGCGGTCCATCTGAGGCGGATCGGGGGCCTCGCCAAGAAGCGACTCAATGTCGTTGGGTTGTTCGCTACGCATGATTGTGTCCTGCCTTATCCGGCGGCTCCTGGGCGTTCACGAGTCGTGTGTAGGCTTGGCGAAAGGCGGCTCGGGCCCGGCCCAGCGCCGATTCCGTAGCCTTGGCCGTCAGGCCCAGCCGTTGGGCAATCGCCTGCACGGGAAGGCCCTCACAGTACTTCAGACGCAACATTTGTTCCCACTGCGGCTTCAAGGCCGACAGCGCCGCCCCGATCACAAGACGCTGCTCTGCGGAGATGATCCCGTCGTCGACCGCCGGGGCAGGGTCCACTGCTTCGACGGCCACGCCGCCGGCGCCCGCGGCTGTCGCCTGTGACAGGACGACCCGTCCGGCCCGCCGGCGCGCGGCCCGCGCCCGCTGCGACAGGACCCGCAAGGCGATCCCCTTGAGCCAGGGCAGCAGCCCGGCGACGTCTCCCCGATACCCGTCGATGGTCTCCAGGGCGCGCTGGAAGACCTCCTGGGTGATGTCCTCGGCGACGTCGGCCCGGGCCCGGCAGCGGTAGTACGCATATCGATACACGCCCTCCGCCAGCGTGTCGTACATACGGCGCCAACTCTCGCGCTGCCTGCGCTTGAGACCGCGAATGCTGAAATCAGACTCCGCCGTATCGCGTCTGCTACCCATCGATCAACTTCACGCTCTTTTCGTTGAAGGCCTTCACCCTATTCTTTTGCCCGAACAGGCCCGAATCCTTCAAAGAATCTCGCATTTTTCGAGGAGATTCAACGCCTGGCGCGAGAGGTGGCCGGCTGTGTGCCGTCTTTGAGGACCGCCCGGATATGCAGGTCCCTCACCTGCATCGCCGCATCGAACGTGCCGGGCATCTCCCAGCCCAGGTTCATGTTGACCACGGCGTAGTCGCGTGGGTCGGCGCTGTTGAGATATCCTCGCTTGACCGCCTCCCGCAGGCCGGCCTTGATGTGCCCCAGCAAATCCGCGCCCGCGGTGAGCCAGCGCCCGTCGGCGAGCGAAGTTACGCCCGCGGCCTTGCCCGCAATCGTGTAAATGAATTTGCCCGTCGCGTCCGACTTGCCCACGTCTTTGGCCATGAAGGCGGGAGGGACATCATGGCGGTTGTCGTGGAAGGGTACGCCAAACCAGAAGAAGTCACCGTGGTCCTGCGCCTCCGGATTGACGTTCTTGACAATGAAGAACATCTGGAACTGAGCGGCGTGCAGCCCCGGATCGTAGTCGGCTTCGGTCATGTGGCTCTTGCAGTACAGCAGACGAACACCGATCTCGAAAGCAATCGCCTGCAGTTCGTCGAGCCGGTACACGACGGCGGCGTCCTGTTCCACCAGCAGGTGAGGCCAACCCTCGCCGGGCCGCCTCGCCCGGGTGCCGTATTCGGCGCCGGCGCGCACCTCCAGCACGAGATCGCGATTCGCGGAATTCGCACCTCCCACGAGTACCTTCTTGCCCGGGTTCTCGTACCACGCGTCCCCGTCGCCGCCTCGAACGCACGGCACGCCGGCCAGGCTGTACCGGGTAGCCCACTGACACAAACGCCAGAGAGGCCTGGCATCGGATTGGCCCAGATCGAGCACCGCCTCCACCGACCTGCCCCGCGTCGAGCTCGGATAGCTGAGCAGAAATCCGCGTCGAAACTGCATGTCTTGGAAGATGGATCGCTCCTCGGCCGCGCAGGCGCGCGGACCGACAAGCACGACCAGCGCAAGACACACGACGATTCGTTGGACGTTCACCTTTGACCTCCGCCGTCAGGCTCTCCAGGGGCGTTTTCTGTTGAGGTTGCTCGAGAGGATTTGCCGGGCGAGAATCGTGTCCTCGCGGACCTGGAAATCGAACATGCCGACGCAGATGAAATCCGCGCCGCTTTCGAAGGCGTATCGGAACCCCTCCTCCGGCCGGATCGCCCCGGCGGCCAACACCTTGAACGCGATCCACGGCGCCTTGACGTCCTGCATGAACGCCACGAGTTCCTCATGCTTGTGGCAGAACATGTTGTCGTGATATTCGTCGTGATGCGGAGAGTTCGCTTCGTACATCTCGATGAACCGCCGCTTCTCTTTCGGGTGGGCCGACCAGTACCGGTCGTGGTGCAGCGTGGTGAAGTAGAAATCGGGATCCAGTCCTTCCTCTTCGCAGAAGACGAGGGGTTCGAGCCGATGGGCGCCGATACCGGCGGGGATGTCGTACTTCCGCAGGATCTCCAAGGCCTTGACGATGTTGCGCTGCTTCTTCTGGTGGTACCACATGTCGGTGGCGCCGCCCCAGATATAGGCGGCCGAGGCGCCCAGCTCGAGGTGTTCGACCAGAATCTCCTCGAACTTGTTGATGTCGCTGGTGATGGGGTCGGCGATCCACTTCATCTGCCCGCCCCATTCGTCCCAGTAGCGCGACAGGCGCATGTGCTTGAAGTTGTGATTCTTCAGGACGATGCCGTTGACGCCGCACTCCTCGCAAAGCCGAAGCGTCTCCAGCACGCGCTGCTCGGTGTTGTACCGGCGGGCCAGCTCGTTCAGGTAGAGCAGGTCCCGCGCGTGCATATTCGGGCTGATCAGGTTGCTGCCGCTGATCACGCGGCCTATGGTCAGCTTGCCGATCTTCCCCGTCGGCATCGTCTCGGACGGAGCAGCTTGCGTCATCGGATACCTCCTGGGCAAAACGGTACTTCATTCATAGGAAGAACCAGTATAACACATGCCGCGATGGACCCCCACAAGAAAGAGCAAACCGCAGCGGTCGCGTCTTGAAGCGCGGACGGCGAGGCGGTATACAGAAGTGAAACGACCAATGGTTTCTGAGCGAAGGATCTGCCATGAAATACGAATATCTTCATCCGCGCGACGAGCTGGTTCTGACGATGCAGCGGATTTACCAGTACAAGATGACGACGACCTCGGGCGGCAATCTGTCGATCCTGGACGAGAACGGGGATATCTGGGTCACGCCGGCGGGCGTGGACAAGGGGACGCTGACGCCGAACGACATCATGTGCGTCCGCGCCGACGGGGCGGTGGAAGGGCTCCATCGGCCGTCCTCGGAGTACCCGTTTCACAAGGCCATTTACGAAGTGCGCCGCGATCTCAAGGCGATCGTTCATGCCCACCCGATGGCGCTGGTGGCCTTCAGCATCGCCCACAAAGTCCCCGATACGCGACTCTTCCATCAGGCGTGGCGTTCGAACGGGACCGTGGCTTTCGCTCCCTACGGTGTGCCCGGCAGCAAGGACCTCGGCGACAAGATTGCGCGAAAGTACGCCGACGGCTTCGACAGCGTCATCCTGGAGAATCACGGCGTCTGTTGCGGGGGCAAGACCCTTCAGGAGGCCTTCCAGCGTTTCGAGACGCTGGAGATGTGCTGCAAGGTGCTGATCAAGGCCGGCGCGCTCGGCGAGCCCCGGTATCTGACCGACCAGCAGCTTCAGTTGCAGGGCAAGAGCGATGTCGTGCTCGATTCGTTCGAGTACGACCCCAGCATGATGACCATCCGGGAAAAGGAGCTGCGCAACCAGGTCTGCAAGTTCATCGAGCGCGGGTATCGCCAGCGGCTGCTGACGACGACTACCGGGACGTTCAGCGCGCGGATCGACGAGGACAAGTTCCTGATCACGCCGTACCCGCTGGATCGCCACTCGGTTCTGCCCGAGAATCTCGTCATGATTCGCAAGGGCAAGAAGGAGTTCGGCAAGCACCCCAGCCGGGCCGTTCTCGCGCACCAGGCCGTGTACGACGCCCATCCGGGCGTCATGGCCATCGTCAACGCCTGTCCCATCAACACCATGGCGTTCAGCGTGTGCCATCGGACCATCGACACGCGCACCATCCCGGAGAGCTACATTTTCGTGCGCGAGGTGGGTCTGCTGCCCTTTGAGACGTCGTTCAATGATTTCTCCCGTCTGACCGGGACGCTCACGCTCCAAAGTCCGGCGGCGGTGCTGTGCAACAACGGCGTGATGGTCGTCGGCGACAGCGTGCTCTCGGCCTTTGACAAGCTCGAGGTCCTGGAATGCTCGGCCGAGGCGGTGCTCGACGCCCAGCCCATCGGCGGGCACGTCGCCATGTCCGACGAAATCATTGATGAGCTCAAGGACGCCTTCGGCCTGCAATAGCACAGTGCGCCAAGGGTGAAGACTGAAGCGTATCTGGGATCAACCCTCGTTGCACGCTTTTCTGGCTATTTGCTCGTTGATTTGTCCTTCCGGCCTGCGTTGTGTGGTACAATGAACGCAGCAACGCGTTGATCGTGAAGCCAGCGGCGGCAGGATGGGCTTTAGCCCATGCTGCCAGGCTCGGACGCGAAGGAACCGCATGGGCTAAAGCCCATCCTACGTTCCTCCGATTGCCCCATCGCCAAGGCCTGCGGCCTTGACGCTGCCACCCGCCGCTTCACGAGTGACGCTTCATGTTGGTTTGGCCTTTGTTGTCTGTCGGGCTCTGCAGTGAGGATGGGATTGTGATACGAACGCGTTGGATGGTTGTGACGGTCTGTGTTGTGGCAGCCCTTTGGATGAGTCCCGAGGCGCTTGCCGATACCGTGGTCGAGTGGAATTTTGCCGGCGGGTTGCAGGGCTGGGAGGGCAACTTCCACGTCGCCGACCTGACCTGGTCGCGGCGCGGGCTGTCGTTCACTTCCACGGGCAACGATCCGTGGATCGAAGGTCCGGCCATCGACCTGCCGGGCGATCGGCTCACCAGGGTCACCGTTCGCATGAGGTCCGACGCCAACGGCAGCGGCGAGCTGTTTTACGGGCCTTCCTTCCGGGCGGGTCACTCGGTGCGTTTCACCGTCAACAACGACGGCCAGTGGCACGACTACGAGCTGATCATCGTCGAGATGCTGGGACGGGGGACGCGTTTTCGGCTGGATCCCGCTACGACCACGGGAGAAATTGGCGTGGCGTCCATCAAGGTCGAGGCGCTCAGAAAGTGGGAGGACCCGCCGTACGAAGCGCCTTCCCGCCCGACGGGGGACCCGCAGCGGTCCGGCACCGTGCGGTCCGGCTCGCTCGCGCTGGAATATCGCGGGACGGGAATCGGTGATTTCGTTGTCGAAGTGGCCGGTCGGGAGATGGCCGTCGGCTACGAGAGCGAGCTTCTCGGCGTGCTGTTCGAGGATGCCACGGAATGGCTGACCCTGAAGGACGCTTCGGTCACCTCCCACCGCACGGGCGATGCTTTGGTCCATGTCGCGACTCTTGCCGATTCCCACGGCGGCACCTGGCAGGTCCGCAGAGAGATTCGGCCCGCCGACGTCGGTGACGTTCTCGCGATCGACATGCAGATTCAGGTCAGTGCCGGCCGCGATGTCGTGCTGCTACCCTGGCTGACGCTGTTTGCGGGTCTGGACACGTTCGGGTCGGGCAAGAGCCAGGGCCTGCTGGCGGGTCTGGAGTATCTCTGCGACGAGCCCAGCAGCAGCGAAGCCGACATCACCACGCCGGGGCACGTGCGCCGCGTCCCGGACCCGGTGAAGCTGACGTTTCCCCTGATGGCGATCGCCGCCGATGGGAGAACCATCGGCCTCGTCTGGGAGCCTTCGGACCTGGTTGCTCCGCTGTTCGATTCTCCCGATGCCCTGTTCGGCTCGGAGGCCCACGTGATGGGGCTGACCGGTCCGGCGGTGGGGTCGCATCGGTTTGAGAACAGCCTGGTGGCCCACACGCCCGTCCGGCTGGTCGCGGATGAGCCCGTCGCCGCTCGCCTGTGGATCATCGCAGGCGAAGGCGACACAGTCGTGCCGGCCGTGCAGCGGTACGTCGAATTGCGATCTCCGCCGCCCGTGCCGTCGTTTGAGGGCGGCTTTTTGTCCGCCGCCCGGCTGCTCGCGCACGGATGGGTGGATTCGAAGATTCGCGAGGGCGGGCTCTTTCGACACGCGGTCTGGGGCGACCATTTCGGCCCCGGGCCTGCCGCCGACGCTGCCATGTTCATGGACTACCTCGCTGCCAGCCTCGACGAGGGCGACGAGGAGCTGATTGCCGATCTGGAAGTGGCGCGCGACCTGGCCCTGAGTAACGTGCCCGAGAGCCGGCATTTCGACGGTGGCGTTTCTCACGTGCGTCCGCCGGCGGCCCCGCTGCTCTTTGGCGACGTGGAGGCCTTTGTCGAGGCCCGCTACAACACGGCTCTCGGTGTGCTGGAGCGGTTCGATGCCAACGGGAT
>JAFGCA010000072.1 GCA_016932895.1 Sedimentisphaerales bacterium | reverse complement strand
TTCGACAACTGGACGCTGGCCTGCAAGGGCGAAGACACCGCGATGTCACCCTTCGAGTACGCCGGGCCGTTGTCCGAAATCATCGTCCTCGGCGACGTCGCGTTGCTGCATCCGGGCCGCAAGCTCCTTTGGGATGCCAAGAACCTGAAAATCACCAACGACGAGGCCGCCGACAAGAGCCTCTTCATGAGACGCCTGGCTCCCCGCGACGACATGGGTTGGGTCTGAGAGATGGCACGCGAAACACGATAGATCAGTAGTGGCAGCGTCAAGGCCGCAGGCCCTGGCGATGGAAATGCACCGGTCGGGAGAAACCATCGCCAGGCTGCGCTTGACGCTGCTACCTCTGCAACACAACCCAGCGCGTAGGATGGGCAACTCGTTGCCCATGCGGATCTTAACCGCCGAGGACGCAGAGTTGTAGGGTGGGTTCTCAACCCACGCAGCTTGCCTTGCCGGGATTTCATTTCGCGAGAATTTCGCGCAATCCGCATTAGTCCTTATTGTTCAAGCACTTACATGCCTCGGGCGGGAGGGCGATTGTCTTCTTTTTTCCTTGACCGCGCCGCTGCGATAGTTTATTGTATTAACAACATAGGAAAATGGGTGTGTTGGCTATAAACGTACGAGCCGCCCCGGATTGCGAGATATTGGTATGAGATAGAAAACGGAGACGCCATGAACAAGCCCAAGGCACGCCAGACGAAAAAGCGCAAAGCCAGGAAATCCCGTTCGGTTGTCAAGCGCCCGGTCGCGGCGCGGGAGCAGACGACACGGACGGCCGAACGGTCGCCGCGCAGTTGTTACCACTGTATGTTCTGTGTGACGAACCTGGTCCTGTGGGCGCGGACGCTGTTCTCGGGGTTCCCGGTCATCGGACAGTGTGTCAACCACGTGGACACGCCGGGGCAGTGGCGGCCGGTTCCGAGCAAGCCCTGCCGCAACTTCCGAGCCAGGCCCTACCGAACCGAGCCGCCGGAGCCGCACGACGACAGCATCCGCTATATCCCCCTGACCCGCGGCCTGCACGCTATCGTCGACACCGAAGACTACGCATGGCTCAGCCGGTACAAGTGGCACGTGACACCTTCGCCGCGCTCCGGGACGTTCTATGCGCGGCGGAGCAGGGGCAAGGGCGCGCTGCTCATGCATCGCGAGATCATGAACGCGCCCGAGGGCATGGTCGTGGACCACATCAACGGCAACGGGCTCGATAACCGGCGCTGCAACCTGCGCATCTGTACGCAAGGGGAGAACTGTCGAAACAGTGGCAAACATTCAGACGGCAAATCCCGGTTCATTGGCGTCTATCTTCATCGCGACAAGTGGGAGGTCATCGTTACCCACGAGCGAAAGGAGCACTACGGCGGTTCTTTCGCCGACGAGGTAGAAGCCGCCAAGGCCCGCGACCGCCTCGCCCTCCAACTACACGGCGAATTCGCCCGCCTCAACTTCCCCGAAATCCGCGAAGAAACCGAACGCCAGGAAGAACAAAAAGACTAACCGCAAAGCAGCGGCGAGGCTGGAGGCCGGAGACTGTAGGCCGGAGAGCGCATGAGGTGGGTTCTCAAGCCACGCGGGTTTCTCCCTTATTGTCATTCCGGACTTGATCCGGAATCCAGAAATGCAAAACCACGAAGCACACGAAGGTCACGAAGAAACGCGAGATACGGCTTCATAACCGCCAAGGACGCAGAGGACGCAGAGGAACGCGGAGGAACGCGGAGGAATGCGCCAATGGTAGGGTGCGTTCTCAACCCACGCGGGGTTAATTCCCCGAGGGCGATAATTCACAAGTCAAGATGAGACCCCATCCATCGCACATCCTATAAATATGTTCAATTAGATCTATAATAACCAATTATCCATTGCAGAAACCCGCATGGGAAACAAGTTGCCCATCCTACATGCTCTCGGTTCAGACAGCGAGAGGACGCCCGTAGTCGAGCGTCCTCTCCAGCAAACTGGGGTTATGGGTATCAGTTCGCTTTCTCAAAAGCGAAGCTGTGGGCTTCGGCGTTGACTTGGATGGTGTCACCGTCGTTGAACTTGCCGGCGAGCAGTTCCATGGCCAGCGGGTTCTCCAGGCGTTGCTGAATGGTCCGCTTGAGCGGGCGGGCGCCGTAGACGGGATCGTGGCCTTCCTCCATAATCAGCTCGCGGGCGGCGTCGGTGAACTGCAGCTTGATCTTGCGATCCTTGAGCCGCTCGGCGAGGCAGCCGAGCTGAATGTCGACGATGCGCTTGAGATGATCCTTGTTGAGCATATGGAAGACGATGACCTCGTCGATCCGGTTGAGAAACTCGGGCTTGAAGACCTTTTTGAGGACGTCCTTGACGTGGGCCTCGATCTCCCAGTCGGCACCCTGCTCTTCGGTGAGCTGCTGAATCCGCTGGCTGGCGATGTTGCTGGTCATGATGATGACGGTGTTCTTGAAGTCCACGGTACGGCCCTTGCCGTCGGTGAGGCGGCCGTCATCGAAGACCTGCAACATCACGTTGAAGACGTCGGGATGGGCCTTCTCGATCTCGTCGAGCAGAATAACGGAGTAGGGCTTGCGCCGGACGGCTTCGGTGAGCCGGCCGCCCTCTTCGTACCCCACGTAGCCCGGAGGGGCGCCGATGAGCCGGGCCACCGAGTGTTGCTCCATGAATTCGCTCATGTCGATCCGCACTAAAGCGGCGGGGTCGTTGAACAGAAAATCCGCCAGCGCTTTGGAGAGCTCCGTCTTGCCGACGCCGGTCGGGCCGAGGAACAGGAAGGTCCCGATCGGCCGGTTCGGATCGGACAAGCCGGAACGACTGCGACGCACCGCGTTGCACAGCGCCGAGACCGCCTCGTCCTGCCCAACGACGCGCCGGCGAATGCGGTCTTCCATCTGCATCAGCCGCTCCCGCTCGCCGGTGAGAAGCCGGGCCACCGGAATCCCCGTCCATTTCGCCACGACCTGAGCGATGTGCTCGTCCGTCACCTCGTCCTGTACCATCTTGGCCTTTTCCGAGTGGGCCAATTGCTCCTCTTTCTCCTGTAGCTCCTTCTTGAGGTTGGCGATGGTCTCGTATTTGAGCCGAGCGGCCTGCTCCAGTTCGCCGCGACGCTGGGCCTCCTCGAACTGCATCTGGGCCTGCTCGATCTGCTGCTTGAGTTCCTTGATCTGATCGATGCCGCCCTTCTCGCTCTCCCATTGCGCGGTCAGCTCCGTGTCTTGTTCCTGCAGGTCGGACAACTGCTTCTCGGCCTTGTTGAGCCGCTGCTTGCTGGCCGCGTCGCTCTCCTTCTTAAGGGCCTCGCGTTCGATCTGGAGCTGCACGATTTTGCGGCGAATGCCGTCCAGCTCGGCCGGCAGCGAATCGTTCTCGATGCGCAGCTTGGACGCGGCCTCGTCCATGAGGTCGATGGCCTTGTCGGGCAGCCATCGATCGGTGATGTACCGGTTCGAGAGGGTCGCGGCCGCGACCAGCGCCGCATCGGTGATGCGCACGCCGTGGTGGGTGTCGTAGCGGTCCTTCAGGCCGCGCAGGATCGCCACCGTGTCCTCCACGCTCGGCGGGTCGATGACAATCGGCTGGAACCGGCGCTCCAGGGCGGCGTCCTTCTCGATGTGTTTGCGGTACTCGTCGATGGTCGTGGCTCCGATGCAGCGCAGCTCGCCTCGCGCCAGCGAGGGCTTGAGCAGGTTGCCTGCATCGACGGCCCCCTCGGCCTTGCCGGCCCCGACCACCGTGTGGAGCTCATCGATGAAAAGGATGATCTGCCCGTCGGCGCCGATGACCTCCTTGAGGACGGTCTTGAGGCGGTCCTCGAACTCGCCGCGGAACTTGGTCCCGGCGATCAGGGCGCCCATGTCCAGGGCAATGACTTTCTTGTTCTTCAGTCCGGCCGGCACGTCACCGGCGACGATGCGCTGGGCGAGACCTTCGACGATGGCCGTCTTGCCGACACCCGGCTCGCCGATGAGAACGGGATTGTTCTTCGTACGGCGATTGAGCACCTGCATGCAGCGACGAATCTCCTCGTCGCGCCCGATCACGGGGTCGAGCTTGCCCTTGCGAGCCATCTCCAGCAGATCGATGCCGTAGCGCTCCAGCGCCTTGTACTTCTCCTCCGGGTTCTGATCGGTGATCGTGGCGCCGCCCCGAATCTCCTTGAGGGCGTTTTGAATCTGTTCGGGCGTCACGGAGTTGACGTTCAAGACCTCTTTCGCATCGCTGTCCACACCGGCCAGCGACAGAAACAGGTGCTCGGCGCTGAGATACTCATCGCCCATCTTATCGGCGCGGTTCTGCGCATCCAGCACGACCTGGTTGAGAACCGGATCGGGCATAAGCTGACCCGTCGCGGTGCCCTGCGGGAGCCGGCCCAATTCGCTCTCGGTCATCTCCCTGATGCGCTTCACATTGGCGCCGATCTTCTTGAGCACCATGGCCGTAACGCCCTCTTCGTCGTCGAGCAGCGCCCCGAGCAGGTGCAGCGGCGACAAAACCGTATGCGACCGGGCCATCGCCACCTGCTGGGCCGTCGCCAACGCCTCCTGGGCTTTCAATGTAAACTTGTCGAATTTCATATGTTTCACCTCGTCTGCGCGGACACGCATATCATTTGGTCCCTATACACGTTTCCTTGTGCAAACGGCGTGCCTAAACCCCACACTATCCGTAAGGCCCTACAGAAGCGCGACTTACGAATTGCGAGCAGCCGCAATGCGGTGCCAATATGGCAGAAGGCGTCAGCCAATGAGGCTCAGAAAAGGGCCGTGCAGAGGCATTCGAGAGCGTCCAGCACGCGCAGGCGTTTCTCCGCCAGCGGGAGGAACGGGGCCCGGCTCAGTTCGAGCTGCATCCAGGGGATCTCGCGGCAATGGGCTCGGATGATGTGCCCGCCCTCGAAAGGCTCGTTGACGGATACGTCGGTCTCAAATGCCCGCTCCAGACACAGGGCCAGTTGGCGCAGCCACGGCGGCGGGCACGTATGCCCCGCGTCGCTCAGGCAAATGTGCGGACGCGCCGAGCCTGGATCGGGACCGACCGGCGGAGCCGTCGCGGCCATGGTGTGACAGTCCATCCCCAGCCGAACGCCACGCGCCGGTCTCGTAAGCCGGGCGTGATAGGGCCGGTGATGCCGGGCCAGCAGCTCCTCCACCAGCGGCTCCGGCAACGGCTCGGAGTAGACCGGGACGTTCCAGCAGGTATGCGTCTTGACTACACCGTCGGCACGGCGGTCGTCCTCGGCGCGATTCACGTCAACAATGGCCCGGGCGACGTCCGTGGTTACGAAGTCGGCCACGGAACCACCGACGTCGTAGATCTCGCCCGCCCCCTCGTCACCATCCTGGACGATCTGCTGCGGGGTCAGGATGCAGTAAGGACGCGCTTCCTCGGGGACGTTGCGTCCGGCGTGCGGAACCGAGATCAGCAAGGGCAGCGTCATCATTCGGGCCCTTTGGCCGAACCGTCGCGACGAGGGTCGGCCACGCCGACAAACCGACCCCCGTCGCGCATCACAAGCTGCACGCAGCCGAGATAGAAAGAATACGGATCTCGCTCGTCGATTTCAAAGCCGTGCCGCCGCAGGGCCTCCGGAATGTCGCTGCGCATGCGGGAGACTTCCAGGGAAACGGTCCCGTCCACGCTGCAGTGCAGCCGCGGCGCGTCCACGGCTTCGAAGGGCGAATGGTGTTTCAGTCGCAGCAAGACCTGGGCCACCGAAGAGGCGATCCGTTCGCTGCCGGGCGAACCGATCGCCAGCCACGGACGCCGCCCGCGCAGGACGATCGTCGGCGTGACACTGGCCCAGGGGACGGCATTGGGCCGCAGGTAATAGGGGTGAGAAATGTCCTCGTCGTCAAACGCCAGCATGTAGTTGTTGTAGAGGAAGCCCAATTCCGGTGCGGCCACGCAGGCCCCGTAGACGCGCTCGATCGACTGGGTCAGGGCCACCACGTTGCCCTCCCGATCCATCACCGACAGGTGCGTCGTGTCACCGTGCGTGCGAATCTGCTTGAGAGCGCGTCGCGCGATGGCGCCGGCATGATCGGGACTGAGCATCTTTCGCTGGGTGACCTGGGCGTAGAAGCTTGCGTCGTAGGGGCGGTCGCGCCGGTCCCGGTTGGCCTGCTGGATGGCATGGGCCAGCAGCACGGCGCCCCTGGGCGTATCGACACTGCGATACTTGAGCGGAAGATGACGGACGATATGGAGCAGTTCGACCAGCGTTCTGCCGGCGCCGGGCGGCGGGAAGGTAACCACGCGCAAATCTTCGTAATGACTGCCCACCGGCCGGCGCTCGATGGGCCAGGGAATCTGGGCCAGGTCCTCCCGCGTGATCAGACCTTCATGGCACGCCATGTCGCGACACATCGCAGCAGCGATCTCTCCCGTGTAGAAATCCTGGACGCCGACGCGCCCCAGGCGGCGGAGGGTCTCGGCCAGTGCCGGCTGGCGAAAGCGCTCGCCGACCCGGAACGACCGGACCGAACCCTTGAGAAAGTGTTGCGCGGCGGCCCCGCGCCGGAGGTGTTTGCGGACGCGCTGCAACAACCTTCGCTGCAGGTCGCTGACCCGGTAGCCTCGCTCAGCCATCTCCACGGCCGGCTCGATGACCGCCGCCAGGGGCATGCGGCCATAATGCTGCAAGGCATAGGCCAGGACGGCGGGCGTGCTGGGAACCGTCGTCGCCTTGTACCCATACTGCCGCTCGCTTCGGGGCAGCTCGGTGGCGTTCGTGCGGTTGGGCGCCCGCGACGATCCGTCGAGGGCGAAGGTCCGTCGCGAACGCGCGGCATGGATGAGCATCATGGTCTGGCCGCCGAGACCGGAGGCGGCCGGCTCGCACACCCCGAGCGCAAAGGCCGCGGCCACCGCCGCATCGACCGCATTGCCCCCTTCCCGGAGCATCCGGACGCCGGCCTCCGTGGCCAGAGAGTGTTGCGTGCTGATCATCCCCTGGCTGGAAACCGCGACGCGCTGCGGCTTGTACACGCCTGCGGGCGTCAGGTCCTTCGATTCAGCGTCACCTGGATCACGGCGCGTTCCCATGGTGCGACACCTTACAATTCCCTGGCCAGAAACTCGGCCAGCAAGAGCGTTCGTTGCGGGATACTGATCCGCGAGACGGCTTCGTGCGGCTGATACAAATCCTTGGCCACCGGCGCCAAGCCACAGACGACGGGCGTGCCCGCCGGCACCAGGCCGGCCACCGAGGGCCACAGAGAGGACTCGCACTCGAAGGGAATCTCCCAGTGGGCCGCCACGCCCGCCAAGGCCTCGGCCAGACGCCGGTTGCCGGCGCGATTCTTCATCGGCGGGCGCTCCGACAGCATCTCCAGGTCCCAGTGGATCCCGTCTTTGCCGAGGATCTCGCGTATGTCGGCGTCCGTCTGCTGCGCG
>JAFGCA010000668.1 GCA_016932895.1 Sedimentisphaerales bacterium | reverse complement strand
TCAACTATGGCTGGAACCTCAAGGAGGGCACGTTCGCGTTCATTCCCGCGACGGGGGACGTGGGTGGCCCGCTGAACGATCCGAGCCTGACCGACCCGGTGGCAGAGTACGACCATGACGACGGGCTGGCCATCGTTGGAGGCTACGCGTACTACGGTGCCGCAGCGCCCCAACTGTGGGGTCAGTACGTGTGCGGCGATTTCTCGCGCGGCTTCTCCACACCCGATGGACGCTTGTTTGTGGCCGACCTCTTCACCGGCCGGATCGAGGAACTGCTGCTCGGCCGCACCGGTCAATCGCTGGGTATGTACGTCAAAGGATTCGGCCGGGACCGCGACGGCGAGCTTTACCTTCTGGCCGGCACGACGCTCGGTCCGGCCGGTGACACCGGCGCCGTCTTCAAGATCGCACCGGTGCCGACTGATATTACCGCCGTGCTCAAGGCTGTCGCCGGCACCGGCTCGACTGCGACCGGCCTGGCCATCCTCAAGCCCGGTCCCGACGCAAACATGCTCTCCTACGAGCTCAAGGTCCAGGGCATCGAGAACGCCACGCAGGCGCACATTCACATCGCCACCGTGTCGGGTGGCGACGGACCCCCGGCGGTATGGCTCTATCCGACCACACTGCCCCCGATGGTCGTGGCGGGCGAGTTCATCGGCGTGCTCGGCGCCGGCGACTTCACGGCTGCCAATTTCGTCGGTCCTCTGGCCGGCTTGACGCTCGCCGATCTGCTGACCGCGATCGAGGAGAACCGGGCCTACGTGAACGTCCACACCGAGCAGTTCCCCGCCGGCGAAATCCGAGGCCAGTTGGAGTAGACGTCACACGCAAGATTGCCAAAGCGGTGAAAGGACCCCGCCGATAGCAGTATCCGACACGGGCCGTGCCGATGACGCGCGGCCTGTGCCCGGCGCATCACCCGCGTCAGCGCCATTTGTGCCCACAGAAGACGCAGTCCTGCTTGTGGACACTGAGGGTCCGGCCGCACTTTGGGCACGCCCACCGCGTCTTCTCCCGTTTGACGAAGTCCCTGATGCCGAACTGCCTGATGTGTTCCAGATTGGCGATCATGCTCATGGCATACTTCGTCCGGTAGCGCTTGTCCAACTGCTTTAGCCGGGCACAGGGAAAGTCCGCACAGGCGAAACAGTACTTGAATCCCGCCTTCCTCGTCTCGCAGTCCTTGATCCGGCACCGCACACAGGACTCGCTTTTGCCTTCGTCGCTCACGAGACAGCCTGGGCAATGATTCTTGTCCCTGATGTAGGCCCAGCACAGCCCGCAATTCATCCCGCAGGGCGCGATCAGCGCCGCCTTGATCGATTTGCTTTGCATCGTTTCCGGTCCCTTCATGGCCAAGCTACTCCAGGCGGCCGCTGCACCCGGCCGCGTCCTGCCATAGTGCCGTCATCCAGGCCGGACAGCAAGCGCCGACAGCCATTTTGACCGCAGGGATCTGATCTGCCTGCCTTCGTGCCCGCCGGCGGCGAGACATGGTTTCGAGACCCAATGTGGAGGACGACGTGGACAGACGAGAGAAATGCCGGACGAAGGGCTATCGCCGGGAGTCGGCTGTCAGCAAGAGCGTGCGGGATAAGGATGGCGTCTGCGGAAACTCGGCGGTAGAATAGTGCCAGTACGCAATCGAACATGGAGTATGCGCAGGAAAGGATGATGTATGGCTCAGCGCCAAGAAGCAAAGAAAGAGACGAAGAAGAAGCCGCAAAAGACGTTGAAAGAAAAACGGGCTGAAAAGCGAATGAAGAAAGCAGGCGGCCCCTCATAGCCAGGATGACACGATCCCGCAGGGACAGCCGCCCGTTGTCCAAGCCGACCACAGGCGGCTGCCTCTGTCTGGGTAAGAGATATACCTGATCCCTCGATGGGCGATTTGCAGAACAAGCGCGTGATCGTCACCAAGGGCCTTTTGTTCCTGCTGCTGATCGCGCTGTCGGCCGGGGCTGTCTTCTGCCTGGCCCCCGCCTGGAGAACGCTCCTCCTGCTGGCCGTGCTGATCTGGGCCTCCGCCCGATTCTACTACTTCCTGTTCTACGTCCTGCACACCTACGTCGATCCCCGCTACCAATACGCCGGCCTCCTCGCCCTGGCCAGGTCCATCCTACAGAAGAAAGCCGACGACAAATCCCCCGGCCCCGAGAACCCAAAACCGTGAGATCAACGACGATGCAGTCCCTCCCGCCCTCGGGGGTGATTTGACAGGCTCACCGTCCCCAGAAGTGCCGGATTGCGAACGGCGCCTCCCCTATAAGTCCTTTCTTTCCTTTTTCTGTTGACATGTACACAAGATTGGTTTAGCGTATACCTAACAACAAGGCGTCAGTCGCCGTCGCCGGTTGCGAGACTTGGTTTCGAGACCCAGTGTGGAGGACAACATGGACAGACGCAAGCAACGCCGGCCAAAGGGCCCCGAGGCGGAAAAGGTCGATCGAGTGGTCCGAAGACCGGTCACACCCCAGGAGGCAGAGGAAATCGCGAAGGCCAAGCCCCGGCTCAACTGCCACCACTGCGTTTTCTGCATTTC
>JAFGCA010000667.1 GCA_016932895.1 Sedimentisphaerales bacterium | reverse complement strand
GGGCAAGACCTCGCTGGCGACGGTGATCGCCGAGCACACCCGGGCGAAGTTCTGCTATCTCAGCGCCCCGGCCGCTACGGTCAAGGATATTCGCACCGTCAGCGCCGAGGCCCGGCACCGCCTGGCCGGCCAGGGCGCACGCACGGTGCTCTTCATCGACGAGATTCACCGCTTCAATCGGGCCCAGCAGGACGTTCTGCTGGACGACGTCGAGTCCGGTATCCTCGTGCTGATCGGCGCGACCACGGAGAACCCCTATTTCGCGATCAACGGGCCGCTGATCTCCCGCAGCACGGTGTTTCGGTTCGAGCCGCTGGCCCCGGAGCAGGTGATGCAGGTCTTGCAGCGGGCCCTGGCGGACCGCCGCCGGGGATTGGGGAATCTGGAGATCCAGGCCGAGGAGGCGGCGCTGCGTTTCCTGGCCGAGGCCGCCGACGGCGACGCCCGCAGGGCCCTGACGGCTCTGGAAGTGGGCGTTTTGTCGCAGCAGGCCGGGGCGCAGGGCGAGGCGATAAAATTTAATCTGGCCGTTGCCCGCGAGTCGATACAAGAGAGAGCGGTCGCCGGCGGCGGCTCGGACGATACGCACTACGATCTGGCCAGCGCCCTGCAGAAGAGCATGCGGGGCTCGGACCCCGACGCTACCGTGTATTGGCTGGCCCGCATGCTGGCCGGTGGGGAGGATAGCCGCTTCATCGCCCGGCGCATCGCCGTTTGCGCGGCCGAAGACGTGGGCAACGCCGATCCGATGGCGACGGTGCTGGCGGCCGCGGCCGTACAGATCTCCGAGTTCGTGGGGTTGCCGGAGGCCCAACTGGCTCTGGCGCAGGCGGCCCTCTACGTGGCGTGCGCCCCGAAGTCCAATGCCGGCGCCCGTGCGATCTGGCAGGCTTCGGCGGACGTGCGGAACGAGCCGGCCCGGCGGGTGCCGCCGCATCTGAAGGATGCGCATTACGCCGCGGCCAAAAAGGCCGGGCTCGGGGCCGACTACAAATATCCGCACGACTACGAGGGCGGATTCGTGCCCCAGCAGTATCTGCCCGGGCCGCCGACGAACTACTACGTCCCGAAGGACGCCGGGAAGGAAAAAATGATCCGCCATTATTTACAAAAGCTCAAAACACTGATAGATAGGACCCAAACGTTCCAGAACCCGAGTGATCAGGACTGCCGAGGACCAGTACATGGAGAAGGTTGAGCTGCGCCGCCACTTGCGGAAGTGCCTGCTGGCCATGCCGCCGGAGGAGCAGAAGGAAAAGAGCCGAAAGGCGTGCCGGAATCTGGTCGCGACCGACCAGTTTCAGAAAGCTTCGATTGTCATGATGTATCTGTCTCTTCCGCATGAGGTGGATACCTCCGAGGCGATTCTCCACGCCTGGCAACTGGGCAAGACCGTCGTCGTGCCCAAGATCTCCTGGCAGCAGCGCCACATGATCCCCGTGCAGATCAACTCGCTGGAGACGGGCTTCTCCACCGGGGTCGGGGGCCTGCGCAACCCCATTACGGGCGTGCCCATGCCCTTTGAGGAGCTGGACCTGATCGTGGCGCCGGCGCTTGGATTCGATCGCCGGGGCAACCGCCTGGGCCGGGGCGGCTCGTTTTACGACCGCTTCTTTGCCAACGACGAGCTGGCGGCCTCGCGCTGCGGCTTCGCCTTTACCGAGCAGGTGGTCGAGTCCATTCCCGTCACCGACAGTGACGAACCGGTCGATTTCCTGGTGACGGACGAGGAAGTAATCTATTGCGACGAGCGGAAAGGAGCATAGGATGGCTCGCTCATACTCGAATCGCGGCTGGTCCCGTCGGGGCCGCCGGGCCAATATCGCCTATCTTGTCGTGGCGCTGGTCTTGTTTGCCCTGATTGTATTCGTGCTGTTCCGGGGACATTCCTCGGAGCCCCAGGTTGCCTCGGCCGGCGCTGTCGGCGGCGAGACGAATCCGCCCGAGCAGCCCGCCGAGCCGGCTCCGTCGCCGGCGGGGGAACCCGAGGCGCAACCTGAATCGCCGACCCCGGCGGGGGAAACGGGGGCGCAACGCGAGTCGGCGCCCGTTTCCGTCGAGCCGGAGGTCGAGGCCAATCCGCTCGAGACGCTGATCGCGGCCGACCCGCCCGCGGCGCCGAGTGACGCGAACGCCGAAGCGGCCCGGGCGATCGCCGAGGCGCTGGCCCTGGGCCGGTCGCAGCCCGGCAGCGTGATCGAGGTGCGCGACAAGCTCAATACCGTCCTGGCGATGCCGCTGAGCGAGTCGCAGCGACGGACGGTCAAGGAGGAGATGTCCAGGCTGGCCGACGAGTGGCTCTTCGGCCCGGCCGCCTTCGCCGGCGACCCCCTCTGCGGCACCTACACGGTCAAATCCGGCGACGTCCTCGAGGTCATCGGACGCCGGCACAAGGTCCCGCACGAAATGATCATGCAGATCAACAACATTCGCCGCCCGCGAAGCCTCGGCGCCGGCCGAGCGATCAAGGTCATCCACGGGCCGTTTCACGCCAAGGTCTATCGTTCCACGTTCACGCTCGATCTGTACCTCCAGGACACGTTTGTGCGCAGCTTCAAGGTCGGTCTCGGTGTGCCCGCCACCCCGACGCCGACGGGGCTCTGGCGCGTCAAGGAGGGCGGCAAGCTCATCCAGCCGCCCTGGTACGACCAAGTCACCAACCGCACCTACAAGGCCAGCGACCCCGATTATCCCCTCGGCTCGCGCTGGGTGGCGCTGGACGGCGTCGACGGCGATGCCCGCGGGCGAACCGGATTCGCCATCCACGGGACCAAGGACCCCGACCAGATCGGCACCGCCGGCTCCCGCGGCTGCATTCGCATGTACAACGGCGACGCCATCCTCGTCTACAACCTCCTGGTCCCCTTGGATTCCAAGGTCGAGGTAGTGGACTAAGGCGATCGTTATTGTCTTTCGCGCCATTGGGTCGTGTGGGTCAGGGATACTCGCCGCGCGGCGAGCCCCTGTCATCCGGAGCCGCAGGCGAAGGATCCGGCCTTCGAACGGGAGGCATCTCAAGATCGCAGCCCGGATCCTTCGTTCCGCTGCGCTTCGTTCAGGATGACATACCGGGCCGGAAGCAATCAGAGCACGCGAGGCA
Organism: Sedimentisphaerales bacterium; assembly: GCA_016932895.1. The sequence continues at coordinate 2,276 of JAFGCA010000667.1, read as the reverse complement.
CGTAGAGGGTCTGTCGCCTCTTGCGGCATGCGCCGGGATCATCGCCGGGCTTCGGAGATCGTGCGGCTATAGATTGCTTCGCTTCGCTCGCAATGACATCGAGTGCCTTGCGTATGTCATTGCGAGCAGCGCAGCGACGAAGCAATCTCCTCCCGCGCAGTGACGGAACGTGCGCCGTGCGCGACGAATCGGTTTCGCATTCGATCGAACCTCGCGGTCAGGCGGACTCTTTGCGGGCTTTGCGCCGGGCGGCGGTCAGGGTGGCTTCGCCTTCCACGATGTCCCGCGTGATAATGTACCGACCCGGCTTGGTCTCTTCCGGCAACTGGTACATCAAATCCAGCATTAGCTCTTCCGTGATGGAGCGCAGCGCCCGGGCCCCCGTGTCGCGCTTCAGGGCTTTGCGCGCCAGCGCCTTGAGCCCGTCGGGCGTGAATTCCAGCTCCGCGTCTTCCATCTCGAAGAACCGCTGGTACTGCCTGACCAGCGCGTTCTTGGGCTTGGTGAGGATGTCCACCAGGGCCTCCTCGTCGAGGGACGAGAGCGTCGCAATGACCGGCACGCGACCCACCATTTCCGGAATCATGCCGAACTCGATGACGTCCTCGGGGATGACCTGGCTGAGAACGTCGTCGTACTCGGTCCTCGTGTCGTCCTGGCCGGAGAGCTCGGAGTCGAAACCGATCATCTTGCGGCCGAGCCGTTTCTTGATGATGTTGTCCAGACCGACGAACGTCCCGCCACAGATGAAGAGGATCTCCGTGGTGTCCAACTGGATGTAGGATTGCTCGGGGTGCTTTCGACCGCCCTGGGGCGGGATGTTCGCCACCGTGCCTTCCAGCATCTTGAGCAGCGCCTGTTGGACGCCCTCGCCGGAGACGTCGCGGGTGATCGAGACGTTCTGCGAGGTCTTGCCGATCTTGTCGATCTCGTCGATGTAGACGATGCCGCGCTGGGCGGCCTCGATATCGTAGTCCGCCGCCTGGAGCAGCCGCAGCAGGAAGTTCTCCACGTCCTCGCCGACGTAGCCGGCCTCGGTGACCGTGGTGGCGTCGCAGATGGCGAAGGGGACCTCCAGCTTGTGCGCCAGCGTCCGCGCCAGCAGCGTTTTGCCGCAACCCGTCGGACCGATGAGCAGGACGTTGGACTTGTCGATCTCGACGTCGCTGTCGCCGATGTCGCTGTGGAGCAGTCGCTTGTAGTGGTTGTGCACCGCGACCGACAGATACTTCTTGGCGTTGTCCTGCCCGATGACGTACTGGTCCAGGTACTCCTTGATCTCTCTGGGCTTGGGCGTATCCCCGGCGCGTGAGCGTTTCGGGCCGCCCTGTCGGCGGTTCTGCTTGATGATATTGTGGCAGAGCTCGACGCACTCGGGACAGATGAACACGTTGTCCGGCCCCTCGATCAGGGTGTCGGCCTGGCTCCCGGAACGGCCGCAAAAACTGCAGATGGCCTTCGATCTTCGGCTGTTTGATTGCTTGGTCATCGCTATTCTCTTATTTCAATTCTCAAACCTTGCCCATTATCGGCCCGATTGTAGTCTGACTTGCGTGATCAGGCAAGCTATTTCACACCCTTCATTTTTGCCCTGTACCTCCAGGTCGTACGGACCGTGGATACCGTTCTTCGTCGATCCCCCCGGGTGGCAGCGTCAAGGCCGCAGGCCTTGGCGATGGCGCAAGGCCGGGAGGACCTTTACCGGCGCACGAAGTGGAGAAATTCACCATCGTCACCCATGTTCAGCGAATCTCCGCCCCGGCAAATTGGGTTTGTTTTGCATTTGCGGGGCTTGTCCGCATACGCCTTTTTGCCAGGGCAGGTTCGTCCGGGCCGCTGCGGATTGGGTTTGTTTTGCACGGTCCGCCTCCGGCGCCGCACCGGCGCCGCTGGCCAATTGGCTTTGTTTTGCATCGCAGGGCAGCCTCTGCCCCTGGTCGGGCCCGTTAGCGTCGCCGGCGATTGGGTTTGTTTGGCGCAGCCGCTCTGCCTCGCCGCCGGTAGGCTCCGTCGCAGAGGTAGGGTCAGGCCTGCCCCACCGCTCGTCCGGCCGGGGCGGATTCTCCGTCGCCGGCTCGATCTCGCGCACGAGGCGCAATCTCCGCAGCTCATTCATGCTCTTGTACAAACTGTACTCAATCCGCCTTTCGTACATCGACAGCCGGTCCAGGACCCGCGCGTAGGTGAAATCGCGGACCACCGCCCGCCCCAGCGGCGTTTCCTCCACGAAGACGTCCGAATCATTCTTCGTCGGCAGCGATTTCTTCAGCCTCGGC
>JAFGCA010000666.1 GCA_016932895.1 Sedimentisphaerales bacterium | reverse complement strand
CAATGGCTTGGTGGATTTGCGCAACCTGCAGACGCTTCACGGCGGCACAGGTGACGACATAGTCGAAGTGAAAATGAGCGGCGGAGGTGTGGTTCGACTGGATAACCTCACCACCACCACCGGGCAAGTCAGATTTGACACCGACACCAATTTACATCTGACCAATCTGCAAAATGCCGGCTCTTTATTCTTTACCATGCAGCCAGGTTCACAGCTTGACCTTGATGTACTGGTCAACCAGTCAGGCGGTGCTTACGATCTACCCGCGGGCGCCACATTCAATCTGCCGCAATTGACCACCATGAACGCCACCGCGCTAACCATCAGTGACCCCACTGCCGTTTTCGACGCTCCCGTGTTGGCCAATATAAACAACAGCTTTGTCAACCTCTCCGGCGGAGCGGTACTTGCTTTGCCGAACGTTACAGCTTACACCGGCACCGGCTTTGCCGAGGGCACGTTCTTCTCAGCCCAGGGAACCAACACATTGCTCGACCTCTCGTCGTTACTAAGCATCAACAGCGAAGTGAACCATACCTTTGCTAAGACACGCACCATTTATGCAGCCGAACATGCTACTATCGATCTGTCATCCGTGAATAGCCTAAGAGGTGGTACAGGCGACGACAAACTCCGCATTCTGGTTGAAAGCAGCGGTCTAATCGACCTTTCGTCCCTGCAATCGGTATCGGCTGGTAATGTCGTGTTTGACATCGAAGCCGAAGGATCACTCATGCTCGGCGATTTCACCGTTACGGGCAATACCATCTTCAATATCAACGACGTAACCAGCAGCGTTGATGTGTCCGGTTCGCTATTGCTGGATGGCGGTTCGCAGTTTAATGTGGCCACGGCCGGCGGCATCAGCGTCGGGGGCAACTTCTCCTTCGCCATGCAAAGTGAAACTGCTTTTACCAGCGCAACGGGCACGCTGACACTTGACGGAGCGGGTACATTTGTCAGCCCGCAATTCCTGGAAGTAGGAGGCGAAGACCTTGGCTTGCCTGTGGACATAACCGACCCAACTGTTATTCCGGGCGCTAACGGCAACTTCGCGATCGGTCAACTCGTCATCGGCCAAGATAGACAATCCACTGTCGTTAACTTATTGGACGCCATTGACAACGGTAACCGTAACGGCCTGGAAGCGCTTTACTTGCCCGGTTTCGGAGGCGATGGACTGCAAATCCTTGGCGAGTCAACGTTGGTCATTGACGCGATCAATGTTTACGCGTTTTTGGATAACGAGTGGATACACCTGAACAGTCAGTTTGTGGGCGGCGTTACCCAGATCAGTCTGAGTTCGCTGACCAGTAATCCAGCCGCGAACGGCTTTGTTGTTATCCCCGAGCCTGCTGCGTTGAGTTTGCTGGCACTGGGCGGCTTGGCGTGCTTGCGCCGGCGACGTAAATAGAATAGGCGCGCGCAATTTCAAAAACCAAAAGTAAATAGATGGGGCCGCGAAAGTGTTCCCCTTATCCCTTGATAAAATCGGCTTCGTTACGGCTGTCAGCCTTGACGGAGCCGTAATTTTTTCAGCCCGCTCTGCCCTAACGCAATTTCACCATCAGCGTATTTCTGAGATATCCCGGAATACCCACTGCCGTGATAGTAGAAAGGAGACCGCAGGAGAACCTAATACGTCCCACAATCCGATTTACAATTGTACGGTTTTTTTCTACTTTCTACTTTCTCCCTGCTCCTGCTCTGATTCATGCTTTTCGATTCTCAAGACCATTTATCAACCCGGAAATCATTTTGGCTATTTCTTCTAAGTCTTTTTTCAAAAACTCGTGAGATTCTGTGTTCAGAAATCCCCTTCTAAATGCCAATTCCAGTAACGGTACACATTCTTGGACAGAGCCACGAGCTATACCGAAAAAGTGCTTTCGATCATTTTTTGTAAACCGCCCATTTCCCTCAGCAATATTTGCAGCAACAGATAAGGAAGCCCGGTTAAGTTGGTCACGAAGAAAATAATAGCCGTTTGGGAATTTGGATGTTGTGGTACAAATTTTGTCGGCAAAATCAACAGCTTTCTGATAAACGTTAAGTTTTTCGAATGCGAAAGCCATTTGGTTTTTCCATTGAAAGTAGATAGTAGAAAGGAGACCGCAGGAGAACCTAATACGTCCCACAATCCGATTTACAATTGTACGGTTTTTTCTCTACTTTCTACTTTCTCCCCGCTCCTGCTCTGATTTTTGCCTTTGGCAAAAATCGAACTTCCTACGCTGAATTTGAACGTATTCCGTTAGGGTTCCTGGTTTGGTTTTTCGACCCGTCACTGCAACGCAATGTTATAAAAGAACTTATGGACGACTGGGTCGCCGGAACACTCGATGACGGACCCTTCGAAGCGTATGCATGACGCGGTTCCGCCCGTCTTTTCCGGGTGTCGAGGGGGCTATTTCAGGCCGATCTGCTCCGCTCGAACCACCATATCACATCTCATTATTGCCTTGCCCAATCGTTCATTTATCTGAGCCGAAGCATGGTCTGTCAGGGGGACTGTCGTCTCGGCGCGGGGACTTTCAAGTTTTGACGCAGGGACCGTGCAGGGACATGTCCCCGCCAAGTCCCTGCATCGCGTGTTGCAACCGTCCAACATTGGTTTGGGCTTAATGGACGATGATGAATAACGTGGTCGTGCGTCAGAGGCAGATTATGCATGTTTCCAGCGTCAGCGGCCCGGCTGATATCGCACGGCTCATGTCGGCCTGACCTGCCATTCGTCGGCCGCGCCGGTGTCGGCGTATGACGATTGGACGGGACGATGCGACAACAAGAACTGGTCGAGACGATTTTGGACGCCTTCGCCGAACTGGCCACTCTTCATGCGGCCGCGGCGGCGGCAGCCGAGCGGGTGTGGTCCGTGTTGGCCGAACACGATGACCTGGATTTACCGGGCATCGCATGCGCTCATTGCCGCTTCCGGCAATTGGCGTCGGATCGACCCCGGATCGACACTGCCACCTTCACGGTCGAGTGGCATGGTCGACGCTGCGACCTGGGGCCGAGCATTCCATTCAAGCTGCTGCAACGGCTTTCACGACGCCCGGACCGCTATTACCCCTACGACATTCTGATGGCCGATGTCTGGGAGCGCCGGTGCTCGAACACGACCGTCCGCAGCGCCATCAAACGACTGCGGCGGGCGCTTTGCGAAGCAGGCATGGAGGATCTGGCCGAGGCCATCAAGGGGCGCGGCGAGTGCTATGGCTTGATCCTCAAAGATGATGGCTTCTGAAAATGCCACAGAAATGCCACAGCAATGCGTCCCGATTTGACACAGACTGGGCGTATACTGGCAGTGGCGGTCAGGGAGGATCGTCCATTTTCGGCAATCGGCCGCAGCACTGGGATGGATTCCGTAAGATCGTCCCATGTGAGGGCCGTGTTATGACTGAGCCATCGACATCACCAGAATCTAACGCCAAACCGGCGGCGCAGTATATCCGCATGTCCACGGAGCATCAACAGTACTCCACGGAGAACCAGGCGGACGTGATCCACGAGTACGCCCAGAAACGCGGCTACGCCATCGTCAAGACTTACGCCGATGAAGGCAAAAGCGGCCTGCGAATCGAGGGCCGCGACGCCCTGCGACAGTTGATCAACGATGTGCAGAATGATGATCCGGGCTACGAAGTCATCCTGGTCTATGACATCAGTCGCTGGGGCCGGTTCCAGGATTCCGATGAGAGCGCCTACTATGAATACATCTGCAAACGCGCCGGTATTCAGGTGCTCTATTGTGCTGAGCAATTCGAGAATGATGGCAGTCCGACCTCCACGATCATCAAGAGTGTCAAGCGGGCTATGGCGGGTGAATACAGCCGCGAACTGTCATCCAAAGTGTTCAAGGGCCAGTGCAAGTTGATCGAGTTGGGTTATCGCCAGGGCGGTCCGGCAGGCTTTGGCCTGCGGCGGATGTTGATCGACATCGAAGGCAAACACAAGGCCGTCCTCAGACGCGGCGAACAGAAGAGCCTGCAGACCGACCGTGTAGTCCTTGTGCCGGGGCCGGAGGAGGAAGTGGGCATCATCCGACATATGTACCAACTGTTCATCAAGCATAGCAAGACCGAAACCGAGATCGCTGAAGATTTGAACCGACGTGGTATCCTCACCGATGCCGGGCGCGAGTGGACTCGGTCCACGGTTCGCCAGGTTCTGACCAATGAGAAGTATATCGGCAACAACGTGTATAACCGCATCTCATTCAAGCTAAAGAAGAAACGAATCGTCAACCCGCCCGACATCTGGGTCCGGGCCGATGGCGTCTACGAGGCCATCATCGACCCGCCGTCGTTCTTCACGGCTCAGGGCATCATCCAGGAGCGTAACCGGCGCTTCTCGGATGAAGAGTTGATAGCGATGCTGGCACGGTTGCTCAAGCAGCACTCAGACATCTCCGCTCACCTGATCGACCAGACCGAGGGCATCCCGTCCAGCGCCACCTACCGCGCCCGTTTTGGCACGCTGGTCCAGGCGTATCGGCTGGCGGGGTACGAGCCCGACCGCGATTTCAGCTATGTGGAGATCAACCGACGGTTGCGGCAATTGCACCCGACGCTGATGGATGACACGGTCCAGCGCCTCGAATCGGTCGGCGCTTCAATCGGAACCGGTGATGACGATCGGATGTTACTGGTCAACAGCGAATACACTGCCGCCTTGGTGCTGTCGCGCTGCCGTCAGACCACGACCGGGTCGCTGCGTTGGATTATTCGCTTCGGCAAACAGCGTCTGCCGGACATCACCATCATGGTGCGGATGAATCCGGCCAACGATGAACCGAGCGATTTCTACCTGCTGCCACTGTTGGATATCCACGTTCCGTCGCTGCGGCTTGGAGAATACAATGCAGCTTATGTCGACGCCTATCGCTTCCAATCACTGGACGGTTTCGCCCAGTTGGCGTTACGAACCCGAATCGAGGGACGATCATGAACTACGAATACGACGACCCAGTGCAGGTGATCCCGATCGACCAGATCAATGTCGTGAACACACGTGCGCGCGGCCAGGAAAAATTCAAAGAGATCATCGCCAGTATTAAGGCCCTGGGCCTCAAGAAACCTATCACCGTGATGCCCGCCAGCGGCAATTACGGCCCCGGCGAATACGATCTGGTGTGCGGCGAGGGGCGATTGTTGGCGTTCCAGAGTCTGGGCGAAACGACCATCCCAGCTCGCGTACAGAACCTGACCAGCGAAGACCTGCTGCTGATGAGCCTGGTCGAGAATCTCGCTCGCCGTCAGGTCAGGTGTGCCGAACTGCTGGGGGAGGTCACAGCCCTCAGAGAGCGAGGCTACAACGTAAAGCAGATCGCGAAGAAGACTAATCTGACCACCAAGTATGTCACCGGCGTGCTGCGGTTGCTTACCCATGGTGAAAAGGAACTGCTCAATGCGGTAGAAAAACGCCGCGTGCCGCTGAGTGTCGCCATCGAGATCGCCACCGCCGACGATGAGGGCCTCCAAAAGGTGCTCCGTGACGCCTACGAGCAGAATCTGCTGCGCGGCCGTAAACTGCTGCAGGTCCGGGAGTTCATCGAGAAGCGTCGTGCCGGCCTGGATGGTCGCTCGGTGGACAACAATGGCGAATCGCTATCGACCCGCAAGATGCTGCAGGCTTACCGCGACGAGGTCGCCCGTCAGAAGGCGGTGGTCAAGCAGGCCCAGTTGTGCCAGCGTCAATTGCTCTACGTCGTTTCGGCGCTGAAACGGCTGCTGACGGACGAGAACTTCATCAACCTTCTGCGCGCCGAGTCGCTGGATTCCATGCCGCAATACCTGGCCGAGAAGGTCTTGTAAGAGAGGAGCGCATATGGCCTCGAAAGTATCGATGGCGTTTCAACCTGAGGGTGTGACCTTACTGCTGGAAAAGGTGTTGCCGCTTAAGGCGATGCCCAGCAGCATCCGCACCGGCAAGCGGTATATGCGGATCAAGGCATCGATGCAGGAGGTGGGCATCATCGAGCCGCCCATCGTCTACCCGCAGAAGGGATCGCCCGGTGTCTATATAATGCTGGACGGCCATATGCGGCTTGATGTAGCCAAGAGCCTGGGCTATGAAACGATATTCTGTTTGGTGGCCACTGACGATGAGGCTTTCACGTACAACCACAAGGTAAACCAGCTTACGCCTATCCAGGAGCATTTCATGGTGCTCAAGGCGATCAAGAACGGCGTTTCGGAAGAACGCATCGCCAAAACGCTGGATGTGAACCTGGCGACCGTCAAGCAGAAACGTGACCTGTTGGAAGACATCTGCCCTGAGGCAGTCGCACTGCTGAAAGAACGCCGGACATCGGCCGGTGCGATTCGGGAGATGAAGCGGGTAAAGCCCATGCGCCAAATCGAGATGGCCGAGTTGATGGTGGCGTCGAACAACTACACCTCCGTCTACGCCAAGTGCCTGGTTGCCGCCAGCCCGCAAGACCAGATGGCCGAGCCCAATGCGCAAGGTGCCCTTCCGGGCGTCGAACAACGTGACATGGCCCGGTTACGGGGCGAAATGGAGAGTCTGGAACGCGAGTTCAAGCTGGTGCAGGAGGAGTACGGTCAGAACATGCTGAATCTGGTGGTCGTGGTCGGATACCTCCGGCGGCTAATGGACAACGCCGCTACAGTGAGGTTCCTCTCCCAAGTCGAGCCGGCGATGCTCACCGAATTCCAGCGGATAATCGATACCGCCGACATGCGGGCCACAGGTTAAAATTGTGGCACAGGTTCCGACCCAGTATTTACAAGGATTTATGAGCGAAAGTGCCAAAAACAGCCATTTTCGCGTTCTGCGCCTCCGCCTATGAACGAGAAGATGCCCCAACTCAAGTTGCCCGACGACGCCATCGTGGTCACCAACTACCACGATCTGGGGCGCTATCTGCACAAGTTCGCCGAGGGCAGCCTCGACTTAGTGCTGCTGCTGGGTCAGCCGGGCATCGGCAAGACCGAGGCGGTCAAGCAGGCGTTGGGTATCGACGGGGATGCCGACGGGCAGGCGCTATATGTCGAAGGCCACGCCCAGCCGTTCGGTCTGTATCAGCAACTGTGGCGCTATCGCGATCGGCCGGTGGTGCTCGACGACTTGGATCGTCTTTACGCCAACCCGGACTGCGTTCGCATCCTCAAGCCGCTGTGCAACACCCGGTGTCGTAAGCGGATTAGCTGGTTGAGCAACGCTGTGACGACCGTTCCCGATCTGCCTACCGAGTTTGCCACCAAAAGCAAGGTTATCCTGATCGCCAATGAATGGCGGTCGGTAAATGGAAATGTTCGGGCGCTGGAGGATAGGACGATCATCCTGTGGTTCCATCCCCCGCCGCGTGAGGTTCATCGCAGGACCGCCGAGTGGTTCAGCGATCAGGAAGTCTATCGGTTCATCGGCAGCTACATGCCGCATATCCCACAGCTTTCGATGCGGTACTATGACAAGGGGCGGCGGTTACGCGAGGCGGGGTTTTTGGATTGGCAGAAGAGCCTGCTTCAGATGATGCTGCCGGATCGGACCATAGCCGTGATCGCCGGCCTGCAGCTCGATCCTCGCTGGACGACCGAAAACCAGCGCATAGACCAGTTCATCGCCGAGACGGGGCTGTCGCGGAGGACGTATTTTCGCATGAAGGACAAGATTCCAGAGCCGACCGATCCGCCGCGTAATGTACTACGCCGCTCGGTCACGCTCAGATTGGTCGGTGACGATTCTTGAGGGATTGGGCAATCATTGTGCTTTGCCTGATCGACGCGACTTGCTCACCAGGATGTAGTATCCCGGTCTCGGTTTGCGGATGAACTCGATCATGCCTCGTTTGGACAGTCCGGCCAATTCGCGTTTGGTCTGTTTGTCCTTGATGTGGAACTGCTCTTCCACCATGCCGCGGGTGAGTCGCACGCCCTGGCGGAGCTGATCGAGAATCCAATGCTGGCGATCGGTCAACGGCTCCTGCCCATTGGGATCGTCTTTGGCGGATTTCTCCGGTAAATGCGTGACTTCGGGCACGGGAGGTTCCGCAACATATGGCGATGTCTTCGCGTCATGTCGCTCTATCAACAACCAGTCTGCCAGATGGTAGCCCTTGCCAAGGTTGGCGATCACATCATCGCGGCCGACAGTAAGTCGCGCATTGGCCAGCATGGTTTCGGTAATGTTGGTCCGCAAGGTATGGATGCACGAGTTGATTGCACCATCGGAAATCTGGCCGTGCGGATCGATGGCCTTGGCGAGCCGCGGGGCGCTCAAACGCGGTAGTTTGCCGCTGTCGCGCGGCGTGCGGAGTGCCTGTATGATCTCCCAAGCATGGCCGGGGCCGCCGCGTTCGAGCACCATCTCACCCTCCAGTTCGATATGGTCGGGGTAGAAGGCCAGCGTACCGCCCTGGAACGGTTTGGGCGGGTCGCCCGGTAAAACGCCCGGCGGAAATGCCTTTCGGTGCTTCTCAAGTACGCCCTGGATGACCTGCGGCAGGCTCTTGCCCGAGGTGCCATCACCGAAGGGCTTGGAGATGAAGTCCATCACGCCGTTGCCCAGCAGTTCCATCACCAGGTTTAGGCCGTCCTTATGGTAACAGGTCATCAGGATCACCGGCATCACGCCGCGTCCTTTGATTTGCTGAATCTGCTCGATGAGCTTCTTGCCGTATTCGATTTTGGCGAAGCCCCGCCCGGTGCGGGCCGGGATTTCCAGGTCGGCCAAGACGTAGTGGTAGACGTTGCGTTCGATCAACTCGCGAGCCTCCTGCTGGCTTTCGGCCCAGTCGTGGTCGTGATCCAGCAGGCCCAGCACATCCTCGATCTCCTCTTGAATCTTCAGGTCGTCTTCGACGACCAATGCCTTGATATTAGCTTTCATGGTGCTCCCTCCACCATGCAGGGTTGCGTACGCGGCAGCGTGATCGTCGCCGTGGTACCGATGTCTTCGGCACTGTCGAAGACCAGCGTGCCACCGTGGGCCTCGATGTACCGCCGGGCGATGGGCACGCCGAAGCCGGTACTCTTACGCTTGGCCTTGTTCCGCCGACGCGGCATGCCCGAGGAGAGGTCATCAAGGTCGTCGGACGCCATGCCCATGCCATCGTCGCGGATGGCAATCTGCACATCCTCTTCTCCGTTGCGGGCGGTCAGGATGATCTGGCCGCGTCGTAGATGCTTGTGTCGTTCCATGAACGACTCGTAGGCGTTCTTCACCAAGTTGGCGACGGCCAGGATGACCAGATGTCTCGACAGCCGAAGGCGCAGTCCATCCGGTACATCGAGCCGAAGGACCACCATGTGCGGGTCGAAGCCGAGTTCCTCAATATTTTTCGCGGCCATGTCGCACGCGACCCTGAGCACTTCCGCCAGGTTCTCCGGCTGCTGTTGAATGGGAAGCGGTTCGGTGTACCGTTCCATGTCGCTGACGCACCGGTCCATGAACGCCATGCCTTCGACCACGCGGCCCGCCTTACGCCGGGCGGTCGCCAGATCGACGCCATCATCCAGTGCCGCTCTGAGTCCGCGTGCCGCAGGCTGCAGGTGGGTCAGGATACTGCGCAAGTCGTGAGCCATCGATCCGGCCAACTGGTTGAATCGCATCTCGCTGATGGCGATTACGTCGTCGACCGCATCGGAGCCATACTTGTCACGCAATTTGGACAGCCGTCTGGCTAGTTGACGGTCGACGGCATCGCGTTTGCAGTTCCGGCGGTGGTCACGCCGGCGAAGCCGAAAGCTCTGCTCGGCTGAACGTTTCACGAAACCGTTGGCGTCACTGAGCAGCCTGGTCGAGAGGTCGTCGAATACGGTATCCTCAATCAGGTTCAGCCCGTTGGCGATGACCTTGCGAACTTCCCACTTCGGATCGTCGGCCAACCTGACCAGCAACTGCCGCACTGCGGGCGTCGCCTCGATGATCTGGCCGGTCTGGAAGGCGTCGATCAGCGTTTCGGCCATGGCCAGACGATTGCGCCAATACCCAGCTTGCCCGTCGTCCAGTCCCGCGAGCATGTCATCCCAGCCCTCAGCCATCAGGATTCATACCTTTCCCGCCGCTGGGCAAACGCCTCCTCGCCGCCTTCGAGCAGGTTAATGATCTCCGGCTTGCAGGCATCCACATCACCGTTGTTCAGCAGCCATGCCTTGGCCCCGTCGGAAGTCAGGACGAACACGCCCGCCGCGTCGCCCAGCACGGGAATGTTTGGGTTGTGGGTGATCAGCACCAGTTGACGGCTAGTCTTCACACGGCGCAGGCTCTCGACCACCGTGTCATATATGAAGCGGTTGTCGAGGTTGTCCTCGGGCTGATCGACCAATAGCGGGTTTTCGCTCTCCAGCAGCAGGATCGGCAGGATGGTGGTGCATTTCTGGCCGGTGGACAAAGAGAGCGAATCCTTCCAATCATCGCCGTCGTGCAGCTCAATACGCGGCAGGTCCACCAGGTCCACCGTCTCAATCTTGAGCAACGTCTCCATATCGGTAAGCGCTGCGATAACCTTATCCGCCTGGCTATCGTTGAGCGTGGCCTGCTTCTGCAGTCCCTCGGCGTCCTGGCGGCGAACGAAGGTGACCAGTTCCGACGGCGCGACCACCTTGGCAATCCGCGTGGCCACGGTCTTGTGATGCATACCGGCATGCTTGAGCGCCTCGGCCAATAGTTCGATGTAGCGTTCGCGATTCTCATCTTGAGCGATACGCACTCGCACCGGCGATGAAACCCCTTCAGAGATAAGCTCGGCCACGGACTGACGCAACTGGAAACGCTGGTCACGCAGATCGGTCAGTCGGTCGATCAGTGTCCTGCGATCCTGCTGCAACTTATCTAACTTAGCCTTCAGGTCGGCGTGCTGGCGTTTCTTGTT
>JAFGCA010000665.1 GCA_016932895.1 Sedimentisphaerales bacterium | reverse complement strand
CTTGACTTATGAATAGCGGGGGGAGGATTCGAACCTCCGACCTCCGGGTTATGGGCCCGACGAGCTACCAGACTGCTCTACCCCGCGATCATTTTATCGGGATCGGCCGGGCTGCCCAACGATCCGTTCGACTCCATACTGCCGAACGCACGCATGCCCAACCATCTTGATGTCAAAGAATACCAAAGTTTCTGCCGCCGATCAAGAGAAAGAATCGACTATTTCAAATTCTTGCGAATCTCTTCGGCCAGCCTCTCCAATCGACCCGGCTCGTATTCAAATGACGGCCACTGGGTGAATACGCCGTCGTTTGCCCTTCGCGGAATCACGTGAAAATGCAAATGTCCCACAAGCTGCCCGGCAGCCCGGCCGTTGTTGCTCAAGACATTATAGCCGTCCGCCCCCATCGCCTGCGCCACGGCACCGGCGATCTTGCCCAGCGACGAGGCGACCCGGGCCAGGATGGCCGGATCACATTCATCGATCCTCGTACAATGCTCCTTCGGAATGACAAGGCAATGACCGTCGCTGACGGGGCCGATATCGAGAAACGCAAGCACTGCTCCGTCTTCATACACCTTGGCGACGGGTATCTCCCCCCTCACCATTTTGCAGAACACACAGCCATCCATGCTTACGGCTCCCCCGTACCCGTCGGCGTCGTTACTCTTTCTTCTCCGCGTCCTCTTCCGGCTTCTCTTCCTCGGCACCGGCCTGTTCCTCGGTCGGGCCCGCCTCGGCCGCCGCGTTCTCCGTATCCGGTTGATCCGAAACCTCTTCCGCAGCTTCTCCGGGGGCCTCTTCTTCGGCCTCCACCGCCACCGCCGTTTCCGGCTCCGCCGTCTCCTTGCGTTTCTTGCGTGCCCGTCTCTTGGTCGAGCGTTTCTTCTCCTTCTTCACCGGCTCGTCTTCACCGAGGAGCTGGAGCAGGACAAGCTCTCCATTGTCGCCCAGTCGTCTCAGCGAAAGGCGAATGATCCTGGTGTATCCACCGGGCCGGTCGAGATAGCGGGGCCCCAGCTCGCTGAACAGCTTCGCAATGACCGTGCCCTTCCGGACCGGCTCGCCATCCTCGTGCGTGAAGATATCACGATTCCCGAGCAGTGCGATCGCCCGGCGCCGGTGCTGAAGCTGTCCCTTCTTGGCCAGCGTGATCAGCTTCTCGACAAAGGGCTTGACCTCTTTCGCCTTCTGGATCGTCGTCGAAATGGTCTCATGCTCGATGAGCGACTGGGCCAGATTTCGGCGTAGCGCCACTCGATGCTCAGAGGTTCTGCTCAATCGACGCCCTGCAACTCTATGACGCATATACCACAATCCCTTTTATCTTCGAGATTTTCAAACTTCTCTACGTTCCAACAATATCAGTCAACATCCGGCATGCCAAGCGAGAGATCGACATCAGCCAGCTTGCGTTTGATTTCACGAAGCGAGGTTTTGCCGAAGCTGCGGATTTTCAACAAATCCGGCTCGCTCATCGCCACGAGCTGGCGTACCGTTTCCACCTTTGCCGACTCCAGGCAGTTGCTGGCCCTCACAGACAACTCCAACTCTTGGATCGGAGTATTGAGCTTGGCTTCCAGCTCTTCATCAACTTTCTTCTCAGGCACTTCGCGGGGGACCTCACCGGCCACCGTCTCCTCGCCCAACTCGAAGTACTGCACGAAAGGATTCATGTGCTTTCGCAGAATCTTGCCCGCTTCGACGAGGGCCATTTCCGGTGAAATCGTGCCGTTGGTCCAGATCTCCAGGATCAGCTTGTCGTAATTGGTGCGCTGGCCAACGCGCGTGTTCTCCGTCGTGTAGCGAACGCGTGTGACCGGTGAATACACGGCATCCAGATGAATGCGTCCGATTTCCTGGTCAAACCGATCGGCATCGGCAATTCTCTCGGCCACGGGCACGTACCCGCGTCCGTTCTCGACCACCATTTCCATCTCGAACTTCGTGTCTTCGGTCAGCGTGACCAACACGGCGTCCTTGCTGATCACCTCGATGGCAGGGTCGGCGACGATATCCGCGGCCATCACAGGACCGGCCTTCTTGGCAGAGACCGTCATCGTCTTGGGGCCCTCGCCCTGCAAGCGAATGACCAGGCTCTTGACGTTCAGGACGATATCCGTCGTATCCTCCATCACACCGGCGATGGAGGTGAATTCATGGTCCACTCCCGCGATTTTGATCGACGTGATCGCGCTGCCTTCCAGCGAAGAGAGCAGCACGCGTCTAAGACTGTTGCCCACCGTCGTACCAAAGCCGCGTTCGAACGGTTCCACGAAAAACCGGCCGTACTTCTCCGTCGAAATTACGGCATCTTTTTCAACACGAGTCGGCAACTCTAAACCGCGCCATGTAACTCGCATATGGGCCTCCGAACTGAACATTCATCCCTAAAGTACGCAGCATGACGCAAGTCCCCCCGCGTCTGCTGCGCGTTTCGAATCCGTATTCCAGATCTCTGAGATTATCTCGAACAGAACTCCACCACCAACTGCACTTCGACGGGGATCTGCACGTCTTCCCGTGCCGGCAAAGCGACCACCGTGGCGGCCGGCTTTTCCCGGTCCAGTTGCAGCCAGCCTTGCGTCGTGAAATTCGGGTTACTCTCCAGTTGCTCTTTCACCCGTTTCACACTTTTCTCAGAGTTCTTCACGCCTATCTTATCACCAATACTAATGGTGTAATCGCTAACATCGACCTTCCGCCCGTTGACATGAACGTGGCCGTGGGAAATGAGCTGCCGGGCAGCTTTTCGCGAGGCCGCGAAATTGAGCTTGTAGACAACGTTATCCAGGCGTCTCTCCAGCAGTTGCAGCAAGTTCTCGCCCGTGTTGCCCTTGACGCGTTCGGCCTCATGGAAGTACCGCATGAATTGCCGCTCGTACACGCCGTAGTACCGTTTGACCTTTTGCTTCTCGCGCAAACGCACGCCGTATTCGCTCAGCCGCGATCGCCGCCAGCCATGCATACCGGGCGCCAGATTCCGCTGCCGTCTTTCGACCTGGCACTTGGCGGTTTCGCATTTCATGCCTTTGAGGAAGAGCTTCACTCCCTCACGACGGCATTGTTTGCACGATGGACCGAGATAACGTCCCATATCAATACATCTCCTCTGAGTCCTGGGAGTTTTCGACTACACTCTTCTACGTTTTGGAGGCCGACAACCATTGTGCGGCAGCGGCGTCACATCCTCGATAGAGGTGATTCGCAAGCCCGCCGCCTGCATGGCGGAAATCGCAGATTCCCGGCCCGAACCGGGGCCTTTCACCTTGATTTCGACCTCACGAACGCCGTTGCGCATGGCCACGTTGGCACAGCTCTGCGCGGCCTGCTGAGCGGCAAAGGGCGTGCTCTTGCGCGAGCCCTTGAAGCCCACACAGCCGGCCGAACTGGCGCAGATGGTGTCGCCGTCCATGTCCGTGATCGTGATGACCGTATTGTTGAAGGTCGCCTTGATGTTCACGATCGCTCGAACAACGTTTCTTCTGACTCTACGTTTTGTCCCTTTTGCCATCTGTTTCTCTTATCGTATCTGGTTGCGTATTTTGCGCTATCTGAAAGCCGCTCGCCCTACCGGGCGAACCACCCGGCCCGTTATCGCTTCTCTTTGACGCCCTTCTTACCGGCCACCGTCTTGCGGGGTCCCTTGCGTGTACGGGCGTTGCTTTGCGTACATTGGCCGCGCACCGGCAAGCCCCTTCGATGCCGGATTCCCCGATAGCAACCGATATCCCGAAGTCGCGCGATGTTCTGCGCGACCTGCCGGCGAAGCTGGCCTCCCACAATGTAGTTGCGATCGATGATCTGGGTGATCCGGCTCAGCTCGTCTTCGGTGAGTTTTCCGGCCTTGGTCATCTGCTCAATCCGGGCTTCCTTGATAATCTGCTCCGACGTATACCGGCCTATTCCCGGGATGTACGTCAGCGAAATCCAGATCGACTTGTTGTCCGGAATATCGATACCCACTATACGCGGCATATTGCTATCCTTCTAATGATGATTTCCGCTCGATACGTTCAGCTTGGGTCCCCAACGACTTACCCCTGGCGTTGCTTGTGCCGGGGATTGGCACAGATCACCCGCACCACGCCCTTTCGCCGCACGATTTTGCAGTTTTCACAAATACGTTTTACCGAGCTTCTTACCTTCATATCCAATCCTGCGTTCTGGGCGGCACCGCGCCCCTTCTCACGTCGAATTCATCCGCTCCGGCCTTAGTGGCGAAGCACAATTCGGCCCCTGTTCAGGTCGTACGGCGACATTTCCACGGTCACCATATCACCCGGGAGAATCCGAATGAAGTTCATTCTCATCTTGCCCGAGACATGGGTCAGCACCTTGTGCCCATTCTCCAACTCAACCCTGAACATGGCGTTAGGCAGAGCTTCGATAACTTTTGCTTGCAGCCGTATTGCGTCTTTCTTCGCCATGAAAACCGATCAATCTACTAACACGTCAAATCGCCGCCGGCAGGCCCAACCCGCCGTACCCAGCGACCGTTGAACTTCTCTTCGCGAGATACCCTTTTTTCGTTCGTCACTCTTTCTTTGTCAGAATTTCACAGCCGCCCTTGACCACCGCGATCGTGTGCTCAAAGTGCGCCGAGCACGAACCGTCGCGGGTCACCACAGTCCAGCCGTTGGCCAGCGTGCGAACGGCGCGGCGACCGGCGTTGACCATCGGCTCCACCGCGATCACCATCCCCTCGGCCAACACAATATCATTCGCCAGCAAATCCTCGCTGACGAAGTTCGGAACCTTCGGCTCCTCATGCATTTCCGTGCCAATTCCGTGCCCGACGAAATCCCGTACGACCGAAAACCCTGCTGCTTCAGCACAGCGCTGCATTTTTCCGGCGACCTGGCTCCATCGCACACCGGGCCTGACCTGCTCGACCGCGATGCCCAGCACCTGGCGGGTCGTGTCGAGGAGCCGGCGTTTGCCCTCAGAAATCTTTCCCACGGGGATCGTCACAGCGGCATCCCCGCAATACCCATCCAAACGGACCCCGAAATCGACGCTCAGCACGTCGCCTTCGTGGAGGACGGCCGTCTTCGAAGGAATCCCGTGCACGACCTCTTCGTTGATCGACGCACAAATGGCTCCCGGAAACGGCCGGCGCGCCTGCGGACTGCGGACTCCCTTGAAAAGCGTTTCCGCACCGGCAGCCGCCGTCATCTGCGAAGCAACCTCGTCCAGGTGAGCCGTCGTAATCCCCGGCTCCGCAATCTCCTGCAATTTTGAAAGAACGCCGGCTACAACAGCTCCTGCCCGACGCATCAATTCGATCTCTCTTCGGCTCCGAAGCTTTATAGCCATCGATACAACTTCATCACTCTTTGCGCGTCACCTACCTTCACTGAAAGTATTCTACTTTTCGGTAAGGACATCCAGCTTGTCAAATATCAAAGCGGCCACGTCATCGGCATCACCGTTGCCGTCGATGTCGTGGACCGTTCCCTTGGCCTTGTAGTAGTCTACCACGGGCTTGGTCTGCTCGTAATACGTATTCAGGCGATTTCGCACCACGTCTTCGGTATCATCCGGCCGGTGGACCAGCGCGACACCATCGTGGTCGCAGATCCCTTCTTCCTTGGGCGGCATGTTCTTGACATGGTACACCGCCCCGCATTTCGGACAACTCCGGCGCCCCGTAATGCGTTCCACCACGAGGTCGTCGTCCACCTGGAGGTTGATGACGATATCAAGCCCATTCCCATTTTCCGCCAGAGACGCACCGAGCGCCTCGGCCTGATGGACCGTCCTGGGAAAACCATCCAGGACGTAGCCAGCGTCGCCGGCGTTCTGGATCGCTTTGCTCATCATCTCCACAATGAGCTCATCCGGAACCAGGGTGCCGCTGTCCATGTAGCTCTGCGCCTTTTGGCCCAGGTCGCTGCCCTCGGCCCTTTCGCGCCGCAGGATATCCCCGCTGGACAGATGCGTCACAGCATATTTTTCCACGATTCGCTTGCAGTGTGTTCCCTTACCGGCGCCCGGCGCACCCAGGATCATAATTCTCATGCGTACGCTCCTTTAATTCGGCCGGAAGAGGTGAACCCGTCGTAGCTCCGCATCAGGAGGTTTGCCTCGATCTTCTGCACGAGATCCAGCGAGACGCTTACGACAATCAGAAGGCCCGTGCCACCGAAGAACGTCGTGATGGTCCAGTCAATCCCCAAAGCATAGGAAAGAACCGTGGGGATCACGGCGATGCCCGCGAGAAACGCCGCGCCGAAATACGTAATCCGAATCATCACCGTCTCGAGATACTCGGCGGTCCGTCGTCCGGGACGAAGCCCGGGAATGAAGCTGCCCGAATCCCGCAGGTTCTTCGCCATCTCCCGGGGCTGAAACTGAACCGTGACCCAGAAGTAGGCAAACAGGAAAATCAGCAGCATGTAAAGCACGTTGTAGGTATAAGAAGTCCCCCGCAGAGCGCCCAGGATGGTCATCCACACGACCGAATCCGGGAAGAGCCTCTGAATCTGCTCCACGATAATAGGCGGAAACATCATAAAACTGGAGGCGAAGATGATCGGCATCACACCACCGTGGTTGACGCGCAGCGGCAGATAGTGCCGGGCCCCGCCATACATCCGCCGGCCCCGCATCTGCTTGGCCTGCTGGATCGGGATGCGTCTTTGCGCCTGGGTGATCAGAATCGCCCCGGCCACGACAAAGACAAAGGCCGCCAGCAGAAAGACAATCCTTGCCGGCCCGATACTGCCGGTCGAGGCATCCATCGTCAAGTCCACCCGCTTGAGCAACTCGCGCATCGCCCAGGGCATTCGCGCGATGATGCCGGCCATGATGATCAAGCTGATTCCGTTGCCAATGCCGTATTCATCGATCTGCTCGCCCAGCCACATCAGGAAGACCGTGCCGGCGGTCATACCGACGACGCCCATGATCGTGGCCTGCACCCCCATGCCCGAGTAGGTGTAGGCCCCCAGCATTTTCATATACATCATCGACTGGATGAAACAGATGAGCACCGTCAGATAGCGGGTATATTCCTGAATCTTCTTATATCCGGTCTGCCCTTCCTGCCGCAGTTTCTTCAGCGCCGGGATCACCTCACCCAGCAGCATGAGAATGATCGACGCCGTGATATACGGCATGATCCCCAGCCCAAAGAGGCTGCTTCGGCTCAGCGTACCCCCGGTGAAGATCTGCAGATACTCCGCCGCCCGGCCCAGCGGGCTGTCGGTATCGCGCGTGTCCACCGCCTCGGCGATGGCCTTCTGGTTGAATCCGGGGTTGGGAATATGGAAACCCACGCGGTAGATGATCAGCAGCGCGACCGTAAACAAAATTTTATTCCGCAGGTCTCGGATTCTAAATATGTTGAAGACTGTGCCTATCACGTCACTATTCTCCGCAGAATGCGGGGCCTGACCTCAATCTGTCGAGACCCAATCTCCTTACGCATGCTTCCGTTTCGCCGGTCTACTCCTGGCATCTTCTATCCGGGTGGCCGTTCCGCCACAACCGATGATCTTCTCCTCGGCCGTTTTGCTAAACTTGTGGGCGGCGACCGTCAGCCGTTTCGTCAATTCCCCGTCTCCCAGAATCTTCACTTTGCTGCAAAGAGCACAGACGAGACCGGCCTGGGAAAGCTGCTCGACACCCACTTGAGCCCCATCATCAAAGCGTTCCAACTGCGAGACGTTGACCACCTCAAAACGCGCGGCAAACTTCTTGTTGTTGAAGCCGCGCTTGGGCAGGCGTCTGAAGAGGGGCATCTGCCCCCCCTCGCTGAGCGTGAGCAAAGTAGCTCCCGCCCGGCTCCGGCTGCCTTTGTGTCCCCGGCCAGACGTCTTCCCATGGCCCGTGCCGCGGCCTCTTCCGACACGCTTGCGAGCCTTGTGTTTCCCTACGACAGAAGTAATTTCATGACTTAGCATCTAAATCACCCAATTGGCCGTGCCTATCGTTACGAAATCGCCACACCCCGCAACGCTTCGATCATTTCTTTGTTGCGCAGCTTCAGCAGGCCGTTTAGCGTAGCCTTAACAACATTCTTCGCCGACGTACTCCCGTAGATCTTCGTGAGCACATCGTGAACGCCTGCATACTCAAGGACCGCTCGCGCGCTGGAACCGGCGATCACACCCGTACCCGGGCTGGCCGGCACCAAAACGATTTTCGTGGCCCTGAACTTCCCGATGACCTGATGCGGCAGCGTCTCGCCCACCAAGGGAATCTTATGCAGCGACTTCTTGGCGTCCTTGATCCCTTTCTCGACCGCCAGGGGCACCTCGTTGGCCTTGCCGTATCCAATGCCAACCGTCCCCTCGCGGTCACCGACGACCACCAAAGCCGCAAAACTAAACCGCCGGCCACCTTTCACCACTTTGGCGCAGCGATAGATCTTCACCACCGTGTCTTCCAACGGCTTCTCTTCGTGTTCGAGTGTTCTAACCGGTTCTGTAGCCAATTCCAGCTCCCAGTCTCAAAAGGCCAAGCCCGTCTTTCGCGCCGCATCGGCAAGGGACTTCACTCGGCCATGATATTTGTAGCGGTTGCGATCGAAACAGGCACACTTAATACCGACATCCAACGCCAGCTTGGCAAGCGTTTCACCGACGACCTCAGCCGCCTTCTGGTTGCTGGTTTGCGGCATCTGGTCACGCAAGGCTTTCGATTTGGTGCTCGTCGCGACGAGGGTGGCCCCCGCCGTGTCGTCGATAAGCTGTGCGTACACGTGCCGGTTCGAACGGAATACCGACAAACGCGGTCTCTCCGGCGTTCCCACAACCTTCTTTCGCACGTGCCGTTTGCGCCGCACGGTCGCCTTCTTGTGTCTTTCCGTCTTCATAAGAACCGAATTCTACTCTCCTATGCCCCGCCTGAAGCGAACGCCTTACCCACCTTGCGTCGCACATGCTCGTCGGCATATCGGATGCCTTTTCCTTTGTAGGGCTCCGGCGGCCTCACTCTTCTGACGTCGGCCGCGAACTGCCCCAAACAACATTTATCCACTCCCGTAAGCGTAAACTTGGCCGGCACGTCATTGCCGCGGGTGGCCGGGACGTCGATACTCACCTTCACGTCCTTCGGAATCACCATCTCCACCGGATGACAATAGCCAACCTGAAGAACCAGCTTGGCCCCCTGCTCCTTCACGCTATAGCCGGTCCCGTAGATCTCCATCTTCTTCTCGAAGCCCTTCGAGACCCCGGTGACCATATTGGCGATCAGCGCCCGCATGGTTCCATGGAGCTGTTTACTCCGGCGATCCTTCGGCAGCGGGTTGTCCACCTGGATCCTGCCATCGGAATCATCGATCTTCACCGTAACCCGCTCGTGACAGTCCAATTCCAAGGCACCGAGGGGACCCGACACTTTCACGGTCCGGCCTTTCAACTCGACTTTCACACCCGACGGGATCGCAACAGGTTTTTTTCCAATCCGACTCATTTAGCTTACCGTGCACAATACTTCGCCGCCGATGTTCTTCTCTCGGCAACTTCGATCACTAATCACACCGTTGCTTGTAGAAACAATCGCGATACCGAGACCGCCCAGAACCCTGGGCAGGCTGTCAACGGCGGCGTACACTCGACAGCCCGGCTTGCTCGTTCGCTTCAGTTCGCTGATCACGAACTGTCCATTCTGATCGTACTTCAGCCGGATACGAAGCAGCCCCTGCTTGCCGTCGTCGATTCGGTCATAGTCCTCAATGTATCCCTCGTCCTTGAGGACGCCCGCAATACCTTCGCATATTTTTGACGCCCGCGCCTTCACTTCCGGCTTGTTCGCCCGCCCCGCGTTGCGAATCCGCGTCAACATGTCAGCTATTGGGTCACTCAAACTCATAACTCGTATCCTGCACCTGCTTCTCGGTAGACTGCCTCGGTCACTGCATCACTCACCAGCTTGCCTTCTTCACGCCCGGAATCTTCCCTTCGTTGGCCAGCGTCCGGAAGCAAATCCGACAGATCTTGAATTTGCGATACACCGCCCGTGAACGCCCGCACAACTCACAGCGCGTATACTCACGAACACGGAACTTCTGTTTCTTCTTGGCTTTGTTTTCCAATGCCTTCGTCGACATTCACACACTCCACACTGGCTCTGCCAGGCAATCGGTTACACGCTCGAGGCCGACGGCGTCGTGCCTCGGAAGGGCATTCCAAAAAGCGTCAGCAGCTTGCGCCCTTCTTCGTCGGTCAGGGCCGTCGTGGTGAACGTGATGTTCATACCCTGCTGAAACTCGACCTTGGCCAGATTGATCTCCGGAAAAACGCTCTGCTCGGCCAGGCCCATCGAATAATTCCCCCGCCCGTCAAAGCTGTTCGGGTTCAGGCCCCGAAAGTCGCGCACCCGGGGGATCGCCAGATTGATCAGCCGGTCCATGAATTCATACATGCGCACGCCGCGCAGCGTCACCTTCAGTCCCGTCTCATAGCCCTGACGAACCTTGAAATTCGAGACGCTCTTCTTGGCCTTGCAGACAAAGGGTAACTGACCGGTGATCTGCGTCAGGTCCTTCTTCGCCAGTTCCAGGAATTTCTTGTCCTGCGTGGCGCGACCGACACCCATGGAGACCACGACCTTCTCCACCTTGGGCACCGCCATCACGTTCTGATAGCCGAACTCTTTGGTCAGTTGCTCGACCACCTTCGATTTATACAGATCTCGTAACCGGGCCATATTCTTCTACTCTGTTCCTTTTCCTTCCACGCCAGTCAGCCTCACGCCGGCCGGCGACCGTCACTTCGCCCTCCGGATGGTCCCGATCTCGGTCCCATCCACAGCCGTGCGTTTCTTACCGCCATCATCGCTTTGCTTGTAACGCACCCGGCTGCCTTTCGACGACTTCGGGTTCACAGGCAGCACGTTGCTGATGTGGATCGGTTGCTCGACGCCGATACGCCCGCCCTGCGGATTCCGCCGAGAGGGACGAACGTGCTTCTGCGCGATATTCTGCCCCTGGACCACCACAACATTCTTGTCCGGATACACGTGCAAGACCCGGCCGGTCGCCCCTTTGTGGTCCCCGGCAATGATCTGCACCATATCACCTCTTTTTACGTGCAAGGCCATCGATCTATCTCTTCATCCATTCACACAGGTTGCTCTGTCGCATCTACACTACCTCGCTGGCCAGCGAGATGATCTTCATGTAGTTCTTCTCGCGCAGCTCCCGCGCGACGGCCCCGAAGATTCGGGTGCCGATGGGGTTGCCATCATTGTCGATCATCACCGCCGCGTTGCTGTCGAACCGCACGTAACTGCCGTCCGCCCGCCGCACCGCGCTCTTGGTGCGAATGATCACACACTTGTGCACCTTCTTGTCGTCCAACTGGCAGCTCGGCAACGCCTTCTTGATCGCCACACAGACGACATCGCCCACGCGCGCCACCGGCCGCGTGTACTTGCCCCGCGACCCGCCCCGGCCCAGGACTTTGATACACAACGCCGACCGCACACCTGAATTGTCGGCGATGTCCAACATGGTTTCCTGTTGAATCATGGTCTTTGCATCTCGTATTAGATTCTACGCCTGGACCGCTTTCTGGACCACCCGCACAAGGCGCCAGTTCTTGGCCTTGCTATACGGCCGGCACTCGGAAATTTCCACGAGGTCGCCGACACCGCACTCATTGCGCTCGTCATGCACGCCCAGCTTGGTTCTGCGTCTGACATACTTGCCGTATTTCGGGTGTTTCACCTTGTACGCAATCGTCACGCGAATGCTCTTGTTCCCACTGTTGCTCGTGACAACACCCGTCAGCGTTTTTGCTTTTCGTGTCTCCATATAGCCAACTTCCCGCTGTCTCAACCGACAGCGCTACTTGCCTTTCTCACGGATGATCGTCCTGATTCGCGCTACGTCGCGTCGTGTATTGATTACGGCCTTTGCGTTCTCGAGCTTCTGCGTCACCGCCTGCGACCGCAAATCAAACAAACGCCTTTGCAGATCGTCCAACGTGCTCTGCAGCTCGTCCTGACTCATTTCCCGTAACTGGCTGGCTTTCACCGTTGTATCCTCTTTTAAAGCGAATGTCTTCGCTTGACGAACCGACAGCGGATCGGCATCTTGTGGGCGACCCGGGCCAGAGCCTGCCGGGCCACGTCTTCGCTGACGCCGCCGATCTCGAAACATACCTGACCCGGTCGGACCCGGGCGACCCAGAACTCGGGCTCCCCCTTGCCTTTCCCCATGCGTGTTTCCAGGGGTTTGGACGAGACGGGCTTGTGCGGGAAGATCCGGATGTAGACCTTACCCTCGCGGTGCAGGAAGTGCGTCGCCGCGACACGTCCGGCCTCGATGTTCTTCGCCGTGATCCAACTGGTCTCCAACACCTGCAAACCATATTCGCCAAACGCAACGTAATTGCACCGCGTGGCGTTGCCCTTCATGCGGCCGCGCTGCGACTTGCGATATTTCACTCTTTTCGGCATTAACGCCATTGCTTCGAACCTCTCTCAGCCATTCACACTCGGCGTACTGTCCTACGACGCGTTCTCCCCTTCGGGCGGCGTTGCTGGCGGCGTTTCCACCGCCGGAGCCGGCTGCGACGCCGGCTCGCTGCTCACGGGCGCACTATCCGCCGCCGGTCGCGGCCCCGCGGCTGCTCTGTGCCCGCCCCCACTCGGGGGCCCACCGGCCGGTCTCGGCCTCGGCGTACGCCGTCTCCTCGGTCGCACTCTCTCCAGGACCTCACCAAACTTGCCCTTGTAGATCCACACCTTCACGCCGATCGCCCCGTACGTCGTCCGCGACGTCGCCATGGCATAGTCAACGTCGGCGTCCAGCGTGTGCAGCGGAATACTGCCGAGCTTCTGTGTTTCCTTGCGCGCCATCTCCGATCCGGCCAATCGTCCGGAACAGATGATCTTCACCCCTTTGGCCCCCGCGTTGATCGCCGACTCACAATACTGCTTCATCGTACGCCGGAAAGACGCCCGCTTCGAAAGCTGCTCGGCGATCGCCTGCCCCACCAGGGTGGCGTTGAGATCCGGCTCTTTGATCTCGACCACGTTGACCGTGACCTTCCGCCCCGTCAGAGCTTCCAGCTCCTCGCGCAGCTTGTCCACCTCGCCACCCCGCGGGCCGATCACGACCCCGGGCCGACCGCTGTGAAGCGTCACGTTTACCTCGTTGCGGGTCCGAATGATCTCCGTCTTCGCCACCGCCCCTTTCGGCATCCGCCGGTTGAAACGAGCGTCCACGTATTCCCGGATCTTCTGGTCTTCCACGAGGAAGTCGCCGTAGTTGGCCTTGGGGGCAAACCAAGTGCTTTGCCATCCCAGAGTAACGCCGGTTCTAAAACCTATTGGTGATGTCTTCTGGCCCATAGTTCAGGTATCTCAGTATGCGTTCCCGGTCACCCTTTACGCTTGCGTTACCGTCACGTATATGTGACACGCCCTTTTTCGGATTGGATGCGCGCGTCCTCGATCCTTTGGGATCCAGCGCTTGGTGCCGATCCGGACCCCGGCGTCGTCCACGCGCGCCTCACTGACGTATAAACTGTCCACATCCGCCTGCTGTTCGTCCGCATCCGCCACCGCGGCTTTCAGTACCTTGTCCACCATAGCCGCCGTCCGTTTCCGGGTGAACTTCAGGACATCCATGGCATCCTGTACCCCCCGGCCCACGATCAACTGCGTCACCAACCGCGCCTTCCGCGCCGAGACGGGAGCGTACCGGTAGGACGAGACCCACCCGCAAATCTCCTTGCTCTCGACCGACAGGGCATCGGCCAGCCGGCGAATGTCTTCACTGTCCGGCAGCGGCTTGAACAGCCCCTTCTGCCAGTTTTTCACAGCCGTCACCGCCTCTTTCATCTCGAAGCTGCCCCGCACAAGGCTCCGGGCCAGCACTTCGGCGGTAACCTGCTGTTTTTCACACAACTCGTTTAGTTTCGTCGGGCTAAGCATATAACGACGTCCCGTTTCTCCTGGATCGCCAGTTAACCTGAATTCATATTCTACTTGATTTTCTTACTCGAATGACCCTTGAACGTCCGCGTGGGCGAAAACTCGCCCAGCTTGTGGCCTACCATGTCCTCGGTCACGAACACTTTGTGGAACATCTTGCCGTTGTGAACCATAAACGTGAATCCCACAAACTCGGGAACAATCGTGCAGCGCCGCGACCAGGTCTTGATGGGATTTCGCGTACCCTCTTCGGTCTGCTTGTTCACCTTCCCGAACAGCTTCTCGTCAACAAACGGTCCTCTTTTGAGAGATCGTCCCATGTCTTACTCTCTTCTCTCACCTGGTGCGCTCTACACGAGCCCTATACCGGCTCGCACGCCGCGCGACGGGTTACAGGGTCAACTGCCCTTGTCTTTTGTTCTTTCTGCGTCGAATGATTCTGCTATTACTGGTCTTGCGCGGGTTCCGGGTCTTGCCGCCTTTGGCCAGCTTTCCGGTCGGGGAGCACGGGTGCCTTCCGCCGTTGGACCGCCCTTCCCCGCCGCCCATCGGGTGCGCGACCGGGTTCATCGCTTTGCCCCGAACATGAGGCCTGCGTCCCATGTGGCGTTTGCGTCCGGCCTTGCCGATAGTCACATTCTGGTGCTCGGGATTGCTCAGACGCCCGATCGTGGCGCGGCACTCTCTCCGCACCATGCGCATCTCGCCGCTCGGCAGCACGACAGTGACCCAATCCCCTTCCTTGGCGACAATGCGTGCGGCGTTACCGGCGCCGCGAACCAGCTTGCCTCCCTGGCCGGCCGTCAGTTCGATGTTGTGCACTTCCAGGCTGCCCGGGATCGCCGCCAGGGGCATCGCGTTGCCCACCTTCGGCTCGCACACCGGACCGCTCTCAATCACATCACCGATCCGGATGCCAAACGGCGCCAGAATATACCGTTTCTCACCGTCCTCGTACTGCACCAGCGAAATGAAGCAATTCCGGTTCGGATCGTATTCCACGGTCATGACCTTGGCGGTCATGCCGTCCTTGTTGCGCTTGAAGTCGATGATACGGTAGATCCGCCGGGCCCCGCCACCGCGAAACCGGGTGGTGGTGACGCCGTGATGGTTCCGGCCACCGGTCTTCTTGATCCTGCGGCACAACGTCTTCTCGGGCTTCTTCGCGGTCAGCTCGGAGTAGTCATTTACCGAGCTGTTCCGTCGCCCTGCACTTGTCGGCCTGTAAACTCGAATGCCCATAACGCCTATCTCTCTCTCTGAACCGTTCTCTTAGAACAGGTCAATGTGATAGTCCGGTTTCAAATACACCACCGCTTTCTTCCAGCTCGACGTCATGCCGACCGTCCTGCCCCTGCGGCGGTGTTTGCCTCTATGGTTCGACGTTCGTACTCTGTCGACTTTCACACCGTAGATCTTCTCGACCGCATTCCTGATCTCGGCCTTGTTAGCCCTCTTGTTCACCTCAAACGAGTATGCCCCCTTGACGTTGGCAAAGTGCATGCCCTGCTCAGTGATCAGAGGCCGAACTATTACGCTAAAGTCTTCCATCGAAAAACCGAACCTAAACCCAAAAACTCACGGTTCCCACGAATGCCACATTCCCGTGGCCATGCCGAATCAGTTGTCGCTTTCGCCTGTCCTGTCCAAAAACGACACCAACGCGTCTCTCGTAAACAGCACCTTCTGATGCTTGACAATCTCACCCGCATTCAGATCGGCGACCGGCATCACCGCCACTTTCCTGACGTTGCGGGCCGACCGGTAGATATTTTCTTCGTAATCGTTGGTCGCCACCAGGCAACTGCGCTCGATCTTCAAGCTTTTCAGCACCCCCACGAACTCCTTCGTGCGCGGCTTCTCGAACGCCAGGCCGTCCACGACGACCACATTTTCGCTGCGGAGCTTTGCCAGGATCGCCGAATCTCGGGCGAGCCTTTTCTGCTTGCCGGGCATGCGCTGGCTGAAATCGCGCGCCACTTTCGCAAACGTCATACCGCCGCCGACGCGCTTGCCCGTCCGGCGGTTGCCCACTCTGGCGTTGCCGGTGCCCTTCTGGCGATACAGTTTCTTCGTCGAGCCCGCTACCTGCCCTCGGCCCTTCGTGGCTGCCGTGCCCACCCGTCTGTTGGACTGGTACATCACGATGGCCTGTTTCAGCAGGGCGTGCCTCACACAGCCTCCCAGCACCGACTCGTCGACACTGATCGTGCCCACCTGCTCCCCGCTCGTGTTGTATACGGTCAATTCCATCATCTTCATTCCACCAGGCCTACTGCGGCCTCTTGGCTGTCGTTATCATGCAGTACCCGCCGGCCGGACCGGGAACGGCGCCCTTGACGATCAGGAGGTTCTTCTCTTCGTCAATCGCCACCAGGCTGTGGTTCTTGGTCGTGATCCGTCGATCACCCATGTGGCCGGCCATCCGCTTGCCCTTCTTCGGGCCGCCGCCGGTACCGGCGTTGCTGGCAAAACTCGATATCGACCCGGGCGCCCGGTGCTTTCGCTCGGTACCGTGCGAAGCCGGAAAACCGCCAAACCCGTGCCGCTTCATCACTCCGGCAAACCCCTTGCCCTTGCTCGTTCCCACGATGTCCACATACTTGGTCTCGGCAAAAACCGAAACCGTAACCGAATCGCCAAGCTTATACTCGGACTCGGCGTCGGCGCCCAGGCGACATTCCCGCAGGAACCTCTTCGCCGTCGCGCCGGCCTTGCCGGCGTGGCCCACCTGAGGCCGCTTCCGCCGCGACGCCTTCACGTCGTCGAATCCCAGTTGGATCGCACTGTAGCCGTCATGGTCACTGGTCTTGACCTGCAGCACCGTGCACGGGCCCGCATGGATCACCGTCACGGGAATCAGCTTTCCCGATTCGTCGTAGACCCGCGTCATGCCTACCTTTTTTCCAAGCAACATCGCCATATTCCGACGTCCTTTGCCCCTACGCCTTGATCTTCACAAAGACACCGGCGGGAACGACCAGGCGATTCAACACTTCGGCCGTCCTCGCATTCGCCTCGTGAATATCAATGAGACGCTTGTGCGTTCTCAATTCAAACTGTTCGCGCGATTTCTTGTCCACATGAGGGCTCCTCAACACCGTGTACCGCTCGATACGAGTCGGCAACGGAATCGGGCCACTCACACGCGCGTTCGTTCGACGAGCGTGTTCCACAATCTCCTTGGCGGAGGCGTCCAGCGTACGATGGTCGTACGCTTCCATCCTGATTCTTATTTTCTCGGTCTCAGCAGCCATAACGCCCCTCTGGACCACCCTTTTAGCGCGTCCCTGCGAATGTTCCCACTGCGACACATTCACAGACACGCATGAACAACAAAAATACGGTTACTTACGCAAAACTCACTGGCCAGCCCAGAGCAGACACAATCAGCGCTCCGACCAAAACCATACCTGTTGGGTAAAAGCAGGAAAGGCCTCGTCAGCCAGCTTTGCCTTATCGGCCCTTGTCGCCAGCCAACATCCTTCCTTAGCGTTTAGGGTAGGTTCGCTCGACCGCAGGCCTTTGCATGACCTCCGTCAGCTTGTCCAAACCCTGAGTCAAACAGAACACCCATTATGCCATCCCTGATGGCAATCAAAGATATGCCACAGCGTAACTACGTTTTCGCAACGCCATCCATGGCGATGCTCGCTACAGCTGAAAAGGAACAACTTTACCAATGCCCCTTCCGCCTGTCAACGCCTTATCCGAAAAAAGGCGTGAAAAAACAAAATTTTCTTTAGAAGACGAGGTCCTTGGCGAGTTGCTCCGGGACCCTTTCATAGCTCAAGGGCTCCATGGTGAAGTTGCCCCGGCCGGCGGTCAGACTGCGGATATCGCTGGAGTAGCCGAACAGCTCGACGAGCGGCACTTTGGCATCCACAATCCGCATACCGCCATGCACGCGACAATCCGTAATCAGCCCGCGTTTGGCCAACAGGTCCGCCTGCACGGCACCGAAGGCCGATTCCGGCACCACGGCTTCAATGCGCATGACCGGCTCCAGAAGAACGGGGCCGGCCTCCTTCAGCGCTTTATCCATCGCGATCAGGGCCGCCTGCTCGAAAGCAAGCTCGGAAGAATCGACCGAATGAAACGACCCGCCGATCAAGGTCACCTTGACCCGGACGACCGGATACCCGGCCAGCACACCGCTGCCGGTAGCGTCCCGGACCCCCCTTTCCACACCGGCAACGTATTCCTTCGGTACTTCATCGACCGGCGCGCTGGCCACAAACTCAAGGCTCGAGTCGCGCTGGTCCTCTTCAACCACAAGGGGCTCGATTATCAAGACCACATGGCCGTACTGGCCGCGCCCGCCCGTCTGATGTACGAATTTACCCTCAGCCTTCGCCCGTTGGGTAACGGTCTCCTTGTAGGCCACCCTCGGTTTGCCCACCCTCACGTCGACTTTCTTCTCTCTCACCAGCTTGTGCTGGAGGATTTCCAGATGGAGCTCGCCCATACCGCTGATCACCGTCTGGCCCGTCTCACTGTCGGTCTTGCACTCGAAGGTGGGGTCCTCGCGGCGCAGCGAACTCAGCGCATCGGCCAGTTTAGCCCTCTCCGCCGCCGTACGCGGCTCGATCGACATTGTAATCACCGTCTGAGGGAAAGTAATGCTGGGAAGCATGACCGGCTTCTTGGCGTCACAAATCGTGTCGCCGGTGAGGGTCTGCTTCAGGCCGACCACCGCCACGATATCGCCGGCCCGCGCCACATCGAGAATCTTGCGCTCGTTCGCGTGCATCTCGAAAACGCGGGTGATGTTCTCCTTCTTGTCCCGATTCACATTCAACACGCGGCTCCCTGATTTCAGCGTTCCCTGGTAAATGCGCAGGAAGCTCAGGTCGCCGTGGCTGTCGCCGCTGATTTTGAATGCCAGCGCCACGAGGCTGCCGTTCGGGTCGCACTTCACGGCGACCTCCTTCGTCTCATCTTTGGGCTTGTGCCCGATAATATCGGGCCTCTCCAGAGGTGAGGGCAAATACGCCACGACACCGTCCAGCAACCGCTGTACGCCCACGTACTTCAAAGCCGACCCCACAAAAACCGGGTGCAGCTCGTTGGCAAGGGTACCCTTGCGAACCGCTCTGCGAATGATCTCCTCGGCGGGAGGGCGGTCCTCCACGAACGCTTCCATCAACTCCTCATCATGCTCGGCTGCCAGCTCGATCATCCGGGCTCGGTGTTGCCGGGCCTTCTCTTCGTATTCGGCGGGAATCTCGGTTTCGCGGAACGTGGCCCCCAGCTCCTCGGCCTCATAGAAGACCGCCTTCATGGCAACCAGATCTATGATTCCTGCAAACCGATCTTCCGCTCCCATTGGGATTTGCACCGGAACCGGGTTCGCCACGAGCTTGTCGTGAATGCTCTGGAGGCTCATCTCGAAATCGGCGCCGACCTTGTCCATCTTGTTGATGAAGCAGAGGCAGGCCAGGTTGTACTTTCGCCCCTGCCGCCACACCGTTTCACTCTGGGCCTGCACGCCTTCGCTGCCGTCGAAGACAGCGACGGCGCCGTCGAGCACGCGCAGCGACCGTTCCACCTCGGCGGTAAAGTCGATGTGTCCCGGCGTGTCGATCAGATTGATCTCGAAGTCCTTCCACGGACACTTCGTCGCCGCCGAGGTGATTGTGATTCCCCTCTTCTGCTCCTCTTCCATGTAGTCCATCACGGCCGTGCCGTCATGGACTTCCCCCATCTTGTACGTCTTTCCCGCATAATAGAGAACGCGCTCGGTGACCGTGGTCTTGCCGGCGTCAATGTGAGCCATGATCCCAATATTGCGCGTCTTCTCTAAACTTCCCATTTCCCTGCACAGCCAATCTTGCCAATGTCGCTCGTGTAACTATGAGCCGTGTCACAATTCTCCTGCGTCTCCCGAAACCTTTCCGGTCTACGCATAAAAAAACTGCCACGGGTTCTTACGAATTCTCCGTGGCAGCAATGATCGTACGTCTTTACCAGGCGAAGTGGGCAAATGCCTTATTCGCCTCCGCCATACGGTGCACGTTGTCGCGCGTCGTCATGGCGCCGCCTTGCTTGTTGTAGGCGTCGAGCAACTCGGATGCCAGCCGCTGCGACATCGGTTTGCCCTTCTTGCCCCGGGCCGAGGCCAGAATCCACCGGAACGCCAGCGATTGCTGCCGCTTCGGGTTGACCTGCATGGGAACCTGATAGCTCGCACCGCCGACACGCTTGCTGCGGACCTCAAGCAGGGGCTTGACGTTGTTGATCGCCGTCTCAAAGATCTCCAGCGGGGGCGCATCTTTGATCTTGCCCTCGACGATGCCCATGGCATCGTAGAAAACCCGTTGGGCGGTGCTCTTTTTGCCGCCCCACATCATGCAATTCACGAACTTGGCAACCAGCTTGCTGTTGTACTTCGGATCCGGCTGCAACTGCTCGGCGGAAGCTGTAAACTTTTTGGCCATAGTACTCTCAATCGTCTTAAAACGGTTTTCGAATCGTTGTCAATCCCGGAGGACTACTTGCCCTTCTTGGCGCCGTACTTGCTGCGGCCCTGCTGGCGACCGGAAACGCCGGCACAATCGAGCACGCCGCGGACAATGTGATAGCGCACGCCGGGCAGGTCCCGGACACGGCCGCCGCGAATGATCACCGTACTGTGCTCCTGCAGATTGTGATCGATGCCGGGGATGTAGGCGGTCACTTCCTTGCCATTGGTCAGCCGCACACGCGCGACCTTCCGCAACGCCGAGTTCGGCTTCTTGGGCGTCTGCGTCCTGACAATCAAGCACACTCCCCGCTTCTGCGGCGAACCGCTGATGTCAGACACACGCTTATGTCCCTTGGATTTCGCCCTCGGTTTCCGGACTAACTGATTGATTGTCGGCATAAGTCAAATCTCAAATCATAACGTTCATAAACTACTCGATACCAAGCACTTCCTTGACCTTCGATTCGGCCTTGGCCTCGGCCTCTTTCTCCTCCCTGACGCCCATCAATTCCTTCGGCAGCGGCGCTTCGACAAGGTGCTTGACTTTCAATTCCAGATGCGGCTTGAACGCCGTCCCGGCCGGAATCAGGTGGCCTAAGATCACGTTCTCTTTCAAACCGTGCAATTCGTCTACTTTACCGGCCAAGGCCGCTTCCGTCAATACCTTTGTCGTTTCCTGGAAACTTGCCGCCGCAATAAAGCTGTCCGACCACAGCGAGGCCTTGGTGATTCCCAGCAACAGCGTCTTGGCCGTCGCCGGTCGCGGCTTGCGCCCTTTGGCCGGCGTCCCACCCAACACCTCGACCTTCTCGTTCATCCGCGCCAAGTCCTTCTTGTCCAGGACCTGCCCTTCCTGCACCTCGGAGACATCCCCGGTATCGGCAATCTTCAGGCTGTTGCTCAAACGATCGTTCTCTTTGCGGAAGACAAACTTGTCCACCACCTCACCGGGCAGGAACGAACTGTCGCCCACAGAATCGATTTCCACCTTCCGCATCATCTGCGAAATGATGATCTCGATGTGCTTGTCGTTGATATTGACGTTTTGAGAGCGATACACGTTTTGGATTTCCCCGATGAGATATCTCTGCACCGCTTCTTCGCCCTTGATGCGCAGAATATCGTGGGGCACCAGCGGCCCATCGGTCAGGGCGTCCCCGGCCTCGACGAAGTCGCCGGTGTGGACGTTCAAATGGCGATCCCGCGGGACGTGGTGTTCCTTCTCCATCCCACTCTCGTTGCGAATGGTGATGGTCATCTTGCCCTTGCGTTTATCACTTCTCAGTTCGACCCGACCGCTGATTTCGGCCATAGCGGCCGGTCCCTTCGGCTTGCGTGCCTCGAAGACCTCGGTCACGCGCGGCAGGCCACCGGTAATATCCTGCGTTCCGCCGGTGGCTCGGGGCTGGTGGGCGAGCAACTGTCCGGCTTGCACCTCCTGGCCCTCAACCACCTCGATGCGCGCCCCCGCAGGCAGGTAGTGCACGTCCAGGATCTTGCCCTTGGCGTCCTCGATGATGATCTGCGGGTGCTTGTCGCCCTTGTGCTCGATGACCACGGGACGCTCGAGGACCTTGACCTCGCTGTCCTTGGCCTTGAGCCGGGAGGTCCTCACCCGCAACTCTTCGGTCTGAACCGTCTCGCCCTCCACGATGTCCACGAACCGGATAATGCCGGCAATCTCGGCCAGGATCGGCGTACGGTGCGGGTCCCACTGGAACAGGGTCACCCCGGCCTTGACCTTCTGGCCGTCCTCGACCGTGATGATCCCGCCGTAAGGAACCTTGAACTTGTCGAGTTCCCGTTCTTTCTGATCCAGCAGCGCAATTTCGCC
Organism: Sedimentisphaerales bacterium; assembly: GCA_016932895.1. The sequence goes on along the minus strand of JAFGCA010000665.1, from coordinate 7,575 downwards.
GTTGCGCTTCAGGGCCACCACCACAGTGGTCCCATCATCGCGCTGCAGCGAAACGGCGTTGATATCACGATACTGCACCGTGCCGGACTGCGTGGCCTTCTGCTCGCGCTCCAGGATCGCACGGGAAGCCACACCGCCGGTGTGGAAGGTCCGCAGCGTCAACTGGGTGCCCGGCTCACCGATGGACTGGGCGGCCACGATCCCCACGGCCGAGCCCTCCTCGACGAGCCGCCCGCTGCTCATGTCCCAGGCGTGGCACTTGGCGCACACCCCAAACGGACTGTCGCACGTCAGCGGGCTGCGCACCCGGATCGCATCGAGACCCAACGCCTCGATTTTGCCGGCGATTTCCGGCGTGATCACCTCATTCTCATGCACGATCATCTCGTCGGTGATCGGATTGCGGATGTTGTCTCGTGCCGTCCTGCCGATAATCAGTTGCGACAGCGGAATATCCACCTGGTCGCCGCGGCTGACGCTCGTCTTCGTAATGCCCTGTAACGTCTGGCAATCGAGCTCGATGATGATCACGTTCTGCGCCACGTCGATCAGTTTCCGGGTCAGATAGCCCGAGTTGGCGGTCTTCAACGCCGTATCGGCCAGACCCTTGCGCGCCCCGTGAGTCGAGCTGAAATACTCCAGCACGGTCAGCCCCTCGCGGAAGTTCGACTTGATCGGCGTCTCGATGATCTCGCCACTGGGCTTGGCCATCAGCGCCCGCATCCCCGCAAGCTGCTGGATCTGGTCGATGCTGCCGCGGGCCCCGGAATCGCTCATCAGATAGATCGGATTCAGATAGGGAGTCCCGTCGTCTTTCGTATCTTCCCTCAGACCCCGGATCATTTCATTCGTAACGGCCACACGCGCATTCGTCCAGGCATCGATCACCTGGTTGTACCGTTCGCGCTCGGTCAGAACGCCCTCGTTGTAGTTCTTGTAAATCTTGCTGACGCGTTTTTCCGTGTCCGAGATGATCTCGGCCTTCTTCGCGGGGATTTTCAGATCGGTCAGTCCGAAACTCAGCCCGGCAAGTGTCGCATAGCGAAATCCGACATCCTTGATCCGGTCGAGCAAGCCCACCGTCTCGGCACTGCCCGAATACACGAAGCAGTCGCTGATGACGCGACTGAGCCTCTTCTGCGACATCGTCTGGTTGTAAAACGGCATGCCCTCGGCCAGAATATCGTTGAAGATGCATCGGCCCACCGTCGTTTCGACCACATGCGCCTTGGCGGCGCCCTTCTCATCGCCGTCCTCGTACAGAACGATCGTCTTGCCGGAATTGTCTATGACCAGACGGTGAGGAATACGGACCCGGATCTTGTCGTGCAGACCGATCTTGCCCATGTCGTAGGCCATCATGGCCTCAAAGGCATCCCGGAAAACCGGCGGCTTCGGACCTTCTTCGGCCGCCGCACCGATCGAAGGCCTCAGATCCTCCAGAGTGACCGTCAGATAGTAGTTCCCCATCACCATATCCTGGGACGGCCCCACCATCGGCGAACCGTTGGCCGGCGAGAAAATGTTGTTCGTCGTCATCATCAGGATATGGGTCTCGGCTTGCGCCTCAACGCTCAACGGCAGATGCACCGCCATCTGGTCGCCGTCGAAGTCGGCGTTAAAGCCTTTGCACGCCAGCGGATGAAGCATGATCGCGTTGCCTTCCACCAGGACCGGCTCAAACGCCTGAATGCCCATACGGTGGAGAGTCGGGGCCCGGTTCAGCAACACCGGATGCTGGTGAATGACTTCCTCGAGGATATCCCAAACCTGCTCGTCCCGCCGCTCGATCATGCGCTTGGCGCTCTTGATCGTGTCGGCGTACCCGTGTTGCTTGAGCTTGCGAATGATGAACGGCTGATACAGCTCCAACGCGATCTTCTTGGGAAGCCCGCACTGGTACAGCTTCAGATCGGGGCCGACCACGATCACCGAACGCGCCGAATAGTCCACGCGTTTGCCCAGCAGATTCTCCCGGAACCGACCCTGCTTGCCCTTGATCATGTCCGTGAGGGACTTTAACGGCCGGTTGTTGCTGCCCAGCACCGGCCGGCGGCAGCGCCCGTTGTCCAGCAACGAATCCACCGCCTGCTGGAGCATGCGTTTCTCGTTGCGAATGATCACTTCCGGCGCGTTGAGGTCGATAAGCTTCTTCAACCGGTTGTTCCGGTTGATGATACGCCGGTACAGGTCGTTCAAATCGCTCGTGGCGAAATTGTCCCTCTCCAGCAACACCAGCGGCCTCAGGTCCGGCGGAATCACCGGAATCGCATCCAGGACCATCCACTCCGGCTTGTTCTCGCTGTTCTTGATCTCGTTGATGATCTTGAGCCGCTTGGTCAGGTCCTTGATCTTCTGCTTGCTGTTGGTCTTGGTGATGGCCTGGCGAAGCTCGCCGCTGAGCCCCTCCAGGTCCAGCCCCTCCAGCAGCATCTTGATCGCCTCGGCCCCCATGGCCGCCTTGAACGAGTTGCCATACTTGCTGGCCGCTTCCCGGCACTCTTCCTCGCTGAGAAGCTGCCCTGCTTTCAACGGCGTCGTACCCGGATCGGCAACGACGTAATCCTGGAAATAAACGACTTTCTCCAGATCCGAAGACTTCATGCCGAGAACGGTGCCGAGCCGATTGGGAATCGACTTGAAGAACCAGATGTGCACCACCGGCGCCGCCAGGTTGATATGCCCCATGCGTTTGCGCCGCACCCGGCTGTGGGTCACCTTCACGCCGCAACGATCGCAGATGATCCCCTTGAACTTCGTCCCCTTGTACTTGCCGCAGGCGCATTCCCAGTCCCGCTCGGGCCCGAAGATCCGTTCGCAAAACAGCCCGTCCTTCTCAGGACGATAGGTCCGGTAATTGATCGTCTCGGGCTTCCGCACTTCCCCAAAAGACCAGCTGCGAATATCGTTCGGACTGGCCAGTGAGATCTTGACCGAACCGTAGTCATTAATTCGATCGTAGATGTTCCCTAACATTCAAAAGCCCCTTTACAAACTCAGCATTCGACAATCAAATCTACAGAGCCGTCTGTCCCAGGCGTTTCTTTTCGAGCTGGATATTCAATCCCAGCCCGCGGATCTCGTTACACAAGACATCGAAGGACAGCGGCGTCCCTGCTTCCAGGCTGTTCTGTCCCTTGACCATCGACTCATAGATCTTCGTGCGTCCCTCCACGTCGTCGCTCTTGACCGTCAGCATTTCCTGAAGCGTGTAGGCCGCCCCGTAGCCTTCCAGGGCCCACACTTCCATTTCACCGAAGCGCTGCCCTCCCGTGCGTGCCTTGCCTCCCAGCGGCTGCTGGGTGATCAGACTGTACGGTCCCGTGGCCCGGGCGTGAATCTTGTCGTCTACCAAATGGTGCAGCTTCATCATGTAGATGCAGCCGATCGTCCCTTTCTGATCAAACGGCTCGCCCGTTCTTCCATCGTACAATTGCGTCTTCAGCAACTTGGGCACATGGATGAACAACTCATCGTCCGGCGGGGCTTCCCCACTCTCTTGCAGTTCGACGCGGCGCCGGGCCATGCGATTGTTGGCCTCTTCGCTGAGGGTGTGAATATCCTCTTCGGTCGCGCCGTCAAAAACCGGCGTTACCGCATCGAACCCCAGGACGCGGGCCACCAGCCCCAGATGGGTCTCCAGGATCTGCCCGACGTTCATACGGCTGGGCACCCCCAGCGGGTTCAGCAGGATATCCAGGGGCGTGCCGTCCTCCAGGAAGGGCATATCCTCTTCCGGCATGATCTTGGCGATCACACCCTTGTTGCCGTGACGTCCGGCCATCTTGTCGCCGATCGAGAGTGTTCTCTTTATCGCCACGTAGATTTTGGCCATTTGCAGCACGCCGCTGGGCAGCTCGTCACCGTGTTTGAGTCGCTCGATGCGGCGGGCCTTTTCCTCCTCCAGATTCGTGATCTTGACCCAGAACTTGTCCACGATTTTCTTGACATCGTCGCGCAGCGCAGCGGGCCGGGCCCATTTGACGTCGAAGTTCTCGATCTGCTCGTAGATCACCTCGTCGTCTTCGCTGGCGCCCACCTTCTGCCGCGTGGACGGATCGACAATGTTGACCTCCATCTGCTCGTGGATGGCGTCGATCATCTGCCGGAAGATGCTGCAGGCTCGGGCGTGGACCTCGGCCTCGTACTTCTTGACCTCCTCGGCCAACGTCTTCTTCTGGTCGTCGCCGCCGGCCCCCCGCCGGGTAAAGACTTCCGTTTTGATCACGACCCCTTCGTAGCCGCTGGGCAGCTCGAGGGAATCATTCTTCACATCCTCTCCGGCTCGTCCGAATATCGCGTGCAAGAGCTTCTCTTCCGGCGTCAGCTCCACCTTGCTCTTGGGGACCACCTTGCCCACCAGGATGTCGCCGGGACAGACGCGTGTACCCTCGCGGACGACCCCGCGCTCGTCGAGGTTGCGCAGCGCCTTTTCGCTCACGTTCGGGATGTCGCGCGTGAACTCCTCTTTTCCCAGCCGCGTCTCGCGGACCTCCGCGGTGAACTCATCGATGTGGATGCTGGTGAAGGTATCGTCCTTGCACAACCTCTCGCTGACGATGATCGCGTCTTCAAAATTGAATCCATCGAAGGAAACGAAGCCCACCAGCACGTTCTTGCCCAGCGCCAGCACGCCCTGGGAGGTTCCGCCTCCGTCGGCGATGACCTGCCCGGTCTTGACTTTCTCGCCCAGCTTGACAATCGGCGTCTGGTTCAGACACGTGCGTTCGTTCAGGCCGACGAATTTTTCCAGGAGGTACTCATCGGTGTGGTTGATGACGATATGCGTGGCGTCCACGGCCGTGATGGTACCGCTGCTGCCGGCCCGCACCACCATGCTCGAGTTCGCCCCCACGACATCTTCCATGCCGGTGCCCACCAGCGGCGATTCGGTCTTGAGCAGAGGCACCGCCTGCCGCTGCATGTTCGAGCCCATCAAGGCGCGGTTGGCGTCATCATGCTCGAGAAACGGGATCAGCGACGCCGAAACGCCCACAATCTGTTTCGGCGAAACGTCCACGTAATCCACCTCGGTACGGGGCGTTTGCGCCAGCTCGCCACCCTTGCGGGCCAGCACCAGTTCTTCGCGAATCTTCATCGTCTTCGGGTCGGCCGCACTGGGAGGAGCGAACACGGCAAGCATTTCCTCGTCAGCCCGCAGATACGCGATATCGTCCGTGACTTTCCCGCTCTTGACCTTGCGATACGGGGTCAGCAGGAATCCATACTCGTCGACCGCCGTAAAAATCGCCAGCGACGAAATCAGACCGATGTTGGTCCCTTCCGGCGTCTCGATCGGGCAGATTCGCCCGTAGTGGCTGATGTGCACGTCGCGCACTTCAAAGCCGGCCCGCCTGCGGTTCAAACCACCGGGCCCCAGCGCCGACAAACGCCGCTCGTGCGTGAGCTGGCTCAGGGCATTGGTCTGGTCGACCACCTGGCTCAGCTCGCCCCGTCCAAAGAAATAGTTGATGCTGCTGGCCACACTCTTGGAGTTGATCAGGTCCGCGACGCGCGGGGGCTCTTCGGCGTCCCTTTTGATGCTCATGCGCTCCTGCGCCGTGCGGCGCAGCTTCAGCAGGCCTTTGCGTATCTCGTCGGCCGCCAGCTCATCGATCGTCCGCAGCCGGCGGTTGCCCAGATGGTCGATGTCGTCCACTTCGCCTTCGTTGTTCCGCAACGCGAGCATGTATTTCATCGTGTTGAGGAAATCCTCCGGCCGAAGCGTCATTTCATCTTCGTCGACGTTCTGCCCAAACTTGCGATTCAGGCGGAACCGCCCGACCTTGCCCAGCCGATACCGGTTCGAATCAAAAAACTTCTCGGCAAAGAACGTCGCCGCCTTTTCCTGGTTCGGCGGATTGCCCGGACGCAGCCGCATATAGAACTTCAGCAGCGCCTGCTCGTGGCTCGGGCAATCATCCTCGGCCAGCGTATTCAGGATGATCGCATCGCGGACTTCCGTGATGACTTCCACCTTCTTGAGCCCGCTTTGCTGGATCAGGGAGACCTTGTCGCTGATCTGGGCGCCGGCCTCGACGAGAATCTCGCCGGTCTCCGTGTCCACGATCGGACCGACCGCCCACATGTCCGCCGTCAGCTTGCTCACCGCAACGTTCTTCGTCGGGTAGAAATAGCGTAGAATCTGCTCGGTCGTGCCAAAATCCGGACTGATCGCCCGCAGAAAGACGGTGGCCGGGATCTTGCTGGACTGGTCGATCTTGACCACCACAATATCCTTCTGGGTCACGCCGATCTCAATCCAACTGCCGCGCTCCGGGATGACTCGCCCACCGTGCAACACCCGGTCGCCTTCCTTGCTCTCGATCAGGAAATCCACACCCGGGCTTCGGTGAAGCTGGTTGACAATAACCCGAACCGCCCCGTTGACGATGAACTCACCGCCCCCGATCATCACGGGGACCTCACCCAGATAGATCGCCTGCTCGGCCAGATCCGCGCCCTTTTCCGATCGCAGGCGGCAATGGACCTTGATGGGATACGCATACGTCAAGCGCAACTGACGACATTCCAGCGGCGTATAGTGGGGCTTCTCCAGCTCGTAACAGAGATACTCCAGGGTCATTTTCTTATCGTAGCTTTCGATAGGAAAAATCTCCCGAAACAGGGCCTCAAGCCCTATGTCCTCCCTCTTCAGGGGCGCCGCGTCTTTTTGCAGGAACTTATCGTAGCTGCTCCGTTGCACCGCGACGAGGTTCGGGATCTCCACGCCGTCCTGAATCTTGCCGAAATTGCGAACTGTTCGCCCAACCATCTGATGCTCCTCGGCCATTTCCATCAACTATCGCCGCCGCTGTACCTTTGTGCGTATCCCATCGATTTACACGTCAGGGTAGAGATCTACTTGATCTCGACCACGGCGCCGGCGTCCTCAAGCTGCTTCTTCGCGGCTTCGGCATCTTCCTTGCTCACGCCTTCCTTCACCGGCTTGGGGCAGCCGTCCACGAGTTCCTTGGCCTCTTTGAGGCCGAGCCCCGTCATCGCCCGGACTTCCTTGATGACCTGAATCTTCTTCTCGCCGAACGAGGCCAGGATCACGTCGAAGTTGGTCTTCTCTTCGGCCTCTTCGGCGCCACCGGCGGCCGGTCCGGGCCCTGCCATCATCACGGCACCGCCGGCTGCCGGCTCGATCCCGTATTCTTCCTTCAGGTAATCCGCCAGCTCCTTGGCCTGCATCAAGGTCAGGGCCACGATCTTGTCGCCCAGGTCCTTAACGTCGCTGCTCCACGCCTTGGCTTCCTTCGGCTGCTCGGCCGGCGTGCTTTCTGTCGCTTGCTCTTCCGCCATTTGGATAAACTCCTATCACGTTCAACGCCTGATGGTAGCCGAGACTCCACCGTCTCGTTTGACCCTTTCGGGACAGCCATCCAGGCCGTTCCTAATCTTTGGCAATGACTCCCGTACCGCCTCAGGCCGCCTGTTTCTCGGCCTTCTCAATGATGCTCTTCAGACAACCCGCGATCGCGCCGGCCGGCCCCATCAATGCGCCGCCGATCCGGCTGCCCGGCGAGCGGACACAGCCCACGATGCGGCCCTGCAGCTCCACGCGCGTCG
>JAFGCA010000664.1 GCA_016932895.1 Sedimentisphaerales bacterium | reverse complement strand
TCGTCATGATCGCGCCGAAGGGCCCGGGCCACCTGGTCCGCAGCGAGTACGTCAAGGGCGGCGGCGTGCCCAACCTCGTGGCCGTCGAGCGGGATGCCACCGGCGACGCCAAACAGATCGCCCTGGCCTGGGCCAACGGCATCGGCGGCGCCCGCGCCGGCATCATCGAAACGACCTATAAGGAGGAGACGGAGACCGATCTGTTCGGCGAGCAGGTGGTGCTGTGCGGCGGCCTCTCGGCGCTGATCAAGGCGGGCTTTGAGACCCTCGTCGCGGCCGGTTACCAGCCCGAAATTGCCTATTTTGAGTGTTGCCATGAGGTTAAGCTGATCGTCGATCTCATGTACCAGGGGGGCCTGAGCTACATGCGGTACAGCATCAGCAACACCGCCGAGTACGGCGATTTGAGCCGCGGGTCGCGGATCATCACCGACGAGACGCGGGCCGAGATGAAGAAGATCCTCGGCGAGATCACCAGCGGCGAATTCGCCAAGGAATGGGTCGGCGAATACCAGGGCGGACTCAAGAAGTTCAACGAATTGTACGACAAAGATCATCAGAGCCAATTGGAAACCGTGGGCAGGACGCTGCGGAAGATGATGAACTGGATCGACGCGAAGGAGGTCTGATTTCCTTCGCCTCGCCTTGGCAAGCCAGAGGAGAACCAATGAGAGCGGACGCATCGCGCAGGCGGAACCGAACGGGCCCGGCCCATACGGCACTGCGTATAGCGGCTCTCTGGTTCTTCTCGGGCTTGTGCGGCTGCGCGGCCCTGTCGTACCTCCCGCCGGAGAAGCTCCCCTATGCCCGGCTCACCGACCCCTACAACCGCACGCAACTCAAGACCAGCACCACTCTCGACGTGCTGAACCTGGCGCAGGCGCCGAGCTATCAGCTCGACCCGGGCGCCGTCGGCAAGCTGCTGCTGAGCCAGAGCGACACCGCGGCGGCGCTGACGGGCCAGAGCAAGAACGGCCTGAAAACCTGGGCCAACATCATCGTCTTCGACGAGTATCAGCTCACCGCCCGGCGCAAGTATTTCTTCTGCAGCGACGAGCGGGCCATCATCTCGCCGACTGAGCCGAAACACTACCTGATCCCGCCGCGAAAGGGACTGCTCTTCGACGCCGAGCTCGTCCTCGACCCGCAGTTCCGGACCACGCCCTACGCCACGGAGGAGACCCGGCAGCTCGCCATCATTCGCTGGCTGGCCGAGCAGATCAACGCCGACGTCCGCGCCCTGACCGGCAGCGCCGAGAAGCCGGCCCACGCCAACGAGCTGGTTTCGCTGGCCGGCATGATGATGAACCAGGTCTTTCGCGGCCTCCTGATCGAGCTGGACAAATCGCTCGGCCTGACCCGCAGTCTGGCCGAGCCCCGGGGCGTGGCGTTCCCGCACGTCAGCCTCGACACCGGCCACATCCAACTGCTCGTCCAGGACGACGTCGCGGCCGTGAAGATCCGAGTCAACCTCCCCATGCTCGGCCTGCGGTAGCAATCGAATCAGCGACCTTTGCAGAAAGCCATGAAGAGAAGATTCATTGTCACAGGCATTCTGGCCGGCGTGCTCATCCTCCTGGGAGTATGGCGGGTGTTCTCTGCGCCCAAACCCGGGGCGCGCTGTACGCCCGTGGCGCGCGAGCCGAACATAGCGCCTGACTACTGCGGTGTCACCATCCCGCCCAACATCGCCCCGCTGAATTTCAGAATCCTCGAACGGGGCCGGGCCTATCACGTCAAGCTCCATGCCGATCGCGGCGCGGCCATTGAGATCACCGGCCGAACCGCCTCGATCCGCATCCCGCCGAGAAAATGGCGGGCCCTGCTGGAGGCCAACCGGGGCCGGGACATCCGGGTCGACGTTTGCGTCGAGACGGCGGATCATGGATGGCAACAATTCCAGCGGATCACCAACACCGTCGCCGAAGAAGAGATCGACGGGACGCTCGTCTACCGGTTCATGAAACCCATTTACAACGCCTGGGACGACATCGGCATTTACCAGCGCAGCCTGGCCGATTTCGACACGTCGCCGGTCCTGCACGGGCGCTCGTTCGGCCAGGGGTGTCTCAACTGTCACAGCTTTGCCGGTCACAAGGCCGATACCATGACCATCGGACTGCGCAGCGCCACGTACGGCAGCCATACGCTGCTGGCCCGCAACGGCGCCGTCCGCAAGATCGGGGCCAAGTGGGGCTATACGAGCTGGCATCCGAGCGGCCGGCTGGCGGTGTATTCGATCAACAAGGTACATCAGTTCTTTCATACCGGCGGCCTGGAGGTCCGCGACGTGGTGGACCTCGATTCGGCCCTGGTCTGTTATCACCTCGAGAGCGGCGAGGCGGTCTCTCCGGCGGCGCTGGCGGACAAGGACCGGCTGGAGACCTATCCGACCTGGTCCCCGGACGGGCGGTATCTCTACTATTGCAGCGCGCCCGTCCTGTGGTCCGATCGCGACACGGTTCCCCCGGAAAACTACGACAAGCTCAAGTACGATCTGTGCCGCATCCCCTACGACGTCGAAACGAATCAGTGGGGTCAGGCCGAGACGGTCCTGGCCGCCGAGGATACGGGGCTGAGCATCCTGCTGCCGAGGATTTCCCCCGACGGGCGATTCCTTCTGTTTTGCATGTGCCGGTACGGGTGCTTTCCCGTCTATCAGCCCAGCAGCGATCTCTACCTGATGGACCTGGCCGGCGGAGAGTATCGCCGGCTGGAGGCCAACAGCGCGTATTCCGAATCGTGGCACAGTTGGTCCAGCAACAGCCGGTGGATCGCCTTCAGCAGCAAGCGGCAGGGAGGCAGCCTGACCCGGACGTACTTTGGCTACGTGGACGGGGACGGACGGGTGTGCAAGCCGTTCGTTCTGCCGCAGAAGGACCCGGCGTACTACGATTCACTGCTGGAAACCTATAGCGTTCCCGAATTGATCCAGACTCGCATCAAAGTAAGTCGATCCCGGCTGGCGCGGGCGGCGCGTTCGGTGCCTTCCGTCGCGGTGGACCTGCCCCTGACCGGGGCGACGCCCCAGGCCCGCCCGTCCGATCCGTGGCAGGAGCGCGAGTGACCGGCCCGGCTGCCGTCCGTCCGAGTGCAGGAGAATAAGAAGCGTGCTGAAGAGGATAAGACAGTTTCCACACCATCTGCTATTCTTCGCGTTGGCAGCGCTCTATCTATGGCTGGTGATTGAGCCGCACCTGATCTACCAGTCTTTCGGCAGCATTCTCCCGGACGCACCGACATTCATGACCGGATGGGCGTTTCTGAAAGACGCCCTGAGTTTGCCCGGCGGATTCGTTATGTACGTTTCCGGCCTGCTCTCCCAGGGCTTCTACCACTCGTGGCTGGGAACGGCGATCATCGTGCTGTGCATGCTGTTGCTGTGCGAAGTCTCGCGACGCCATCTCGTCGCCGCCGGCGGCGCACGGGCCGCCGTTCTGAGCTCGGTGCCCGCGGTCGTGGTCTTCTTGATCTACAGCCGGTACAAGCATCCTCTGCCCGCCTGCCTGACCCTGTTTGTGGGGCTGCTGTGTTCCCTCGTTTTTGAGAGAGTGCCTCGGCGTCGCCCGGCAATGCCCGCGCTGGTCTATTGCGGCATGGCGGCCGTGGTCTTCTGGTGGGCGGGCGCCGGAGGATTGCTCCTCTTTGCTGCCATGACCGTGATCCATGCGATCTTTCTCCGGCGCCACTGGCGGCTTGCGGCCCTGGCCTTGCCGGCCGGCGCCGCCATCGGTTGGGCTCTCGCCCAATACGTCTTCCTCATGTCGCCCCGTCAGGCCCTTCTCACCATGACTCCCGTATCTTCGGCAGTAACGGGAGGCATGAAGACGTTTTCCCGGGTCCTGGTCATCATCCTGTACGTCTTCGTGCCTTTGAGCGCGTTGCTCCTGTTGTCGGGTAAGGTGGTTTTCCACAGGAGCCAGCGGCGCCCGAAGAAACGTCCCGGGCCGACGAAGCGCAAGAAGGCGCGTACCCCGGCCGGACAGAAGAGGCTGCCTCTGACTCTCATCGGGAAAACCGCGGTGACAGTGCTTCCCATCGCCCTGGCCGCCGCGGGGCTCTTCTTCAGCCATGACCCCATGAGCAAGCCCTTTGTCCTGGCGCACGACTATGCTCTCCGGAAACAATGGGCTAAAACTCTTGAGCTCGCCGCCCGTCTACCCAAGGGCACAAGCAATCCATTCTTCAACCATGACATCGTCCGAGCGTTGTACCACACGGGCCGGTTGCCCGAAGCCATGTTCGACTTCCCCCAGACACCGCACGGGCTTCTTCTCACGCACGAGAAGAAAGTGTCCTATTTGACCCAAGCGAGATTGTGCGACACCTTCCTGGAGCTGGGGCAGGTCAACCTGGCCCAGAAGCTGGCGTCGGAAATCCTGGCGGCCAAGAATCATTCGGCGCCGGCCCTGGAAAAAATGGCCTGGATCCACATCATCAAGGGACACCATGACACTGCCCGAGTCTATCTCAACGTTCTGAGGAAAGACCTGGTGTATCGCCGGAAGGCCGAAACGCTGCTCGGCGCGTTAGACGGCGGGTTCTCGCCGGAGCAGACGTCCTACGTGGACCGAATCCGTTCGTGCATGCATCAGGCCGGGCACCCGGGGACCGGAAAAGACTCCATCGAGCAGATGCTGACGGGATTGCTCCAGCGCAATCGGCACAACCAGATGGCGTTTGAGTATCTTATGGCCTGCTACCTGCTGACCGGCCGAGCGGACAAGGTCGTCGCGAACATGGAACGGCTCGGTGAACTCGGGTATCAGGAAGTCCCCGTCCTTTATGAAGAGGCCCTGCTGATCTATCTCGATTCGCAGAAGCGGAAAATCGACCTGAGCACGCTGAACCTGAGGCCGGAAACCATCCAGCGCTATATGAAATTCGTCCAGCTCAGAAACAGCGTGCAGCCGCACAACCGCCAGGCCGTGCTCCAGCGCCTCATCGTCGAATTCGGCCACAGTTATTTCTTCTACTTCACCTTCGGCTGCGTCGGCGTGTATTAGCAACACACCCCCCACGGTCCTCGTCCCCCAGATTAGAACTTGACAGTCGCGGGGCCAACGTAGTAGAATGTGATGCACGTACGCTTACCTGTGCGGGCTGGTCCACACGCCAAGTGAGTGCGGAGTGTTGTTTCTTACATCGGAGAGGGACAAACGGGTAGTGCACCGCTTCGGAGGGGCAGGCGTCGGCTGTACGCAGATTCGAGCACGATCAAGCATAACGCTAACGATATGCTCTGTAAGGAGGACACTCATGTCTACACAACTGGCTCACCCGATCATTATTATCCTTGTGGTACTTGGGCTTGTGCAACCAGGCCTGGGTAACGTGCTTGACCCCAATCTTGTCGGCTGGTGGAGGTTCGACGAGGGCTCGGGCACCGTCGCGGCCGATTCCAGCGGGAACGACCTGCACGGCACGCTGGTCAACGACCCGCTGTGGCGCCAAGACGGCCCGCGCGACGGATGCCTGTTCTTCGATGGGGCCGATGCGTATGTGTGGATCGCCCAACAGGATGCATTGAATCCATCGGACGGCAGTTTCACGGTGACTTTTTGGGGGTATGTAGAGGCGACGGCCGGGACCAGTGGAAGCACCAATTGGGACCTGGTGGTGGCCAAGAGAGATACCGGCAGCGTCGGGTATTACATCGGAGCGGACAGGAATCAGGGAGACGGCGACGAGACGGGATATCGATTCATGCTGGGAGACAACGGCGCCAGCAGAGTGGACACGCCTTTTGTGACGGTGCCGCTGGGAGAATGGGTCTTTGTGGCGTCGGTCCTGGATAGAGCTCAGAACACACAGAAAATCTCTGTTGACGGCGGACAGACCTGGGAAACCGCAACCCCTCCGGCCGGGACCATCGCGCCGCTCCAGGATCTCGGGATCGGATGGGACATCGGGTCAAACAATTTCTGGTTCCACGGCAAAATCGACGACGTGGCTTTCTTCAATCGGGCCCTGTCCAACGGCCAGATCAACCTGATCATGCAGGAAGGCATGACCCCGGCGCTGGCCAAAGATGCGTATCCGAAAGACGGCGCCACGGACGTGCCGTTCGACGCTCTTCTGAGTTGGTCTCCGGGGCTGTATGCCTCGACGCACGACGTGTACTTCGGGACGAGCCTGGCCGACGTCGATGCGGCCACGAAGACCGATACGCGGGGCGTGCTGGTCGGTCCGGGCCAGGTTGCCTCGGAATACGATCCCGGCCTGCTGACGCTGGGACAGACGTACTACTGGCGCGTCGACGAAGTCAACGCCCCGTCGCAACCCGGGACTTTCAAGGGTGAGATATGGAGCTTCACCGTCGAACCGGTTGCGTACGCCGTGCCAGGCGTCACCGTGACGTACTCCGGCATCAGCCTGCCCGGGTCGGGTCCGGAAAACACCATCAACGGCTCCGGCCTCAACGACGACGACCAGCATTCCATGGAACTCGAGGATATGTGGCTCAGCTTGCCCGGAGCCGGACCGGACCAGCTCGTTTATGCGTTCGACAGGCCTTACAGCGTGTATGAGATGTGGGTCTGGAACAGCAACATCGAGGGCGAGCCCGCGATCGGCTTCAGCCTCAAAGACGTCACCGTCGAGTATTCCCTCGACAGCACCGACTGGATTCTCCTTGGTGAGGAGGAATTTGCCCAGGGGGCCGGGGCGGACACCTATACGGCCAACACGAGCGTCCCGTTCGGCGGCGCGATCGCCCAGTACGTTCGCCTGACCATCAACAGCAGTTGGATCTC